>JBJEAW010000011.1:26412-30353 GCA_051869435.1 Prevotella sp. | reverse complement strand
TGTGTCTCTTCTGAGAATAAGTAGTCGGCAAGTTCCTCATTGGGAGATATCTTATGCTTCTTCTGGTTCCAAAAGCTTAGAATTCCCTTTGCCAGATTCATCTGACCCTGGTTCTTCGGGTTTATAATCATTCCATGACGTTCTGCCACTATCGAAAGCCAGAATATAAAGTTTATCGCGTCGAGTTCGGCTTCGGGCGATGATGCGTCCTGTGAGTCGTAGAACGGCACGTACTTGCCATACATCTTGCTGTATAGACGTGTGAATGTCTCAAACTGGCGGGTGCCAGAGTGTATGTCCTCAAAATATAAAGCCAGGCTGATACATGTGTTCCTTACCTCCTTGTCTTCCATAAATGACAGTTCGTCGTACAGCTGGTCATACAGCTCGTTCGCAAGGTTTGCATACTCCTTGTCTGTCGAGCAGTAGAGTGTTTTGGGGTGTCGCTTGGTTATCTCGCTTGTGGCAATTCGTTGTCTCATATTCTTTTGGTGCTTCGTTTTAGTTATTTCTCTTAGTGTGTGGCTGGTAGTGATATCTTTGCTCCATCGTCTTTATATCCTTACCATGACCTTTCCGCCGATAATGAATCCATGTGTCATGCCTCTGTCACGGCCGTCATGCTGGGGGCGTAGGGTATGGTCGATGATGAGCGTTGTCTCGATGCTCCTTTCTGTAAGCAGGCCTAATCCTATTCCGCTGACCATAGCCATTCCTCCTGACGATGGGATACAGATGTCTGGCTGAGTGGCTTTCACCGAGTCATAGTGGACATATGCCGCCATCATTCTCAGTCCCAGACGCCAGCATGGGGCGAGAGTTATTGACGCACACGGCCCTATGCCTGCCATGAATGTCTTCTCCACTCCGTCAGTCACTCCGCCGTCGGGAGTCGCTATGCGGCATTCGGAGAGCGAGCCATGACAGCTGACGCCTATTTTGTCGGTAATGTACCATGAGCCTTCTATGCCGGTCACGGTTCCGGTCATGCGGCTTATTGTCTCTCCGTCAGATGTCGTGGTGTGGCCAGTAGGTAGGAAGAATCCTGTGTAAAGCCCTATGCCCGACGGGCGTTGGCCATAGCTCCAGGTGCGTGTGGAGGGCGAAGATGTGTATGACGGCCATTTGCCTAATAAGGCGTCAGCCACAGCATAGCCTATCTCAGTCGCGAGGATTCCCATTCCGGCACCTGCCATCACGTCTGATGCCCAATGCTTGTTCTGGCTGATGCGCAGCAGTCCGGTGGCTGTGGCGACACCATAGGCACCGACAGAGACCCATGGCGAGAGGTGGCCATACTCTTCAGACAGCATTGTGGCCGACATGAATGCCACGGCCGTATGGCCTGAGGGGGTGCTCTCCATGTCTGAGGCGTCAGGACGTGGCATGTCTATGATATGTTTCGTAGCCTTCACCATGCCCGCCATGAGGATTCCCGATGCCGCTCCTCCTGCCAGCATACGCGGCCATGAGCTGCGGCTCTCTATGCCGGCGGCCTTCATGGATAGCATCACAGCGGCAGGCGCAAACTGAAGATAATCTGCTATGCCGTCATCATGCATGGTCAGTGGTGTGGGACATTGCCCGATGTCGTGCTTGTCTTTGAGGGCTGACAGAAGCCCGACGGTTATAAGGGGTAGAGGGATATATGCCGCTCTGGCTATCCGGCTGATGGCGTTATGGCGGCTGATGGTGTCGGCGATTGTCGTTGCAGAAGCATTGTCAGTGGTAGCTGTGGCAGCATGAAATGATGTTGCCAGAGGCTCATCATACAGCTCCATGTGGGGCGGGCGGCAGGAGAAGGGGATAGCTGACGAGGCATGTGGGCACGGTATGAGCGTCACACAGAGGGCGATGGCAAGTGTTAGTCTGAGCATAATTCTAATATCCGATAGCCTCAAAAGAGTGCCGTTCGCCCACCATCCATACCACGTCGCCATACTCGAAGACATGGTTAGGATTGACACTTGTCAGATTCTGCTGTCCCTGCTCTATACCCACAACCAACAGCCCGTGCTGTTCTCTCAGTCCGCTCTTGCAGAGAGCCTTGCCGAGGACAGGCGAGTTGCTGGTGATGACAATCTGCCTCAGTATCATCTCGCGGTCCTCATACAGCGTGTCATCGTCAGGAATCACGGCTGTCTCGAGAGCCTTGCAAATCTCAGATATCTGTTGGTCGGAGCCTATCACCTGTAGCCTGTCGCCCGGGAAGATACGCTCTGCGCCGTATGGGATGTTCAGTCGGCGTCCGTCTCTGAGTATGCTGCTCACATGGATGCCCAGTCTGCGCCCTAACTGCAGCTCGGCCAGCGTCTGTCCTGCCCACAGTGAGTTAGGCGGAACGGTCACCTCAGCCATCGTAAGGTCGCGCTCTATAAGGTGTGAGGCGTATGACGGACGCTTGGCACCCTTCACCTGTGCCGCGACGTCGCGTGAGCGGAGATTCTTCAGGAAGAGCCGTTCGAGACGGATGCTGCGCTGCTTTATCTGGCGTGAGAGCACTATGAGGATAATGACGACAATGCCTATGACGATGACAATGGCATTCTTGAAACGTGCCAGATAGTTACATATATAGAACAGGAAGGCGAGGCAGATGGCACCACGTGCCACGACAGTGGAGAGCAGTGGCAGGCGGTTGAGTGGCGACATGGCCCATAGCTGCTGCCACTCCTCGCTATGATTCTTCTTCATCACTATAGCCCTCATGAACGGGGCGAGGCATACGACGGCGATGATGCCTGTCACACCGTTGGCCCACCAGTGGGGTAGGATGGTGCGGACGAAGAGCAGGACGACCGTTAGCATGATATATGTCACAGCGACAAGGAGGATGGTATATACCACAGTGTTTACCGCCATGGCACGCAACAGGCGTCTCCACAGCACACGCTGTGATGTCTCAGATGTTTGTTTCGGAGTTGTGTCGTCGTGCTGGCGCACTGTTAGAGAGTTGAGCTGGAGCACGAGCGATTTGGGCAGATGGCGCTCTATGAGACGGTAGGCAGGCTCGGCGCCACGTATCATGTATGGCGTGAGGAATGTCGTTATGACCGATACGGCCACGACGACGGGATAGAGATAGTCGGCAATGACATTGAGCGACATGCCTAACGAGGCGATGATAAACGCGAACTCGCCTATCTGTGCCATGGAGAATCCGCAGCGCAGGGCGGTATGGAGCGACTGGCCGGAGAGGAAGAATCCTAATGTCCCGAAGACTGCCTGTCCGAGAATGATGGTGAGGACAATGACAATGATGGGGACAGAATAGGCTGCAAGCACGGCGGGATCGACCAGCATACCGACAGAGACGAAGAATATAGCTCCGAAGAGATTCTTCACAGGCTCTGTCACCCTCTCTATCTTCTCGGCCTCGACCGTCTCTGCGAGGATGCTGCCCATGACAAACGCGCCAAAGGCACTGCTGAACCCGGCCTTCATGGACACCACGGCCATAAGGCAGCAGAGGCCGAGGGAGACAACGAGGAGCGTCTCTGATGTCATCAGATTGCGTGTGGAGCGCAGGAAAAGAGGTATGGCGAAAATGCCCACAACAAACCACAGTGTGAGGAAGAATCCTATGCGGAGGACAGACATGAGCATCGCTCCGCTGTCAGGATTGTCGCCTGTCGCTATGGCCGACAGCATGACCATCATCACTATGGCGAGGATATCCTCAAGTATCAGCACGCTCATGACGAGAGAGGCGAAACGCTGCTGGCGCAGCCCGAGGTCGTCGAAAGCCTTATAGATGATTGTCGTTGACGACATGGCAAGCATTCCGCCGAGGAAGATGCTGTTGATGTCGCTCCATGAGAACATCTTGCCGACACTGAAGCCGAGCATCATCATGCAGACGACAATGGTGATGGCGGCGATTATAGGGGCTGCTCCCATCTTGTATATCTTCTTGAACGAGAAGTCAAGACCGAGGGAGA
>JBJEAW010000011.1:0-26312 GCA_051869435.1 Prevotella sp. | reverse complement strand
GGGGCTGCTCCCATCTTGTATATCTTCTTGAACGAGAAGTCAAGACCGAGGGAGAACAACAGGAACATCACGCCGATATCTGCCCATGTGTGTATATTAGCCTTCTCCACTACCGACATGACGTAGGGCATGTGGGGAGAGACAAGGAATCCCGCAACTATGTATCCGAGGACAAGGGGCTGCTTCAGCCGCTTGAAGATGAGAGTGACAATGCCTGCCACGATGAGTATCAATGCGAGGTCTTGTATCATGAGTCTTGGTGGTTTTTAGTGTTCTTGCTAATGATTGTTGCCGCTGGGCATGAAGGCAGATTAGGATTTCTTGTGCCTGCTGTGCTTTATTCTGTATGATAAAAAATGTTCCCTCCATGCCACACTGCTGTATGTGCAGGCATGGAGGGAACTCGCGTATGGGACATCGGCCGTCTGACGGTGTTCCCACCTTGTGCCTGTCCTGTAGGTCAATACCATTTCACAGCATTTGACATTCCGCTGCGTTTGTCGTATTTGAGCGCGTCGGTAAGCGTCGCGGCGTTACATCTGAAAGTGAAGTTGTATGATGTATATGGCGCGAGCACCACTGAGCATGACATGTTGAAGCAGTGAAGGTCGCGTGAGAGCGACGCTGTTGTCATAGACAGCTTGTGCATGTCAAAGTCATAGCCGGAGGAGAATGATATGTCCCATCCCTCGGATATGCGTATGTTGCCGGAGACATTGAGATTCTGTGTGAACTTATACGGGTATCTCATCGACTTCTCGTTGAACTTTCCGCCCGTGTTCTCGCGCATAGTGATGCCATAACCGAATGTCAGCGACCATGGCATGGAGAATGTCATATAGCCGTCCTCGTCGGTCTCTGCCTTGCCGGCGCTCTTCTTCCGCGCCCCGTTCTTGGCCTTCTGCATGTCGTCGTCGATGTTCGTCTCTACGCCAGTGTCGTAGTCCTCATCGTCTTCCTGCGTGTTTCTGCTCTCGTCTTTCTCGTCGTCTCCTCCGCCGAAGAGCTTCCTCAGCTTCTCAGGGTTAAGCGTGTAGGATATGTTCTGTGACATGCCTTGGAATCGGCCGAAGCGTCCTTTGCTGTACTCGGTATGGGTGCCTACGTATGGTCTGCCGCTCTCGTCAAGCTCGTAGGCGTATGTCGCGAAGACTGCATTCATGTTGAACGTGTAGTTCTTCCACCATTTCAGCCTGAGACGCATGGTGAGGTCAGAGAGTGGCCTCACCTTCGCTGCCAGGTTGTATGACATGGACAGTCCTAACTCGTCGATGAGGCTTATCTTCTTCACTCCCGTCGTGTCCTTGTCTGATTTCACCTTCATCTCAAGGTTGTTGCTGAGGTCGAACGACAGTGAGCCTGTCTTGCCCTGTGACACTGTGCCATAGAGGTTGTTTGAGTAAGGCGAGTATTCTACCAGCTCTACTGTGCCGTCGGGATTTGTCTTCTGGTATGAGTCCCAGAATCCATAGTGGTGTTGGGAGAAGTCGGGGGCGTAGCTGAAGCTTATTGTGGGCTTCACGACATGGCGGATGGCCATGATCTTGTCGCCGAAAATCTTCTTGCTCGGCAGATACATGCCGTAGAGCTGTGTCGAGGCCTGGATGCTGAGGTTCCAGTTATATACGTTATAGAAGCCGGATACAGTGTCGTTCACCTCTTTCTGTGCCACGTCGTCCCATGACTTGTTCACCTTCGTGAAGTAGCTGCGGTCGGTCAGGTTGAATGACGGCGTGATGTTTATGGCGTCGAACAGCGTGAACGAGCCTCCCACCGGAATCTGGTGTTGCCATCCATTGCGCCAGTCTTTCGTCAGCGACTTGTGCATTATCTCGCTCTCCTTCGCTGTGATGGAGTTGGATATGTGGCCTGTATAGCTCATGTATATCTTCTCGTACCACCGTTCCTTGCCCACGGCGTGCTTGCGCTTGAAGGGGTAGAAGCGTGATATCGAGATGTTAAGGTCAGGCAGAGTCATCGCTATCGACGAGTCTCTCATGTTCTGCGAGAGGTTGAACGTACTCGACAGAGACATGCCGATGCTCGAGAACTGTGTGCTCCAGCTGACAGACGATGTCCTTGTGCTCTGGGTCATCGACTGGGGGTTGTACATCGATGTGAGGTTGCTCTGCTCGTAGCTTGTCGTCGCGAAGTTCACGCTGGCCTGGAAAGTGGAGTAGGGGTTGGCCTTGGAGTCCTGGCGGTGGGACCATTGTATCTTGAAGCTTTTCTGCTCCTGATAGTCAGGCATACCCTTGTCGCCTGTCTTCGTGTTGAGGTATGAGGCGTATATCGAGCCTGAGTATTTGTAGCGTTTCTTATAGTTGCTCGCGGCAGACAGTCCCCATGAGCCTTTGGTGTATATCTCTCCGAGGAGCTTCAGGTCGATCTTGTCGCTGAGGGCGAAGTAGTATCCGCCGTCGCGCAGATAGAATCCGCGTGACATCTCGTCGCCGTATGTCGGCATGATGAATCCTGACGAGTAGCTCTTTGAGAAGGGGAAGAATCCGTAGGGGATGGCAAGCGGCAGGGGGACATCGGCGACAACGAGGTAAGCCGGCCCGAAGACAACATCCTTGCCAGGGCGCATCTTGCCCCTCGACAGGGCTATGTAGAAGTCTGGATGGTCTTTGTCGCATGTCGTGTATCGGCCATGCTTTATATATACCACGCCAGAGCTGTCGCGCTTGGAGACCTCAGAGACCATGAATCCGTCATCCTGCTCGGTATATACATTGCTGATAAGGCCCTTCTTCGTCTTGAAATTGAACGACATGCGGTCGCTCTCATACTTGTCGTTGCCCATGTTGAATATCGGCGTCCCTATCTTCTCGCCAGTGCTGTCCTGCACTCCCTCGGCATGGACAAGGCTCGAGTCGAGGCTCATGTATATACGCTCTGCCTCCAGCTTCATGTTCTCATAGTCAACCTTGGCGTCTCCGTAGATATGCGCTGTCTTGGATGAGGCGAGATAGACCAGAGAGTCCTGGCCGGAATAAGTCACAGGGGCGTCGATGCCCTTCTTCCTCCTCCGGTTGATAGAGTCAAGCCGCAGGGAGTCGTCGATGGCTTTGTTATGCTTATATATGGCTAAGGCGAGCGAGTCCATCCTTGTCGTGTCGGCTGTGTCTGCCATCTCCCTGTCAAGCCCGACGGCCATGACAGTGTCTGACAATGATTTCCTGATGGCCTCTGTCAGTAGTGTCGTGTCCTGAAATGTCGTGTCGTCACCCTCACCTCCACATGTGCCGCGGCCTTCGGGGCCTGAGTGGAGAAAGGTGGGTACGCCACCGCTCGCCACTAAGAATATGGCCAGGAACATGATAAAGGATATGATGGTTTGTCGCTTCATTGACAGAGTTGTTTCTTGTGATATGGGTATTTCCGTGCAAAGGTAGTAATAAAAAATGGAAAACAGCTTAGTGGATTCTGAAAAAAATGTTATCAGTTACTATTTAGCGCCGTATTCTTGCTTGTTGTCAAAAAATGAAGTAATTTTGCGCTGTATTACACATTATTATTCTATAACATATATAATATCATACAAAATGAACGAGACAATACAGAACATCATCACACGTCGCAGCGTGAAGAGATACACCTCACAGCCTGTGCCGAGAGAGCTTATAGAGCAGATATGCAAGGCCGGGACATACGCCCCGACAGGCATGAACAGCCAGTCGCCCCTGATCATTGCCGTGACCAACCGCGAGCTGCGCGACCGTCTGAGCCGTATGAACTCAGACATCATCATGGGACGCAACCTCAAGACAAGCACCGCGCCTGGCGCCGACCCCTTCTATGGGGCTCCTGTCGTGCTCGTCGTGCTCGCCAAGAAGAGCGTCTCGACCCATCTGTATGACGGCTCGCTCGTCATGGAGAACCTCATGCTCGCAGCCCATAGCCTCGGACTCGGCTCTTGCTGGATACACCGCGCGAAAGAGGAATTTGAGAGCCCGGAGGGACAGGAAATCCTTAAAAGCCTCGGCATAGAGGGCGAATATGAGGGCATAGGCCACTGCATCGTAGGCTATGCGGCGCCCGACGCCTTGAAACCACAGGCGGCGAGAAAGGACGACTATATCGTGTGGGCAGAGTAACCCGCAGGGGAAAAACGACCTGTACGGTTGAAAACGGGCTGAAAGCCCAACAGCGCATAGCCCAGGGCAAAGCGGAGCGACGCCCTGTGGTTATGAAATGCGGGTGCTACACGCCCTACAGGGGCAGAAGCGTAAATATTTTCAGAAATGTTTACGCTTCTCCCTTTTCAAGGCGTATTGGTTAATTGCCGTAGTACACAGGGTGTTACTCCGGACTATGCGCTACTGGGCTTTCAGCCCGTGCTTGTTAAGGCTTTCAACCGTACAGGTTGAAAAAAAATGGCACTCAGAAATATCACTACTTCTGGGTGCCTTCACATTAATAGAAGAGAGAGAAAAATGTATGCTTAACAGATTCTAACTACTAATTGTTAAATAGCGGCCTTCACAGGCTCTTTTCATCAATAAGACCTGAATACATGGAAAAGGTTTAACCGGAAACGATATTTTTTTCAATTTTTTTTCTGCTGGCATTATAATCTGATTTGCGCCATGGTAACAAAATAATCAGATATTTTGAATATTGTTAGCAGAATGTTTGGTAATGTGAGGTAAAAGCAGTACTTTTGTGTTTAATTTCAGATAACACTTTGCTTTATGGAATATTTAAATATTATCCTCTCAGAATTAAGCGGAATATTATGGGGATGGCCCATGATAATCCTTCTTCTTGGCACACACATCTTCCTTACCATACGTCTCCGTTTCCCCCAACGGCATATTCTGAAGGCCATACGTCTCTCTGTCAGCAGGGACAGCGACGCTGATGGCGATGTGTCTCAGTTTGCCGCTCTCGCCACAGCCCTCGCCGCCACCATAGGCACGGGAAACATCATCGGCGTGGGGACAGCAGTGGCTCTCGGCGGTCCCGGGGCCGTCTTCTGGTGCTGGCTGACAGGTGTCTTCGGCATTGCGACAAAGTATGGCGAGGCGCTCCTCGCTGTCAAATACCGTCAGACAAGCCATGACGGGAAGATGCTTGGCGGCCCGATGTACGCCCTCGAGCATGGTCTCGGCGGCAATGCCCGCAGCGGGATGATGAGGCGCTTCTGGAAGATGATGGCTGTCGCCTTCGCCATATTCACCGCCGTGGCCACCTTCGGCATAGGTGCCTCCGTCCAGTCGAACGCCATGTCAACAATGGGATATGAGACATACGGCATATCGAACGTGGCGACAGGAGTCGTGACGACACTTCTCGCCGCCGCCGTCATCATAGGCGGAGTAAAGAGCATAGCACGCTGCTGCAAAGTGCTTGTGCCGTTCATGGCCCTGCTGTACGTCATAGGCTGTGTCGTCATCCTGTGTATTAACAGCAGCTTCATTCTCCCTGCCATACGTCTCATTGTCGTCTCGGCCTTCACGGACAACGCCGCGGCAGGCGGATTCGTAGGCTCATCCATTATCATCGCCGCGAGATACGGTATAGCCCGCGGACTGTTCTCAAACGAGTCAGGTCTCGGCTCGGCACCCCTTGTGGCGGCCGCCGCACAGACAAAGAATCCCGTCCGCCAGGCCCTCGTGTCGTCATCGGGGACATTCTGGGACACTGTCGTCATATGTGCCATCACCGGCATCGTCGTCGTGTCGTCGATACTCGCCTATCCTGACATAACGGCTGAGGACGGTGGCGTGCTGACAAAGCTCGCGTTCTCGAAGATTCCGTATATCGGAGAGCCGCTTCTCGTCTTCGGTTCGCTGACATTCGCCTTCTCCACCATCCTCGGATGGAGCTATTACGGAGAGCGTGGCGCGGAGTATCTCGCCAATAAATATCTCGCGGCAAAGAGCCATAAGAAGCCTATGTCGCCTCAGGCGGTGTCACGCTCTGTGGCGCGCATCCTTGTCTTCTACCGCATCCTGTTTATCCTGACCGTATATGTCGGTGCCGTCGTAAGCCTCGATATGGTATGGAATATCGCCGACATATTCAATGCGCTAATGGCGATACCTAACCTCCTCTCCCTGCTTTTCCTCTCCGGCATCATCGTCTGCGAGACAAGGAAGTATCTGTGGAGCGGTAATCTCGACAAGAGATAGGTTCCGCGCCAGATATGGGTGGGAATGGTATCTACACCCCATGTTATTCTTATTCATACAAGCCTGCCTCGGCAGGCTTTTTTTTATTGCCTGTCAGTCGGTATAACAATAATATGCAGGACGTAACGACCCAAAAATCATGCTGATAGCTGAAATATAGAGACATTTGCTTGCATAAGTCACAAAAAGAATGTAAATTTGCATTGATTTACCCTATATAGTCCAAATAATTTACATTAGAGGGCGAGGGTAATAGTAATGGTTGAAATAATGGCATCAGCATTTTTGCCCAAGGTTTTCGGGCTATTTGCCAGTTGCTCTGAGATTGTGATGCGTACATCGCAACGAGGCAAGCTGGGTGTTGACCGTCAAAATCTGGTGAAATGACAATACCTGCAAAGGTGTGATCCGCTGTTTCTGAACATTACTAAAGTACATATTAATAAGGCGTTTGTCATACGCTATGTTCTCTGACTGCTTGAAAGCGTAGGAAACTTATCAACATTAATGTCTTGAGACACAGCAACGACGGATGCCACGTGGTATGATATATCTATATCGTGCCCATGTTGTTTATTGCCGTTGTCATTCCTTGCCAAGAGGAGTGGCATGATGGCGTATATGCAACAACAGGGTATCGTGTATTTATTCATATCGGCGTGGGGTCGTAGGTTGCTCGTTCTGACATTAATGGGCTCTCCTACGGCCTCAAGCAGTGGAACGGGTGATGATACTGTCCCTGCGCTTTTTTTGTGTGCTAATCTTATTTCCAGTTACTTTTTTCATGCAGCGACGAGGGGCATAGCTGCACCATAACAGTGAATAACCGTATGGACACACCCAACAGACTTGCCGTCATCGTCCCCTGTTACAACGAGACCGCTGTGCTTAATGTGACCACTTCACGCCTCACGGCTCTGCTTGATGATATGGACAGGCAGGGGATAGTCTCTCCTGACAGCTTTATACTCTATGTCAATGATGGCTCACGCGATGGGACATGGGATATGATACGTGGACTGCATGATGTCAATCCACGCGTCCATGGCATTTGCCTCGCCAACAATGTAGGCCATCAGAACGCACTCATTGCCGGACTTACGGCTGTTGCCGATAACTGTGACATGGCCGTCACGATAGATGCCGACCTTCAGGATGATGAGAATGTGATAAGAGATATGGCAATGAAAGCCAGCGAGGGATATGATATAGTGTATGGAGTGAGGAAAAGGCGAGAGCATGACACCTTCTTCAAACGCACCACAGCACAGGCTTTCTATAAACTCATGCACATCATGGGGACACGGACTATATACAACCATGCAGACTTCAGGCTTATGAGCCAGCGTGCCATACGTAGTCTTCTGGAGTATAAGGAGCGGAACCTTTTCTTACGCGGACTTGTTCCGCTGATAGGCTATCAATCGACAAACGTCTATTATGACAGGACAGAGCGTTTTGCCGGAGAGTCAAAATACCCATTGTCAAAGATGCTTAACCTTGCCATCGACGGCATAACATCATTCTCCATCAAGCCTATACGTCTCATAACAGCGCTCGGGATGATATTCGTCGGGATATCTTTCGGCGTGCTATGCTGGATAGCCTACTCTAACCTTGTGGGGCAGGTGGTCAGGGGATGGTCGTCGCTTATGCTGTCAATATGGTTCTGCACGGGATGCATACTGATAGCTCTCGGTGTCGTCGGAGAGTATGTTGGGAAGACGTACATAGAGACAAAGAGACGGCCACGCTATTTTATAAAAGACGAGATATAGCCCACACGTAGCCGACACTGAGCCCAGGATAGCAAGATGTTCATATTTGTCGGGCAGCTTGTGTGCACAGCTTAATGATGCCATAAATACAATGTTACATGACTAAAAGCCAGAAAATATATTCTAATTACTCAGTCTTTAATCTATAAATACTGAGTAATTACATTATAAAGACACAGTAATTACAATATGATTACTCAGTAATTATATGATAATATGTTGTATTTCGCCTCACAATACGTTGCCCATGGTGTCATAGGATAGGCTGTAAGTGATTGGGGGGAAGACTTCTTCCTGCATATACTATTTATAGAAGAATGCATGAAGGATGTCATTGGGAAAAAATGCAGACGGTATATAGACCTCAAAAAACAATATGAAGCGAACACTCTTTCTAATCTCAATTATTGTCGTTGTTGGTGCCCTGCCTGTCTTCTGGCAGTATGGCACATTCATGGTATGCACAGATTACATGCGCCAGCAGATACCGTTCATCATCGAGACGAAACGGATGTTGGAGTCTGGCACGCCATTCTGGAGTTGGAACACATATTTTGGCGACAATTTCTGGGCAGGGTATTCATTCTATACCCTTACCTCACCTTTCGTATGGCTTAATGCCCTCATGCCCTACAAATGGCTTGTTGATGGACTTTTCCTTACGCTCGTGCTTAAATATCTGTGTGCTTTCGCCACAGCTTATGCATATTTCCGTAAGATGGATATCTGCAAGGAGAACAGCCGTATAGGAGGACTGATGTACTGCTTCTCGTCCTATGCCATCACCAATACATTCTATTACCATTTCTTTGAGCCGCTGATAGTGTTCCCTCTTCTGCTGTTGTCCATGGAGCGTTTCCTGAGGTCAGAGCGTCATTCGGCGACCATGCTTGCCCTGTCGGCGTTTGCTGTGGCTTTCATCAACTATTATTTCGCTGTGTGCAGCTTCCTTGCCGCCCTCATCTATCTGTTCTGCCGTCTTGTGTTCTCTGACATCAGGGTGACGTGGAGACGCATATCGCTTGGTGTCTGTGCTGCTGTTTTGGGCGTGGCTATGGCCTCTGTCGTCCTGCTTCCGACAGCCCTCCACCTTATGGGCAATCCCCGTATAACGCGCCTCTCGGGGCTTGACTATACGGCGTGGTGGTACGCTCTGGAACGTCTGCGCGTCCTTTTCATGCCTCAGGTAATAGAGCAGCCGACATCATTGTTCCGGCTCTCGGGGTGGAACAGCTGTTCTGTGACATTGCCCGTTGTGGGCATATTCCTCAGTTTCATGTATTGGAGACAGAGCCGCCGCGATTGGATTGCATGGCTTCTGCTGCTGGCGGTGTTCGTGTATCTCACTCCGTGCACATCGGCGTTCTCTATGATGACAACTCCTAATTATGTCCGCTGGGGCTATGCCCTCTCGCTTTTCCTCTGTCTCGCTACGGTTAAGTGGATGGAACAGACATCTGTACATGTCAGACTCGCCCATGTCTGTCTGTATGCGTTCTGTGGCCTGGCCGTATTCGGCGTTGCTGTATGGCTCGGCAAAGGCTTCGAATGCAATACGAAAGAGATACCGGAACTTATCGCCTCATTATATCTCCTGCTGTTTCTTGTTAATATCATTTGCCTTCTGCTGTATGCGAAGAGCGGATGCCGACGCAGGGTGTTGGCCGCTGGCATAACTGTTTGTGCTGTGATGCAAATGTGGGCTTTCTACGCTTTAAGGACTGAAACCTACTTGGGCTTGGTGGATAGCGAACACTCGACGATGGCGAGAACGTATGTTCTGGAGAACGGCATAGAGCGCTCAACGGCAGACATGCATTATCGAACAGCGTTCATGTCGCCAGAATATCCTAATGTCGCGATGCTTCTGAACCGCCCTGATGTCCAGACGTTCCATTCTGTTCCGAACAACGCCGCCATGCGCGTGTTTGCCTTGGCAGACTCAACAGGATGCCGTGGAAGAATAATGTTCACGCCGAACATCAACCACAGGTCGTTCTATGCGTTGATGTCGGTGAGGGAGTTTGTCACGTTCAAAAAGGATGCGGATAGCGTCTTGCCGGCTGGAGTGAGGGCGAAAGCTGTCGTGGTGAGCAATGGGGAGAGGCGTAGTGATGCCCATCATGTGTATATGAATGAGGATTACATCCCCATGGGATTCACCTATGACAGGTATATCAAGGAGAGCGTGGCCGATTCCCTGAGGTCTTCCTGCCCTGAAACTGATATGCCTGCTGTCATGCTTGATGCCATGGTGGTTCCTGACAGTCTTTGTCCGAGAATCAGGAGCGTCATGGACTTATGCTCTCTGCCGACAGCTTCTGACATTGACAGCCTTGTCACGGCACGCCGTAAGTGTAGCTCACAGAGTTTTAGTGGCACGACACGCGGCTTTACGGCGCGCATGACAATGCCGCGGGACAATTATGTCTTCTTCAGTGTTACGGCCGATAAGGGCTTCAAGGCGTATGTTGACGGCGAGCCGACAGACATCCTCCCTGTCAACTATGGTATGTCTGCCGTGCTCGTGCCGAGGGGGACACATAACGTCGAGTTCCGCTTCTTGCCACGTGGATTTGTGGCGGGAGCATGTGTGAGCCTGCTGTCGCTCTTCGTGCTTTTGGCAATTTTCGTCGCCGAGCGGAAAGGACGGGACACGAAGTCGGCACTCTCTTATGGTGGCGGGAAGAGAGTGTAGGAGCGTATCGTGATGTATGTCCGATTCGTATGAGGCATACGAATCGGACAGTTCCGTCACCCTTTATATGCTTGCCTGTTATATGCTCGTTTGTCGTAGGGCAAAGCCTGTTAAACGCAAAGACACCGCATGGAAAACAAACCATGCGGTGTCTTTACGTTATATGTGTTTTAGGGATGTCTATTTCCTGCCTTTCCTCAGTATGAAAAGCCCGAGGAATGTCAGCAGACCGTTAAGCATAAGCATCTCATAGCCGAAATGATAGTCCCAGAGACGCAGCGAGACGATGTTTATCGTATAGCATATCACAGGGGAGAGAATGCACACAACGGGGACAAGGCGGTCTCTCACAGTGTAGCGTGTCGTCATGCCGAAAAGGAAAAGCCCAAGCAGCGGGCCGTAGGTATAGCCGCAGACAACGTATATGAGGTCGATGACACTCGACGAGCCGATAGTGTCAAAGATAAGGATGGAGAGGATGAAGAGCAGGATGACGCCTATGTGTGCACGGTGTCTGAGACGCTCGTCGTCTCCACGGCGGCAGATGTCGATGCAGAAACAGGTGGTCAGGGCCGTCAGAGCCGAGTCGGCGCTCGAGAATGAGGAGGCCACGAGACCTATGGCGAAGATGGCTACGACAGCGTCACCAAGATATCCTGTGGCCGCAAACGACGGCAGCAGCTCGTCGCCTTTGGAGGGCAGGGCTATGCCTTGCTGGGCCGAGAGGATGACAAGGAGGACGCCGAGGGCAAGGAAGAGGAGGTTGGCGGGGACGAAGGCGTAGCCGTATGAGCAGAGATTCTTCTGCGCGTCGCGGAGTGTCGGGCATGTGAGACTCTTCTGCATCATATCCTGGTCGAGGCCTGTCATGACAATGACAATGAATATTCCGGACAGGAACTGCTTCCAGAAATACTGGCGTGAGGCTATGTCGTCGAAGACAAAGATACGGCTCATGGGGTGGTCGATGACAGCACGCGCGGCCTCGCCGGGCGACATGTCAAGCCTCTCGGTGACAGCGATGATAATCATGACAAGGGAGACGAACATGAACAGCGTCTGGAGAGTGTCTGTCCATACAAGTGTCTTGATGCCGGCACGGTGGGTGTAGAGCCATATAAGGGCGACAAGGACAGGGACGGTGATGTAGAACGGGATGCCATATGTGTCGAGGACAAAACGCTGGAGAAGCATACAGACGACGTAGAAGCGGATGGCTGCTCCCGCAAGTTTTGATATGAAGAAGAAGACGGTGCCTGTCAGATGGCTGCTGTGGCCGAACCGCTGGCCGAGGTATGTGTATATCGTCGTGAGGTGGAGACGGTAGTAAAGGGGCAGCAGGATATAGGCCACGGCATAATAGCCGAGGATGAAGCCAAGGCATGTCTGGAGATATGTCATGTCCTGCTGGAGCACCATGCCCGGGACAGAGACAAACGTGACGCCTGAGATGCTCGCGCCTATCATGCCGAAGGCCACCATGTACCACGGCGAGCGGTGCTCTCCTGAGAAGAAAGCGCTATTGCTTGAATAGCGTGATGTCAGACGGCTTATGGCCATCAGCACTATGAGATATATGATTACTACGGCTAAGAACACTTTATCCGCTGTTGTGTTTTAATGGGTTAAACTGAATGGCTCATTACAGATTGGCTGGCAAGGAGACCTGTCCCTCACAATAATATAATAATGTGTATGGAGATGTCTGTAATGCCGGTTGATGTGGCTTTATGTATATAGGGTGGGGGGTATAGTCACGGGGGATGGTGAAACGAAGCCTCAGACAGTGCTTACTCGTCAAAGTCGAACATGTCATCATCGTCGTCATACTCGCCGTTGAATCCGAATACAGGTATGGCGTTGAAGTCGTCGAGGGCGCGGCGCTCCTTCTTCGTGGGGCGTCCTGTGCCACGCTGGCGGTCGATGAAGCCTGAGATGCGCGACATCTCGAGTATCTCATACTGCTTCTTCTCCGTCACATTCTCATACACCTCGGCAAGGAGTTTCGCGCCGACACGCTGCTCTATGCAGTTGAGTATGCGGAAAGAATACGTGACAGGGGCTTTCTTCACGTGTATCACCTCGCCACATTTCACAGTGCGTGATGGTTTTGCCAGGGCCGCTGAGGGCGCAGCCGAGCCGTCGCTGCCTACAGGGCTGACGCTGACACGGCTGTTCTTACACGCATTGGCGGCTATCGTGCGTGTCTTGAATATGCGGGCGGCCCACAGCCATTTGTCAAGGCGTGCCGTGTCCTGATGCTTTAGTTTGGGCGTGTGTTCCATTGTTTTTATGATTGTCTCGTGGGGATGATTATTTGTTATATTGGTTCATTGTGCGGTCGATGCCTGCCAGCACGAACGATTTGATACACTCTACGGCTTTGTCAAGGAGAGGGTCGAGGAGGGTGCGCTCTTCGTCCGTGAACTTCCCGAGGACATAATCCACTTGTTTTCCCTGTGAGAACTCGTTGCCTATGCCTATGCGGAGACGGGCGTATTTCTGGCCTATGAGCTGCTGGATATGGCCCAGTCCGTTGTGTCCTCCATTTGAACCGTTGCCTTTGAGCTTCATCTTGCCTACGGGGAACGCCAGCTCATCGACAACGACAAGCAGTCGCTCGGTGTCAATGTTCTCCTTGTTGAGCCAATATCTGACAGCATTGCCGGAGAGATTCATGTATGTCGTGGGCTTCAGGATGAATAGTTTGCGGCCTTTGAGCGATGCCTCGGCGATGTAGCCGTAACGCTTGTCAGAGAATGACGCGCCAAGGTCTGCCGCCAGTTTGTCGGCAACCATCCATCCGCTGTTATGCCGGGTCTCGTGGTATTCGGCTCCTGGATTACCAAGACCTACTATGAGATATTTGTCCATATTGTTGTTGTTCTGTTTCTGTTCTGTTGTCTTTGTGGGGATGAAGAGTCTCGTTATATATGATATAAGGTGTGCCATGCTTCTCTGTCTTGGCTTTTCTCGTATAATCTCTGTCCTGTCATGAATGTCAGATTGTCCTTCTGGGGATGCCCGTTTGTACCGCCATGAATGCTTGCTTGCCTTGCAGGGCTTGCCCGTTTGTCCTGCCATATCCGTCTGTTCATACTGCCATGATATACGGTACAGCGGGCCTTAAACAAATAAAGGCACCGAAGCGTTGCCCCGGTGCCGATATTTCTTTTGCGGCCTGTGATTACTTCGCAGCCTGAGCAGCGGCACGTGCCTGACGTGTCATCTGTACAGAGCATACGACAACCTCCTTAGAAGTAGCGAACTCAAGACCCTCGAAGTGGAGCTCGCCAACCTTGATTGACTTGCCAATCTCAAGAGGTGTTACATCTATCTCAAGAATCTCAGGGATGTTGAGGTAAGAAGCTGTAACCTTCAGCTGACGTACAGCGAGAGCGAGACGTCCACCGCTACGTACACCGGCGGCGTGGCCGATGAGCTTGACAGGGATACCTACTGTCACTGGCTTCTCAGGAACTATCTCAAGGAAGTCAACGTGAAGGAGAGCGTCAGATACTGGGTGGAACTGGAGCTCCTTGATGATTGCCTTCTTCTCCACACCGTCGATGTTGACGTTAACAACGTAAACGTTAGGTGTATAGACAACCTTGCGAATCTCAGAGAATGGAACAACGAACGACTTTGCTACAGGGAGACCGTCCTCGCCCTTCTCGATGCCGTAGATGTTACATGGGATGAGACCCTGCTTGCGGATAATCTTTGATGCCTTTTTGCCAAGGTCTGTACGTGCCTGGCCTGATACGTTAATTTCTAACATAATCTGTGTTACTCTAAATTAAGTTTGTAATAAATTGATGATAGTTTATTTTTTGCTTAATTCGCCATCACACATCGCTGCCCGATACATCACATTATGTATGCCAGACAGCACGTAAATGCGAAATGCGGCGCAAAATTACTACTTTTTTCCCATTCCAGCAAGTATTATCTTAAAAAACGTAGAAAAAGGGCTTGATTTCTTGCATGAATGCTATAATTTGTCTATTTTTGCACTCACAAAAAGGAAAACCTCAACATTAGGGATAGGATAATCCTGTTAAACAAGAGCATGATAAACAGAGAACTTATACGTATAAAAATAGTACAATTAACCTACGCATACTACCAGAACGGGAATAACAATCTCGAGAATGCAGAGAAAGAGTTGCTCTACAGTCTTGACAAGGCATACGACCTTTATAATTATCTCCTTGACTTAATGGTAGCCATCACCGACGTTGCGACAAAACGCACGGAGATAGCTATGAACAGACATAACCGTGGGGAAGGTCACATGCCATCGACACGGTTCGCAATGAACAAGTTTGCGGCACAGCTGAAATATAATAACACTCTCGCCAAATGGCGTGAGAACCAGCGTTATACATGGGATGATGATGTCGCCACTGTGCGTAAGGTGCTTGATGTTATAGAGCAAAGCGAGATTTACCAGGAGTATATAAACCGTCCCGAGGAGCCTGCATATAGCGACGACAGAGAGCTGTGGCGCAAGCTGTATAAGAACTTCATCGTTGACAATGAGGCCCTTGACGCTCTCCTTGAGGAGAAGTCGCTCTACTGGAACGACGACAAGGCCGTGATAGACACTTTCGTGCTAAAGACGATAAAGCGCTTTGACGAGGCTAACGGGGACGACCAGGAGCTGCTGCCTGAGTTCAAAGACCCGGAGGACAGGACTTTCGCCATGAAACTCTTCCGCACAACAATACTCCATGCTGATGAGTATCAGAGATATATGACCACCACATCACGCAACTGGGACTTCTCTCGTCTCGCTTATATGGATGTCGTCATAATGCAGATTGCCATAGCCGAGATGCTGACATTCCCCGCAATACCAGTCTCTGTGACCATAAACGAGTTTGTCAACCTCGCCAAGAATTACAGCACGCCAAAGTCAGGCAGATACATCAACGGTATGCTCGATGCTATTGCACGCATACTGTCTGAGTCAGGGAAAATGCTCAAACCGATGCCTGAGAGACAGCAGAAATACTAAGATAGCAGCCCGGAGACTGTAATCCCGATAACCATGACAGGGAGGAAGGGATGCCTATATATGTCTCCCCGTAATGTCATCAAGAGACAACGGGAGAAGGGAAGAACACGTCAGATAACCCCGGAAAAACAAAACAATAACATAATAAAAACAGAATCAAGGAATGACACTTACAATCCTCGCTGCCCAGTCAGCACAAGGTGGCGGCATGTCAATGATCATCATGCTCATCGCCATGTTCGCCATAATGTACTTCTTCATGATACGTCCACAGCAGAAGAAGCAGAAAGAGATACGCAACTTCCAGAATTCGCTCGCCATCGGCTCAAAGGTCGTGACTGGTGGCGGAGTACATGGTGAGGTGAAGAAGATCGACCCTGCTGACAATATCGTGGAGATAGAGATAGCAAAGGGCGTGACAATCAAGGTGGAAAAGGGCTATCTCTTCGCCGCCGCACCAGAGCAGAGATAATCGCTGCTGACATCCTGAGACATGATGTCATACGGGGCATTGGAGAGTCTGCGACAGACACCACGGCCATAGGCCATGGCAGGCTCTCCATGCCTACCCCCATCAGCCTACATACAGAGCACACAAAACAACCAAGAGCGAATGAAACTCCGTCAGTTACCAAACATCATGACGATTGTCAGAGACCTCCTGTTCGGGACATTCAACAGGGAGTTTCTGATTTTTTTGTTCTTCCTCGTTCTCAGTGCGGCATATTGGGTCATGTCCGTGCTTAACGATACGATGGAGCGCGAGGTAACTGTCCATGTCCAGCTGTCAGGAGTGCCGAAGAATGTCATACTCCTTGACGAGGATAATATGGACATTCACGCCACGGTAAGAGATAAGGGATATACTATCGCGGCATACCTGTGGGGTGACAAGCTGAAGACGGTGAAGATACCATTCAGCACTTTCGCACGTGGACGTGATCGCTGTACAGTAAGCAACGGAGAGCTTGTCAAGCTGATATCCCAGCAGCTCTATGGCTCGTCGAAGATAGTACAGTTGAAGCCAGACAAGCTTGAGTTCCCGTATAATCTCGGCATGAACAGGCGTTATCCGGTGAAGCTGTACGGAAAGGTGCGTCCTGCTGACACGTACTACCTTGCTCAGGTGAAGTTCCAGCCGGAGAGTGTGTATGTGTATTCGTCTGAGCATCTGCTCGACAGCATCTCTGAGATATATACCGAGAGGCTGAATATTGTCAACTTTACAGATACCTTACGCCGTAAAGTGAAGCTACGTCATATCCACGGAGCGAAGCCTGTCCCGTCAGAGGTGACTGTGACTTTCTGTCCGGATATCATGATAGAGGCCACGGCGTCAGTGCCTGTGATGCCGGTAAATGTACCGGAAGGCCGTAATTTGAGGTTCTTCCCCCCTGCTGTGACGGTAAGCTACGTCGTGGGAGCGTCACATTATAAGAATATAGGGGTAGATAAGTTCGTGGTTGTCGCTGACTATAACACGACAAAGGACGGTACGGCAGAGCAATGCCAGCTGAAGCTTGTCAAGGCTCCACGAGAGGCACGCAACCCCAAGCTTACCACGACAAGCGTGGATTATCTCATAGAACAGTGACCCCTGTCCCGCACGTCCGGCGTGTGTGGACATGCGGTATATAGATATGGAAGATAACAGACAGAAACAGACGACTTATGCCATAACGGGAGGAATAGGCAGTGGCAAGAGCTATGTATGCGCCCTCCTCGCCGCTCATGGCATAGGAGTGTATGACTGTGATGCCGCGGCAAAGCGCCTCATGCGCTCTGATCGTAAGCTCCAGCAACAGCTCTCAGAGGCTGTGGGACGTGACATCTTCAGCGGCGGGATACTTGACAAGGCGGCCTTGGCGGCGTTCCTCCTGGCGTCACCAGAGAATAATGCCGTGGTGAACAGCATCGTCCATCCTGCTGTGGCAGATGATTTCAAGGCATCAGGATATACGTGGATGGAGTCTGCCATACTTTTTGAGGCTGGCTTTGAGAAGTATGTTGACCGTGTCGTTTGTGTCTCTGCCCCTCTTGAGGTGCGCATACAGCGCGTCATGAAGCGCGACTCTATCAGCCGTGAGAGGGCTCTCGAATGGATTAACCGCCAGATGTCGCAGGAAGAGAAAGAGCGAAGGGCTGATTATGTCATCATAAACGACGGCGACACTCCTCTTGAACAGCAGATAGAGAGAATCATTGGTCAAAGGGCCTGAATACTGAGACGGCGTTATGGACAACGCCCATAATCGTCCGGGAGGTATCGGGTGACAGACATCGTGGTGTGAAGTCAGCGTGCAGAATAATGATCATTTTATAAACAGATAATACATAGAAAAGAAACAAACAAGAACATGAAGGAAACAATTCTTGCCATATCAGGCAAACCAGGCCTCTACCGACTTGTATCACGCGGTAAGGCAACCCTTATAGTAGAATCCCTTGACGCAGCAAAAAAACGCATCCCCGCATTCGCTTCTGACCGTGTCACAAGCCTTGCAGATATAGCAATGTACACTGATGATGAGGATATGCCGCTCTGGAAAGTGCTGAAGAGTGTGGGCGAGAAAGAAGACTCAAAGCCAACACAGATAAACTATAAGAAAGCAAGCTCAAAGGAATTGCGCGAATACTTCGCACAGGTTCTTCCTACATACGACCGTGACCGCGTCCATGACAGCGACATCAAGAAGCTCATACAGTGGTATAACATTCTTGTCAGTGCTGGCATAACAGACTTTGAGGAGACTCTCGCCCCGACAGAGGGTGACAATATTGACGACCGTAAGGAAGCCAACGCTGAGTAAGCAGGATGCCAGTCATAAACCTTGTGCGGCTGTTATGCTGCCAGCATGATGATCCATGAGGGGCTGGCATATGACATACAGTACAACCGGAAATAACATGTAAAGCCAGGAAAGACAATACATCGGGCATGTTTTCATGCTGCCTCTGATTGTCATTCCTGGCTTCTCCAGTTGGCTCACTATATGAGTTGTCCAGTTATCCCTGGCCTTTCCGTTTGTTTCCCTGACATTTTTCATCAACAACTGTTACATAATGGATATACTGTTTATTATATTCGGCATAGCTCTTGTCCTGCGTGGAGCTGACAATCTTACTGATAGCTCGGTAAGCATCGCGCGGCGTCTCCGTATCTCAGAGCTTGTCATCGGGCTTACCATTGTCGCTTTCGGCACATCCATGCCAGAGCTTTGCGTCAGCGTTGTCTCTGCCCTTAACGGCACAACGGCCATGGCCATAGGCAATGTTGTGGGCAGCAATATCTTCAATGTCCTGCTCATTGTCGGTGTCTGTGCTGTCATTCATCCCATGTCTGTCAGCCTCGACATCATACGCCGTGATATTCCTTTCGCGTTCATAGGCACGCTGATGCTCATCTTCTTCCTTAAGGATGGCATGATGTCGAGAGCAGAGGCTCTCGTCTTGCTGGCAGGATTCACAGGATATGTGGCATACACTCTCAGCGTGGCACGCAAGGCGATGCCCGGGAAGTCAGAGCCAGAAGCCGTGTCAGAGCCTAAGGACAGCAAGCTGAAAATAGCGTGGAAGATTGTCATTGGCCTGGCAGAGCTTGTCGTGGGCAGCCACGTCTTTGTCGGTCATGCGACATCGCTCGCCACATCACTCGGTGTCTCTGACGCTGTCATCGGAATAACAATCCTTGGTGCGGGAACCTCTCTGCCCGAACTCGCCACAAGTGCTGTGGCGGCCTTAAAGGGTCGCACATCTATGGCTCTTGGCAATGTCATAGGCTCTTGCATATTCAATGTCCTTCTGATTCTTGGCGTGTCGGCCGTTATCGTGCCCCTCTCTCCTGACGGCATCACCACTGTCGATCTCGCCACTTTGTTTCTCAGCATACTTCTGCTGTGGTTCTTCTCGTTCACGAAACAGACCATGGCGCGTTGGGAGGGAGCAGTCCTCACCGTATGTTTCATTGCCTATATGACATTCCTCATATACAACGCTTAATGCATAAGCACAGGTGAGGCTCTGCCGTTGGGCGCATTTGACGATAAGCCCTATACGTCCATACCCCTTTTGCTTGAGCAGAAGGATGTTACAGGCTGTCTTCCTGTACCACATATCGCTTCCGTTTTACAGGCTGCATGGCTCTCCATGCAGCCTTTTTCTTGTCCGCCAGGCTGCCCCTTTATGTGTCACAGGTTCATCCTGACGTACCGTCAGGCCACGTCTCTTATAGGCAGTCTTCATGCCTTGTTATCTGTCAGACAGACTAAGTGTCAGCCTGTAGCGCGCTGTCCCCGTCCCTCATTACATGTCCTCTTGGCCTATTCTCCTTATCCTCTTCTCCTTTATGTCCGATATTTGTGTTGTAAACACCTAAATAAAGCTATAAATGACACAAAAACAGCGATATAGGCTCTGTTTTATTGATATTAGTCAAACGATGGTCAGTTTTTAACAAAAATGTAACAATAGTGTGGGAAAATTTAATTAATTTTGCACCGTAAAGAATAAAAAACTCTTAAAAGAACATCTCTTTTATTAATTATTAATCACACAAAATCTATGCAGAAAAAGATTGCTTTTCTTGTCGCAGCGATGATGATGGTTATCTCCGCCGCCATGGCCCAGATAACAACATCAAGCCTTGCCGGCAAGGTAACTGCTGATGGCGAGGACGTTGTGGGTGCTACCATAGAGGCTATTCACCAGCCTTCTGGCACACGCTATAACGCTGTTACAAACGCCAAGGGTATGTACACAATCAATGGTATGCGTGTCGGTGGACCATACCAAGTCTCTATCAGCTACATCGGCTATGAGACAAAGCGTGTCACAGGTATCACACTTCAGCTGGGTGAGACATACAACCTCAGCACAGCGATGAGCGAGGATGCCACAGTGCTCGGCGATGTTGTCGTTGTCGGCAAGGGCACAAAGTTCTCTACTGAGAAGACAGGTGCCGCTACGAACATCTCCAACGCCCAGATCACAAACATGCCGTCAATATCACGTAGCATAACAGACTACACCCGTCTCTCACCTTACGGTGGCAACGGAATGACCTTTGCAGGACAGGACGGCCGTACAGCCAACTTCACTGTCGATGGCGCAAGCTTCAACAACAACTTCGGTCTGTCGTCTAATCTCCCTGGTGGTGGCAATCCTATCTCTATCGAGGCTATCGAGGAGATGCAGGTTGTCATATCTCCATTCGACGTACGTCAGACAGGTTTCATAGGTGGTGGTGTTAACGCTATCACCAAGTCAGGTACGAACACATTCCAGGGCTCAGCATATATCTATCACCAGAACGAGAACATGCGTGGCGACGCCATAGAGGGCGAGCAGATTTCTGGCGCACGTGAGAAAGACCGTAAGACAACATACGGCTTCACCCTTGGTGGACCTATCGTCAAGGACAAGCTCTTCCTCTTCGTCAACGGCGAGATGCAGAAGGTGCCGACAGTGGCCAACCGCTGGCGCGCCTCAGAGAATGGTGTCGCTGACGCTGACAACTTCATCTCACGCACAACAGCTGACGACCTCCAGAAGGTGTCAGACTATGTGAAGCAGAAGTACGGCTATGACACTGGCTCATACACAAGCTTCCCGGCCGACGAGAGCAACTACAAGTTCCTCGCCCGTCTCGACTGGAACATAACGAACGCCCATCACCTCGCTCTTCGTTACAACTACACGAAGAACCGTGTGTGGAACGCTCCTAATGCATCGTCTATGGACGGTGGCACACGTATGTCTGGCGCACGTACATCACAGTACTCGATGTCTTTTGCCAACTCTATGTATTCGATGGACAACCTTGTCCACTCATTCTCTATCGACCTCAACAGCCGTCTCTCAGAGAATCTCTCTAACCAGTTCCTGGCAACATACACCAAGGCTGACGATGTCCGCGGCACTGACTCTGACGAGTTCCCGTTCATAGACATCCTGAAGGACAACCAGATTTATATGGCTCTCGGCTATGAGCTTTTCACATACAACAATGCTGTCCACACAACTACATGGAACCTCAAGGACGACGTGACATACTATCTCGGCAACCATAAGGTGATGGGAGGTGTGTCGTTCGAGCACCAGATGGCCGACAACCAGTACATGCGTAATGGTACTGGCTACTACCGCTATACCAGTCTTGACGACTTCCTGACAGGTGCTGCTCCAGAGGTCGTATGTCTCACATACGGCTATAACGGCGAGTCATCGCCTGCCGCACGTGTCCAGTTCAACAAGCTCGGCATATATGCTCAGGACGAGTGGAACATCAACCCTAACCTCAAGCTCTCTTACGGCTTGCGTGTCGATGGATTCTTCTTCGACAACGGCGACCTCATGACCAACAACGCCATCCTCGGCATCGACTACGGTGGCCGCAGTGTTGACACCGGCAAGTGGCCAGGAACAAACTTCTCGTTCTCTCCACGTGTCGGCTTCACATGGGATGTCCTTGGCGACAAGAGCCTCAAGGTGCGCGGTGGTACAGGTCTCTTCACCGGACGTCTGCCACTCGTCTTCTTCACCAATATGCCGTCAAACGGCGGTATGGTGCAGTATCAGGCACAGCTCAATGCCAAGAGCGTGGATATGAGCCAGTTTGCAGGCGGTCTTGTGACAGACGCTAACGGCAAGGCCACTATCGCCGCTCTCCGCGACAAGCTTATCGGCATGGGTTATCCAGAGACAATCTCTCCTGAGGACGGTTCTATTCCTTCTTCTTTCTGCGGCATCGACCCAGACTTCAAGATGCCTCAGGTATGGAAGACATCTCTCGCTATTGACTATTCTATCCCTGTATCGTTCCCGTTGACAGTTTCTGTCGAGGGCATCTTCAACAAGAATGTCAACGCCGCTATGCTCCGCGACTGGAGCCAGAAGCCAGTGAATGGCTTCGCACGCTTCAACGGTGCGGACAACCGTCCGGTATTCCCTTCTGACGCTTACTACACATATATCAACGCCAAGGGTAAGGAAGTGTCAACCAGCGCATACGTGCTTGAGAACACCAGCCGTGGCTACGGATGGTCAACCAGCATCACTGTGAACGCCCGTCCGGCAGAGTGGATCAACCTCATGGCTGCATATACCCACACAGCATCTAAGGAGGTGACATCGCTCCCAGGCTCTAACGCTTCGTCAGTGCTTAACTACACCTCTACATGGGAGGGCGTGAACAACTTCCGTCTGCATAACGCGGAGAACCTCACTCCTGACCGTTTCATCGCCAACGCTACAATCCACGACAAGAGCGGCAACCACTACAGCCTTATCTACGAGACATGGCGCGGCGGCTACAACTACTCGTTCATGACCGCAAACGACATGAACGGCGACGGCTACAACTACGATGCCATCTATGTTCCGACCGACCAGGAGGTGGCCGACGGTCTCTTCCGCTTCAAGACAGAGGACGACAAGACCCGCTTCATGGACTTCGTACACAACAACGACTATCTCAGCAGCCGCCAGGGCAAATATACCGAGGCCAACAGCTTCTACTCTCCATGGGTACACCGCATTGACTTCGCATACAAGCACGACTTCAAGGTCAATGTCGGCAAGACAGTCCACAAGCTCCAGCTTTCGTTCGATATGAAGAACGTCCTTAACTTCTTCAACTCGTCATGGGGTGTCAGCAAGTATCTCAACCCTGCCCTTGGCAGCGACGGCCCACGTGTGCTGAAGTATGAGGGTGTTGACAAGGACGGCTTCGCCACATTCTCCACACCATCTGCTGTGAACGGCCAGACAAAGTCATTTGTCCCATACCACTCTATCGGACAGTGCTGGTACGCATCTATCGGCATCAAATATTGCTTCAACTAATCTTTCCGTTTATCCTCTGGTGCCGATGTCTTGGCCTTAGTGCCATACAGCTCAGAGAGAGAAAGAGGCAAATAATGAAACTATAAACGATTATCATATAATGAAGAAATATTTATTTACAGCACTCGCTGTGGTGATGTCGCTCTTCACCACAAGCTGTAGCGACGACGACGCGTATGTTCTTGACAGCATCAGCGTATCGTCATCATACGTAGCTATACCGCTTGAGGGCGGCAGCTCTACAATAACGATTAATGCTAAAGGCGACTGGCAGCTGGAGACCGACTCTGTCACAAACACATGGCTGAATATCAGCAGTGACAGGGGCGTCGCCGGAGAGACAGAGGTCACATTCTCTGCCGAATCAGCCCTTGACGCCCGCAGCGCAGAGGTGCTTCTCGTCTCTGGCGACGAGATACAGCATATCAATGTGATGCAGGGAGTAAAGGGTGTTACTACTGCCACATGTGCTGAGGTCATCGCCGGCCCGGACAAGAAGACCTATCAGGTGAAGGGTATCTGTACCGCTATTGCTAACACTACCTACGGCAACTGGTATCTGAAGGACGAGACAGGCGAGATATACATCTACGGCACTCTCGACAAGGATGGCAACGAGAAGAACTTCCTCAGCTGGGGTCTCGAGGTAGGCGACGAGGTTATAGTACAGGGTCCGAAGACAACCTACGGCACAACAGTCGAGCTTGTCAATGTCACTGTCGTAGCCCTCAACAAGTCGCTCATCAAGGTTGATTCTGTTTATAACGAGGTTCTCCCGCTTGAGGGTGGTGTCTTCGAGACATACCTCATCACAAAGGGTCAGGGCGTATCGGTAGAGATACCAGAGGACGCCAAGCCATGGCTCTCAATCCAGTCTATAGAGCAGAAGGGAACAGACGCTTGCGTTAAGTTCCGTGCAGCAGAGAATACCGGTGGCGACCGTGAGACAACAATAACATTCCGCACTACCGACGGCAAGAAGGACTATACAGCCCAGACAACGCTCACACAGAAGGGCGCTATCATCGAGGTAAGCATTGCTGACTTTAACGCTGCAGAGGTTGGCAACACCCAGTATCGTGTGACAGGCGTAGTGTCTGAGATAGCCAATGCCGCCAAGGGACGTTTCTATATCAAGGACTATACAGGCGACCTCTATGTCTATAACATGAGCGGTTTTGACGCTACAGGCATCAAGGTGGGTGATATTGTCACTCTCGTAGGCAAGCGCGACCAGTATAACACCACTATCGAGATGACCTCTGCCGTGGCAGAGAACGTCAAGGCTGTCAAGGAGATCTCTATCGCTGACTTCCTCACATCTCCTGACTCAAAGGACGCTTATTACATGGTGACCGGCACAATCAGCGAGATAGCCAACACAACTTATGGCAACCTCTATCTTACTGACGGTACAAACCGCCTCTACGTCTATGGCTGCTATCCTGGCTATGGCGCCACTGGCGATGCCCGCAAGAACTTCCTTGCCACAGCAGGCATAGAGGTTGGCGACAAGCTGACTATGATAGGCTATAAGGATACATATAATGGCACGATAGAGTTGTGTGGCGGTATTTATTTCAGCCATTCTAAGGCAGAGTAACGCTTCATACTCATAACCGCAATACTTTCACAGCGGCATCATCCTTTTATGTGGGTGATGCCGCTGTCGTCGTATATAGTCTTTCGCCCCCTCCGCTGTTTCCATGGTGTTATGTTTTTTAGTAATTCCCCCCAAAAAAGCTTCAACTTGTACGGTTTGCTCGGGCTGAAAGCCCATAAGCGCATAGCCCAGGGCAAGCGTAGCGACCCCCTGGGGTATATAATGTGGACGCTGCACGCCCTACAGGGGCAGAAGCGTTACATGCCACAATTATTATCTATGCTTTTGCCTTCAGGCGTTCCCGCTTCCTCGGCATACAAACCCAGGGTGTCGCTACGCTCTACCTTGGGCTATGTTCTTCTGCGCTTTCAGCCCGTTTTCAACCGTACAGGTCGAAACCTTTTTTATCCCTTGCCCTGTCATCCGTATCTCTTTCAGTCTGTAAGCAGCCTGTTTTGCGTTGTCATTTGTATTGAATGAGGCTCTCATTCAGTACAAATGAGCGCCTCATTCAGTACCTCTTGGATATTTGTTGTTAGCCTAAGAAATCTGTAAGCAGAAAGCCCTGTTCCGCTTACAGATTATAAGCGAAAGGCCGTTTTTCTCCCTCTCGCCCATTTTTCTGCCCTGTTCTGTCTCTTGTATGTCTGCATCCCACATTCTCAGATGTGTCCATCCGCCTGTGTCTTTCCTCAGTCTTGCGCCACATTTCTTACATCCAAGACATAGTGACATCTCTGTCTTATTTCTTAATCAATACGCGCTGAAAGTGCAGAAGTGCACAGCCCAGTGCAGAATAGAGCGTAGCGGTAATGACACCCTGTAGCTTTTTTGCGTAGGTAATTGTCGCCTGTAAGTGGAAAAGCATAGATAATAATTGTGGCATGTAACGCTTCTGCGCTTACAACGCGCATTGCTTATATTCCATTTACACCCAGGGTGTCGCTACGCTCTACCCTGGGCTATGCTCTTCTGCGCCTTCAGCGCGTACCAATTAATGTATTTGCTGAATCGTTATGAATTAACGACAATGCCGTCAGTAAATGTTAATAAACTAATTGTTTTAGTTTTATTAACTAAGAAGATTAGTTGTATAACGAATTTTTTTAGTTACTTTGCAACAGATTCTTATAGACCATTAAGCCAAACCTGCTATATCATACAATCATAACTGGGAGGTTCTATAAATTAAACGATTAATAATCAACGTATTAGTTGCATATTTCAG
>JBJEAW010000010.1:27038-30387 GCA_051869435.1 Prevotella sp. | reverse complement strand
GGGTTATAAAAGATATGACAACTGTCTGGAAGACAGTACTATGCTGTATCTTCACTGAGGGCGAGGTACTGCCTTCCAGGCAGCCATTTAGCATCGACATACCGGGGACATCGTCCCCGGTTACGAACGCTTCGCTTAGTACAGCCTTACAGGCTGGTCGTGACATAATCTTTATAGTTTCCACTTATAATCTCCTGACAGTCAACTTTATTGGTTACTTGCAAATGTTGAATATAATTATCATGGCGCATTAGAATACAAGAACACGGGCAGAATGATGGGGAGAATATATCGGAATGGAAACGAAAGGATGCGGGACGGGGTGAGGATGTTACCGAAAAACAGAATTACACCCATAAACGCAAAAGAAGCATCACAGCCTCGCCTGGCCATGATGCTCCAAAAACTTGTGTTGTTCTAACTTTATGATTGGATGAATGATGAAAAGTCCCTAATCTGCGTGAGGTTAGAATGAGAGCTCTACACCGATGCCACCGACACGGTTGCTGCGGGTGAAGTCGTTGGCGATGGTCGATGGGTCACCCATCTTGTAGTGGTCATACTTCGTCTTGAAGTAGGCAGCGTTGATAGCCACCTTGTCCGACACCTGATACTTCACGCCGAAACCGTATGACCATGAGTTGGTGACAAACGACATATCGTTCATGAACTCGTCAGTGAGTCCGTAGCGTGTGAACTGGAGACCGCCGCTGATGGTGAGGTTCTTGATGACATCAAGCTCCAGACCGGCGAGATACTCGTTTGTGCCTCCGTCGAGAAGGTCCTGCTCGTTGTTGTATTTCTTCGACTGCTTGTCGTAGAAGTGGTGGTAGCCTGCGTTGACACGCACCTCTGGGATAATCTGCCACTGTGCGCCGAGGGCGAGGAGGGCAGGACAATCCTCACGTACTGATGTGCCGTCGCGGAACTTGTTCACGGCGTCGATGGCGTGGGCCTCCTTGAGGGTCGATTTGTTCTTCATGGCCATCTTGACACGGAAGTCATACTTGGCGGCGAAGTTGAAGTTGCCTATCTGGTAGTCAATACCGATAATAGGGGCGATGCCTACGGCCGACTGGTCAGACTGGAGGTTAACTCCCTCACGGTATGTCCCGAGGGCATTCACCTGTGGCTGGGCTGCCTCAAGCTGTGCCTTGGCCCCTTCGAGCTGTGCCTTGGTGGCCACAAGCTGCTGATACTGCTCCTTATACTGAGGGAGGTCCTTATAAGGTTCAAGCTGTGAGATACCGGCATTGACCTTCGGGAGGTTCTCGTTGATGGTGTTGAGGTTGCTTGTGATGTAGTTGTCAACACCGTCGAGGAAGTCGCTGAATGTCACCATGCCCTGCTCTGTCTTCACCATGATGTCGGCAATCTTGGCCTTATAAGAGGCTGAGCCGTAGAGCACACGCGCGCCGCCATAGACAGAGAGCTTCTGCTTCTCCTCGTCGATGAGCTTGTATGCCGCGCCGAGGGTGAAGCCGTAGTAATACTGACGGCCCTGCATGTAGCTGCTGGCGTCATATCCCTGTGCGCCGAATGGGGCGAGGGCATGGGCTATCTGTCCCAGGGCGCTCTCGAACGAGCCGAGACCGTGCTCAAACTCACACTTGCCACCGCCACCGTTGATGGCGAAACCGAACTGGAACGACCAGCGGTTCCAGTTGTATGCGGCCTGAAGCGAGGGGATAACGGGCGCGGTGGCCTTGCCCTCATACTCTTTTGTCGTCTGACCGTTATTCTGCACGCCGAGGGCGAAGAGTGGACATGTGGTGTTGATAGTACGTGTCTGGAATGCAGACTGGATGTTGAATGCGAAGTGGAAACCGTCGTTAAGGAGTGCGACACCCGCAGGGTTTGAATACACGCCGTCTATGCCTATCGCACCGTCGCGTGCCGGGTTACGCAGGAAGCTGATGTTCTGGTTGGTGTTTGTCAGCAGTCCGCCTGCTGTCGCTGTGCTGATGCTCGCCGCAGAGAGAAGGGCGAGACAAGCCATCTTGATTTTGTTCATCTTTTTTCTTTACGTATAATAATGTATTCTATAGCCTATACCGCTTCGGTTGGGCATAATCCTGCCTGGCATAAGATAGCGCACGACAGGAAATGCTTAAAAAGGGATAAAAATATTAACGTTAGTGAAATATTTTCGTTGCAAAATTACTATTATTATTCCAAAATTCGCTGTTTGCGCACACAGGATTAATCATTATTAACAATATCAACGTGCGATATTGATATATAATATGTCTCAGACAGGCATCATGGCGACATGAATACACAGCTGGAGACAAACTGGCAAATGAATGAGATGCAGAGAGAGGCACCCGGCGGCACAGGCATTGTCCGCTGACATGCTATTTGACAAATACCACTGAAAGCCCCATCTACACCGCCTGAGAATGCGAAAGGCACTGAATGGGACGGTAAAGACTGAGTCTTCACAGTGTAATTACTCAGTCTTTACCGTCCCATTCAGTGTCTTTAATACTGCTTCGTCTTATGGATGGTGTATCGTCTCTGTGCCTTCGGCACGTCACGGCAAGCAACGTAGGGGTGTTCTACAAATTGGATTACAAAAAGATTGGCCCAATTTACAGGACACCCCTTAAGGTGGTCATTCGCCCTCGCCGGCCTTGTCTGCCTCGATATATATGCGGCTATACTCCACATAATGGGCGGCATAGCTCTCGGCCTGGTTAGGGCGTGTCTTCTTGACAAACTTTGCAGGAACGCCGGCCCATATCTCATGGTCGCCAATCTGTGTGCCGCCAAGCACGAGAGCTCCGGCTGCCACAACAGCGCCCTCGCCCACCACGGCCTTGTCGAGCACCGTGGCGCCCATGCCTATCAGCGCGCCGCGCTTTATATGGCAGGCATGGAGCGTGGCGTTATGGCCCACAGTGACATCGTCCTCAAGGAGGAGGTCGTTGCCGTTGACAAAATCCTCGGTCGGGCGGTCGTGGCCTCCGAAATTGGTGACATGGAGGCATGAGCCGTCCTGGACATTACAGCGGTTGCCGAGAACGATGCGTGCGACATCGCCACGCACAACAGCGTTGAACCATATTGAACACTCGTCGCCCATGCGGACATCGCCGACAATGGTGGCGTTCTCTGAGAAGTAACAGTCGCGGCCACACTGTGGGCTCACGCCGAGATAAGGTTTTATTAGTGCCATATTTAATTATTGTATTTATTTTCTTTGATTAAGCTGTGTATGACATGATGTCATGCTATTGCATATAACGTCACATCACATGAAATATTGTATCCAAGTACCGCTATCCAGCAAACATTCTCAACACCGTAGCATTAATTGCATGCTATACAAAAAGAACAACAATTC
>JBJEAW010000010.1:0-26938 GCA_051869435.1 Prevotella sp. | reverse complement strand
ACTGATTAGGGATTTTCCCCATCAAAATAGGGAAAAATAATTTTGCAGATAAAGTTTTTATATGTACTTTTGCATCACCAAAACAACGAACAGACAAATATGGGGCGAGCTTCACTCTGCATAAGGACAGTCATCATCATGGCCCTATTCACCGCCATGGCACACACGGCATGGGGGCAGGAGATTGACGAGGTGACACTGAAGAACCGCACATCGGGCATAACGATGAGCGTCATAAACTACGGCGCACGAATTAAGAGCCTGTGTGTCGGGGGAAAGGATGTCGTGCTCGGATTCGACCGTAAAGACGACTACACCGCCCACAGGCAGAACCTCGGGGCGGTAGTGGGGAGATACATCGGACGCATACTGGGCGGGAAGCTGTCTATAGACGGACATGACTACCAGCTGCAGACAGGCGGCAACGGCGACTGCTCGCATGGTGGCTCACCGGGATTCGCACAGAAGTTATGGACAATAACAAGCCTGAACGACTCGGCCGTGGCTATGAGGTATATCTCCTGCGACGGCGAGAACGGATTCCCGGGAGAGCTGACACTCGTAGTCAGATACACACTGGAGAGTGACGCGCTGCGCATAGACTACAGCGCGACGACAACGAAGCCGACGGTCTTGAACCCCTCTAACCACTCGTTCTTCAACCTTTCGGGCTGTCACTCCATGGACATCCTCGACGAAGAGCTATGGATCGACGCGACAGAGATAGCGGCATACGACAAGAACAAGCGCGTCACAGGAGAGATGATGAGCGTCGCGGGGACACCGTTCGACTTCACCCGCCCCACGAGAATAGGGCTGCGCATAGACAACGACGACGCACAGCTAAGGGTGACAAAGGGCTACGACCACTGTTACAGACTGAACACCCGTGGCCGTCTCGACACGCCGGCAGCAAGGATAACCGACAGCCACTCTGGGCTGGTGATGGAGGTATATACCACAGAGCCGGCCATGCAGATATACACCGCCAACGGACATAACGGCTCGCTGATAGGGAAAGGCGGCATACCGTACAACAGACGCAACGCGATATGCTTCGAGACAATGCATTTCCCTGACTCGCCTAACAAGCCACAATGGCCCTCGACACTGCTAAGGCCGGGGGAGACATTCAAGAGCACGACAATATACAGATTCACCAACACACAAGGAAAAAGCAAATGAGGCAGATACTCGACTTCATGCTGAGGCTCTCAGAGAACAACAACAAGCCATGGTTTGACAGCCACAAGGACGAATACCTCACGGTGAAGGACAAGTTTGACACGCTCGCCATGGACTTCATGAGGCGCATAGAACAGTTCGACACGAGGGTTCAAGGTCTCAGTCTGAAGGATATAACATACCGCATATACCGCGACATACGCTTCACACAAGACAAGAGGCCGTACAAATGGCATCTCGGGGCGTATGTCTGCCCACGGGGGAAGAAATCGGGAATGGCAGGATATTACTTCCATCTTGAGCCGGCGACAGAGACATTCTTCATCTGCGGCGGACTGTATAACCCCGACAAAGAGACCGTCAAGAGCGTCAGGGAGGAGATAATGTGCGAGCCGGAGGCTTTCGACAAGGCCTTAAGAGGGTGTGAGGGATTCCAACTGCCATGGGAGGACGCGCTGAAAAGGACGCCCAACGGATTCTCGCCAGAGGATATGCACGCTGACTATTACCGGCTGAGGAGCTACGAGATGATGCGCGATATAACTGTCGATGATGTCCTCCGTCCAGACTTCATAGCCTATGCGGCTGACGAGCTGAGACGTGTCCAGCCGTTCAACGAGATTCTCAACCGCTGCTACGACTACGCTCACGAGAATGGATAATCACGAAAACAGAAACATAAAAGTATGACAATTATGAAGAAGACACTATTACTCACAATGCTCATGCTGATGACATGCCTCGCCGGCAACGCACAGCACTATAAGAGCAGCAGATACTACGACAACAAGACAGGGCGTCTCAACTACAACCAGAGACAGGGCGACACATGGAGCAACCGCTACCGCTACCATATCGACCCGTATAACTACTACGGCCTCCGTCTCGGCCTTAACCTGGGCACAGTGCAGAGCGACGACCCGTGGCTCGACGGCGGGAAGTCACGCTCAGGACTGAACATCGGGGCTGTCATGGGTATCTCGCTCTCTCAATATACACCTCTCTACTTCGAGACAGGACTGATGTACACAGAGAAAGGCGGGAAGCAGGGAAGCGGCAACGACAAGATCACCTACGCCCTGAACTATCTTGAAGTGCCTCTGGTGGTGAAGTATATGTACTCGCCTGACGGACACTTCGCCGTGCAGCCATACCTCGGCGGCTATCTCGCCTGTGGTGTCAGCGGCAAGACAAAGAATTTCCACCAGCGTGAGGCATACAACTCTTTCGGCGACGACCTGGAGGGACGCCCACGTTTCCAGAGATTTGACGGCGGACTGAAGTTCGGATGCGGTGTCAGCTATGATGTCCTCTATGCCGATATATGCTACTCTTACGGCCTGTCGAACATCTCTCACGACTATTTCGACTCGTCACACAACTCCGTAATATCCTTAAACGTCGGCGTGAACTTCTGACACGCTGCCGCCCTGTCGGCATCAACACTTTGCAGAACAGGACATGACCCACACAACATAACCGGCCTCAACACTGCGCTATAATAAAGACAGCCGCACAGCATGAGGCCCACCAAACAAGACAAAGACAGCCACGAAGAGGTGCGGCCGTATGGCTTGCCCATCTTCGTGGCTGGTATATATACTATGTGGAAATACTACGCTATTCTCTCAGCGCTATTTGCAGCCCTGACAGCCATATTCGCCAAGATTGGCGTGAGGGACATAAACTCTAACCTCGCGACAGCCATACGCACCACGATAATTCTCCTCCTGACATGGGGTATAGTCATCGCAACAGGCACGACAAGCCAGATAAGGGGCATAGGGCGCCACACATGGCTGTTCCTCATCCTCTCTGGCATCGCCACAGGGCTGTCATGGATCTTCTATTTCAAGGCACTGCAGACAGGCGACGTCTCGCGCGTCGCCCCGATAGACAAGCTCAGTGTCGTCATCACCATACTCCTCGCCTTCATCCTCCTGAAAGAGCCTGCCAGCCCAAAAGTAATTATCGGCGCCCTCCTCATCACCACCGGCTCCCTCCTTATGTTATGGAAATAACAGCAGCCAGCCACTCTCTCCTCTCCCCTCCTCCCCTATCCCTCCTCCCGCCCTGACGCAAAGAAAAAACACCAGCCCACCATCACAATTCCATCCCTTTTATTTTGTCATATCATATTTTCTTTATATCTTTGTCAGCAGTTTTAGCCGCCTAAGCGAAGGGGCAAGACTACTTTTTGGAAAAATATCATCAACAGCATTAGCAGTTATTCGGTTAATCGAGAAACCTGAGAACTTTCAATGATTATACTACCGAAGGATAAGTTGTTAATGTCTGCGCTATAGGCGTGGGCATAACTTATCGGGTAGTATGGGCATTTCTCAGGGCCTCACGATTATGATAAGGAATGCGTCACGCCTTCTTTATGTCATTACCGCGAAGCCCGACAAAGGGAATTCTACAGGCGGGAGTCAATAGCCCGCACCTATATAGAACACGCCCCCCTCCGAAAGCCCATATCACCTACCAGTGCTTATGTCCTAAAACACATGCCTATGGAGAAATAACCGACCATTCATCATCTGGCACCACCCCGTCGTGCCCAAACCTTTCATGCAAACAGCTGTGTGGAGAGCAATACTCATCCACACATAATCGCTGTTATTCACATTAATAATTGAGCAACATGAGTTGTCCATCTGTTATTACGTATGTGACAACCACAGTAGTAACTATTATTCAATTCGGGGTTCGCAAGTAGCTTATTGCTGTTTAACAATGCTTTAGGTGCGCCCTGTAAGGGCAGCCTGCTCGTAGCCCAGGGCAAAATGAAGCGTAGCGAAATGACACCCTGGGATTTGTGAGCCATTGATGTACGCCCTGCAAGGGCAGAAGCGTTAATATAAAAAACTTACGCTTTTTACTTTTCAGCCGGCAACCGTTGGTTCTGGGCGTATAAATAAAACCTGCTCAACTCATTTTCTATTCAACTTTACCAAACCAAAGACATTCTTATGAAAAGACTTTTCTCTCTATTAGCCTTTCTCATCGCCATAGCGGTGTCTTCCCGTGCTGAGGATGCCAACGCTATGCGTCTGAAGCTGTCCTCAGGGAAAGACGTCGTCTTCTTCCTTGAGAGCGAGCCGTGTGTCATGTTCGACGGCATTGATGTCATCATCACCTCTGTCGATGGCCGAATGACCCTTGCGGGCAATGATGTCCGGAGCTACTCACTCTGCTATCTCGACCCCACAGCCGTTGACCGTGTGACAGTAGCCGCCCCACGCTTCTCTGTCACATCCTCCTCCCTGTCCTTGGACGGTCTCTCCACGTCGTCGTCCGTACAGGCGTTCTCTCCCGACGGCCGCTGTGTCGCCGAGGGAAAGGCAGACACTTCAGGCCATATCTCCCTGCCGTTGTCATCTGCCCCCTCTGGCGTGTATCTCATAAAGACATCCATCGCTAACTTCAAGATCACTAAGCCATGATGAGACGACTTTTATTCTTCCTGCTCGCGATGGCATGTCCTTTCGTGAGCGTCAGCGCACAGACATACGAGGCCGTCTATGTCTATCTGAATGACGGCGGACTGAACGCATTCCTCAAATCTGACCTTGACAGCATACGCTTCTCCACCTGCGATGTTGACGGCTTGGAGCACGCCACATGGCAGACACAGGAGTTCTACACCACGGACAGTATCTACCGCATACCTATCTCAAAGATAGACAGCGTGCGCATGGTCACTCCCGACCCTGTCCTCGCCCAAGGTGTGTCGCTCGGCCGTGACTCATGGCTGAAGTATGTTAAGACATACACCGAGCAGACCATCATCTTCAATGACGACATCCCGGCCGAGCTGATTCCCGAGGTGGGGCAGGTGCTGCTGGCTTACCCTAACGAGGAGCCTATAAAGGAGGGCTTCAGCGGACGGGTGAGGTCTGTCACCGCAGCAGCCTCAGGCATTGTCTGCTCGTGTGAGGAGGTTGGTATCAGCGACCTCTATGAGCGGATTCTGGTAGTAGGCAAGGCGGAGTCGGAGAATACTGAGAACCAAAGCCGTGGACAGAAACGTGACCTTGCCATAGGGACAAACGAGAAAATCCAGCTTCCTTTCCAATTGACAGGCTCACTGGAAATTGGAGATGCCGTTAATGTTAGTGCTTCACTTGACTATCCGACGATTGTTATAGACTATGTATTGTGCTATGGTGAGGAGAACCTTAAGGATATGGTGTATTTCAAGTATAATTTCAATTCCACTGGAATTGTTGATGTCACGGCCAAGGTTGAAAACGACTATGCCCCTAAGCCAAAAGAGTTTATAGAGTTCCCAATTAACATTAGGGGGTTGCGTGCCGCATTGTCCTTTGGAACATTCTTCAAGGCTTCTGGCAGTTTGGACGTCTCGTTCAATGTACCTTTTGATGTGAAAATTGTTGACGGCTTCAAGTATATCGAAGGCGAGGGATTCTCTGGTCTGAAGGAAAAATGTCTTCAGGGCTCTTGGGGCAACCCCGACTGGAGCCTCAGCCTTAACGGAAGCGTTCAGGCTGGCGTGACAATCACATTGACAGGAGCTATACTGCACACGAAAGTTGCAGCGGTTGACCTCACTGCATACGTGGGACCTAAAGTATCATCGTCATTCATGATGGAGTCGAACGAGGGGATGAATACTACACTTTACGATGCATTGAAGAATGTGGAGGTGACTGCATCACTCGGAGTGACACTCGAGCCGGGCTACCGTGTGTGGTTCAAAGAGCGTGAGGACATCTGGGGCTTTGCCATAGACCTTGACTTCCTCAAGACAACACGCCCACTTCTCCCTGAGATTACAAATCCCAAATGGAAGGCGCGAGTCACCAGCACAGGTGTGCTGACGGCAGATGTATCCAAAGACATCTTTATTCCTGTAAAATTGGGATGGGTGTTGTATGATGATACAGATAATATCTACGACCAAGCTTATTTCGACGGCACATACTGGATGGAGAACGAATGGCCTATACCTGATATGTCCTATACACTGAGGAATCTCAGCGGCAACTACAATTACAAGGCATATCCTGTCGTGCGCCTATTCAACCTTTACGATATCCGCGTGCCTGAGTATGCGGAGGTGAAACCGGCGGAGTGTCCCGCAAAGATAACAGAATTCAAGCAAACGACATCGGAAGAGTCTGAGAGCGGATTCTATTATAAAGGAAAAACATACAAGTATAAGTTTGAGGTGGCCACTACGGTTGAGTGCTCTTCTGACGGAGAAGACATCGCAGATTGGGGCTATGTCTATGAGGATCCAAATGGTTCAATCGCCCGCATCTCTCTACGTGACTATTATTCTCCATATACTGACACCCGCTATGTCTATTACCGTAACGAGCCAAGCTCCACAGCCCGGCTTTACGGCTATGTCAGATACGCTGGCGACTCAGAATATGTCTATGACGAGCCTCATGATTATCCGCTGAAGCATTCCACCCACTCATGTCCAGACAATAACCATCCTCACATGATAGACCTCGGTCTGCCAAGCGGAACAAAATGGGCGTGCTGCAATGCTGGTGCTTCTAAGCCCGAAGGCTATGGTGGTCGCTATGTATGGTGGCAGAAGATAGCGGATGCGCCGTCACTTACTCAGATTAAAGAATTGATAAACTCATGCACATCAGTATGGACAACCCTCAACGGTGTCAATGGCCGCCTGTTCACAGGCCCTAATGGTGGACAGATATTCCTGCCTGCTGCCGGTGGCCGCTGGGCTGGCGAGTCCAACTACGTAGGCTCCCACGGCTACTACTGGTCGGGCACGGGCTATGGATACAACGAATACAACTACGCATACGGCCTCTTCTTCTTTTCTGGGGGTGTCAACTGGAACGACGTCCACGACCGTAACAATGGCTTATCGGTTCGGCCTGTCGCGCGTTGACGAGAGTAGGTGCATCCTACACGTGCAGAATAAAATGCAATAACGAGAACAAGCTGTGAGTGAAGCTGGAGGGGCGTGCGGCACCAGCCGCACAGGACAGCCCCGACGGCAAAACTCACAGCGATAGGCAATCACAAATAAACAAGACAAGAGACGGAAACCTCAAATCACTGAGCTTTCTGTCTCTTGCCGTTTATGTCATCCAAAAATTACCCCACACAGCACACTTTGGGATACAGTTAAAGCTAACCAAAAGCATTCATTTCTGATATTGTAATTATATTCTCTTCATATTTTTCAGGTTTCAATCAACAAATGGCAAAAACCGATAACGCTTTTACGTAATGCAATGTACAGTGTTTCTTACCCTCCACATCACATAACGACAGTATATGACAATGTCAAGATACACGCTCACTCATGAAATCAATAAGAAAACTATTACGACATGCCATCCTATCCGCATTTACATAAACTCTTGCAAGATAGATATTCAAACAACATTTTCCATCCAAAAAGTTTGGTCAAATAATATTTTATGCTTAACTTTGCACACGCAAGAACCCGCCAAGCCTCTCAACGATGCTCAAATGTGCGGGTCGTTTTTTTATATATACGATTCATGGCTACAACTATTCCTTTCGGCAAGTCATATCCCAATTCTCGTGACTTAGTCGGCGTACGCAGTACAAGATAGGCAGAATACTGGCAACAAAAAAGCGTATTGACGATATTTTGAATAACACAGGAATAAACCAACTCTTTTTCTTCTTTATTTTAGATTATTGCTGTCCGGTAAAACTTTTCTGAGCAACCAAAAATTAGGGCTGACACTTCTCACGAGGTATCAGCCCTTTTGGTTATCTTTGTATTTGGAAAAAAAACATAACCATGAGCAAAGATAGTCATTTTACCGGACAGCCGGTATATAATCAGGTATTAAAGTTGCTTTCTAAGGAGAAAATTCTTCAAATAAGCCGTGAAACGAAAGGAAGCGAGGCTTACGTGAAGCGATTTGACGGATACCAACATCTCATTGTGATGTTGTTTGGCATTCTTAAACACTTTGATTCCCTTCGTGAACTTGAGATTGGGATGAAAGCAGAGGCACATAAACTCAGACACCTTGGAATGGATTATCTGGTTAGGCGAAGTACGCTTGCCGAAGCGAACATACGACGCCCTCAGGAGTTCTTTGCCAGTGTATATGCGTACCTTTTGGAGAAATATGCCAGGTTTTTAGCGGACAGCCGCCCTCCCAAAAGTTATAAGGGTCAGACTCACGAGCCAAAGGACTGGGAAAAGCTGCTCTATATGATGGATTCCACCACCATTACCCTCTTTGACAACATACTCAAAGGCGTGGGCCGTCATCCGAAGTCAGGCAAGAAGAAAGGCGGCATGAAAGTTCATACCGTCATGAAGTATCATGTTGGCGTTCCAATGGTAGTACAGCTCACATCTGCTGCCAAGCATGACCACTACCTACTCAAGGAAGTTCACCTGCCCAAGGACTCCACGCTGGCTATGGACAGGGGATATATTGACATCGCACAATTCCAGCGTCTCACAGAAGAAGGTGTGTGCTATGTCACGAAAATGAAGAAGAATCTCAATTATAAGGTACTAAAATCAGTTACTTACGTCAATCCGGATGGTCTTGTAACCCATATAGACCAGAAGGTACTGTTTACCAGAGGCGAACTCACCCATGAAGCGCGAAGAGTGGAGATCTTTCATGAGAGGAAGAAGCCTGTCGCGTTATTGACAAACAACTTTGATTTCTCGGTAGAGGATATTTCCGAGATTTACCGCCTCCGTTGGGCTATTGAGTCACTGTACAAACAGCTCAAACAGAATTTTCCACTTCATTTCTTCTACGGAGACAGCGTCAATGCCATACAGATACAGACATGGGTGGTCCTGATAGCCAATCTGCTCATCACCGTACTCTCAAGAAGCATCAAAAGAAATTGCGCATTCTCTCAGGTTGTCACTATGGTGCGCCTTACGCTTATGTACTACATCGATTTTGTAGCATTTATGGAGAATCCAGATAAAACCTGAGACGATATTCTTGCAAAGGAGGCACAAAAAGCACCACCCGAACCTACACTTTTCGATTAGGGGGGCTTACTTTTGGGAAGAGAAAGGCCGAAACCTGATTTTACGGGGCTTCGGACAGGATTATTATGCCATTTTGTGTTTTACCGGACAGCAATAATTTTAGATAACTTTTTCGTTATTCTTCGATACCTTATCCAACTTGAATTACAAAACGGCAAGAGACAGAAAACTCAAATCGCTGAGTTTTCTGTCTCTTGCCGTTTCTATCATTCGGTAATTCAATAATGCGTTGGGTATCATTCCATCCCTACACATGTGAGCCTACCCCTCCTCGACATCATTAAAGCATGAGAAGGCCTCGCCTTTTGTCAGCCATGAGAAGCCAAAGAGATGGAGGAGGATTATCTCGATTATCATGACTGAATAGCCGGGGGCATCACACAGCGAGATGATGGCAAAGAGTATCTCGAACAGAAGCATTCCACCGCCACAGATGCGGTAAATGCGGTTGCGGATAACCTTGCGCGGTGTCATCACGCCATCACTCTTCGTGAAAAGGAAATAGCTGTTGAACGCTATCAGCAGGAAGAACAGTGACGCACACCCATTATGCAGATACTGGGATATCTCGATAGGTATCTGGAAGAACCCCACGGGCGTCCCCTCCGGTATCCATGACACGCTGCAGGGGAAGAGCACTATGCCCAAACCAAATACGCCGCTCAAGGTCGTTATCCAGTTGTCGGTCTTGTTATAGCCTATATATGATATAAGCACCAAAGAGGCTGGACAGAGCACACCGACCAAGGCGGGCGACTGGTGATAGGTGGCTGATATGCTCCACCACCATTCCTGACTGGGATGGGCGGTGAGACCGGCAGAGAACAACGCCAGCCATGGCAGTACGACACCGAGCAATCCGCAGACATTGCGGATGCGCATATACATGCGTCTTTCTTTGCTTTGTAGCTCCATGAGATTTGTATATTTTGCGTTTGAATATCATTTACTGTCCAGTAAGACTTTAGATGAGCAACAACGAGTTTACCAGACGCTAATAAAAAAAGAATCAAACCCTTCTGCCTCTGAGAAGCTATGAAGGACCTGATTCTTCTTATTGGATATTTATGTCTTATGCGTCTATCTCGCCATCAACGAAGTCAAGCACATTGCGCTTGTTGGCCTGCATACGCTCATACTCCTCCTTGCTGCCGACAATAATCTTATCGAACTCGCGCAGACCAGTACCAGCTGGTATGAGGTGACCTGCAATGACGTTCTCCTTCATACCGACAAGGTTATCTGACTTGCCACGGATAGCTGCCTCGTTAAGCACCTTTGTCGTCTCCTGGAACGATGCGGCTGACATGAACGACTTAGTAGCGAGAGCCGCACGTGTGATGCCCTGGAGTATCTGGGTTGATGTCGCAGGGATAGCGTCACGGACAACAACAGGACGGAGGTCACGGCGCTTGAGGCTTGAGTTCTCGTCGCGAAGACGGCGCGCTGTGACTATCTCACCCTTGTGGAGAGTCTCTGAGTCACCTGCGTCAACAACGACTTTCTTGCCCCATATGCGGTCATTCTCCTCACGGAAGTCGAGCTTGTCGACAAGCTCCTGCTCAAGGAAGTTGGTGTCGCCTGGCTCATTTATCTGTACCTTGCGCATCATCTGGCGCACGATAATCTCAAAGTGCTTCTCATTGATCTTCACACCCTGGAGACGATATACGCCCTGCACCTCATTGACAATATACTCCTGAACGGCGGTAGGACCCTTGATGGCAAGGATATCGCCCGGAGTGATGACACCATCAGAGAGCGGAGTACCAGCACGGACGGCGTCATGCTCCTGTACAAGTATCTGCTTTGACTGTGGGATGAGATATTTACGCTGGTCGCCAGTCTTAGATGTCACAACGACCTCACGGTTACCACGGCGCACCTTACCCATTGTCACCTCACCATCAATCTCGCTGACAACAGCAGGGTTAGATGGATTACGGGCCTCAAACAGCTCGGTCACACGTGGGAGACCGCCGGTGATATCACCCACCTTGGCAACATTACGCGGTATCTTTACGATTGTCGTACCTGTTGATATTGTCGCGCCATCCTCTACAACGACGTGGCCGTCACGTGGGAAGTAGTATGTGCCGAGCACCTCGCCATTGGCATCAACGACATCACATGTAGGAACAAGGCTCCTGTCCTTAGAGTCGATGATGATCTTCTCTGTAAGACCTGTTGTATCATCGGTCTCTGCACGGAATGTCTTACCCTCAACAACACCGCTGAAGCGAAGCTTACCAGCATACTCTGACACGATGACAGCGTTGAATGGGTCCCAACGTGCTATGACATCACCTTTCTTCACAACGTCGCCATGCTTGAAATAGAGGGATGAGCCATAAGGCACATTCTGGCTTGAAAGGGCGATACCTGTGTTAGGGTCAACGAAGCGAACCTCAGCAAGACGGCTGACAACCATCTGACAGTCAACAGCCATCGCACCCTCATTCTCCTCGTGATATGGCACTGTGCGGAGCTCCTCAAACTCAAGGCGCACCTCATTCTTAGCGACGATAGTAGCGTTTGCGGCTGCGTTACCTGCGACACCACCAGCGTGGAAAGTACGAAGAGTAAGCTGTGTTCCCGGCTCACCGATAGCCTGTGCGGCAATGACACCTACCGCCTCGCCCTTCTGCACCATACGGGCAGTGGCAAGGTTACGGCCGTAACACTTGCGGCAGACACCTGTACGCGACTCACATGTGAGCACGGAACGTATCTCGACGCTCTCTATGCCAGCATCCTCAATGGCCTTGGCGCGTGCCTCGTTAATCTCCTCTCCAGAAGGACAGATAACCTGACCTGTATGCGGGTCGAGGACATCATGGACAGACACACGGCCGAGAATACGGCTGTAGAGAGAAGCGATAATCTCATCACCGCTCTTCAACGCTGTACATGTAAGGCCGCGGAGCGTGCCACAGTCATCCTCATTGATGATAACATCGTGAGAGACATCGACAAGACGACGGGTAAGATATCCGGCATCGGCTGTCTTCATGGCAGTATCGGCAAGACCCTTACGGGCACCGTGTGACGCGATGAAGTACTCCAGCACAGACATTCCCTCCTTAAAGTTTGAGAGGATAGGGTTCTCAATCGTTGAGCGCTCGTCAGCACCTGCCTTCTGTGGCTTTGCCATAAGACCACGGATACCTGAGAGCTGCTTAATCTGGTCTTTTGAACCACGGGCGCCAGAGTCAAGCATCATGAACACGGCGTTGAAGCCCTGATCGGCCTCTGTCATCTCCTTCATCAGGATGTTGCCTATGTCATTGTTGACATGGGTCCATGTATCGATAACCTGGTTGTAACGCTCAGTATCAGTGATGAAGCCCATCTCATAGTTGGCTGTAATCTGCTTAACCTCCTCATTGCCTCGGCGTATGAGGTCTTCCTTCTCTGGTGGGATGATGATATCATCAAGGTTGAACGACAGGCCAGCCTGATATGCCATGCGGTAGCCAAGGTTCTTGATACCGTCAAGGAACTCGCAGGCACGGGCAAAGCCGACCTCCTTGATAACGTCAGCGATGATATCGCGGAGAGATGACTTAGAGATGACCTTATTGACAAATCCCATCTCGTCAGGCACGATGTCATTAACGATGACACGTCCCACAGATGTCTCTACCATGCGGCGGACACGCTTGCCGTCAACGACATCGTTGACAACAACCTTCACCGGAGCATGGAGGTCAAGCTTCTTGTCATTATAAGCGATGATTGCCTCTTCTGGACCGTAGAATGTAAGTCCCTCACCCTTAGCGCCTGGACGGAGCTTTGTGATGTAGTAAAGGCCAAGAACCATATCCTGTGATGGCACAGTAATAGGTGCGCCATTGGCAGGGTTAAGGATATTGTGGCTCTGAAGCATGAGAATCTGAGCCTCAAGCACGGCCTCATTTGACAATGGGAGATGGACAGCCATCTGGTCACCATCGAAGTCAGCGTTGAACGCTGTACATGCCAGAGGATGGAGCTGGATAGCCTTGCCCTCAATCATCTTTGGCTGGAAAGCCTGAATACCAAGACGGTGAAGCGTAGGAGCACGGTTGAGAAGGACAGGATGTCCCTTCATCACATTCTCAAGAATGTCGAAGATGATTGGCTCACGACGGTCAACAATACGCTTGGCGGACTTAACGGTCTTCACGATGCCGCGCTCGATAAGCTTACGTATGATGAACGGCTTGTAAAGCTCTGCTGCCATAAGCTTTGGCAGACCACACTCACCCATCTTAAGCTCAGGGCCGACAACGATAACCGAACGAGCTGAATAGTCAACACGCTTACCGAGGAGGTTCTGGCGGAAACGTCCTGCCTTACCCTTCAAAGAGTCAGAGAGAGACTTCAGCGGACGGTTGCTCTCACTCTTCACAGCAGACGCCTTGCGGCTGTTGTCGAAGAGTGAGTCAACAGCTTCCTGAAGCATACGTTTCTCGTTACGGAGGATCACCTCTGGCGCATGTATCTCCATAAGTCTCTTCAGACGGTTATTACGGATGATGACACGGCGATAGAGGTCATTGAGGTCAGATGTAGCGAAACGTCCACCATCAAGCGGTACGAGAGGACGCAGCTCTGGAGGAGTGACAGGAAGTATCTTGAGAATCATCCACTCTGGGCGGTTGATATCCTTACTGCCACGGAAAGCCTCCACAACCTGAAGACGCTTCAGTGCCTCACTCTTACGCTGCTGTGATGTATCGCTGTTGGCACGGTCACGAAGCTCGAAGGAGAGAGCGTCAAGGTCAAGATTCTGGAGAAGCATATATATCGCCTCTGCTCCCATCTTCACGATGAACTTGTTAGGATCATCATCAGGCAGCAACTCGTTCTCCTCAGAAAGGACACCATTGTCATAAAGCGACATGAGATCCTCCTCAGAAAGAAGGTCAAGCTTGCGATATACATTATCCTCTACGGTACGCTCGTCATTCTCATTCTTTGGGCCAAGCACACCTGGCTGAACAACGACATACTTCTCATAGTAAATAACTGACTCCAGCTTCTTTGTAGGCATTCCGAGTAGATAGCCTATCTTGCTTGGCAGTGAGCGGAAATACCATATATGGGCAACAGGGACAACAAGCTCTATATGTCCTGAACGCTCGCGACGCACCTTCTTCTCTGTTACCTCAACACCACAACGGTCGCAGACGATACCACGGTAACGTATGCGCTTATACTTACCACAGGCACACTCAAAGTCCTTGGTAGGGCCAAAGATGCGCTCGCAGAAGAGACCGTCGCGCTCGGGTTTGTATGTACGGTAGTTGATGGTCTCTGGTTTTGTGACCTCACCGTATGAGTTCTCGAGTATTTCCTCAGGAGAAGCGATACCAATGGTTATCTTGGTGAAATTGTTCTTTATCTTTGTATCTTTCTTGAAAGCCATAGTTTCTTTGGTTTTTTGCTTTTAACAATTTGCCATTGTGATGGACAACAGGCAGATGATAATGCTTGTGTATATCACTCCCGTCCAGACAGAAGACATTGTCCTTATTTATGACTTGTCTCTCTCACTTTATCCATCACACGGCTCTGTTACAGATAACCTGTCAATTAGTCAAGCCTGATGCTAAGGCCGAGACCACGCAACTCATGCAGAAGCACATTGAGCGACTCCGGTATTCCTGGGGTCGGCATCGGGTCTCCCTTGACGATAGCCTCATATGAGCGGCTACGTCCGGTAACATCGTCTGACTTGATAGTAAGGATCTCCTGTAGTACATGGCTCGCGCCGAATGCCTCAAGCGCCCAAACCTCCATCTCTCCGAAACGCTGGCCACCGAACTGCGCCTTACCTCCAAGAGGCTGTTGCGTGATAAGAGAGTATGGGCCGATAGAGCGGGCGTGCATCTTATCCTCAACCATATGGCCGAGTTTAAGGAAGTATGTTATACCTACAGTAGCTGGCTGGTCGAACATCTCGCCTGTCTCACCATCGTAGAGGTGGGTAGAGCAGTAGCGGGGAAGGCCTGCCTTGTCTGTCCACTCGTTAAGGTCATCAAGCTTAGCGCCATCAAAGATAGGAGTAGCGAACTTCACGCCGAGCTCTTTACCGGCAGCACCAAGGACAGCCTCGAATATCTGTCCGAGGTTCATACGTGAAGGCACACCAAGAGGGTTAAGCACCAAATCAACAGGACGGCCATCGGCAAGGAACGGCATATCTTCCTGACGGACAATCTTTGACACAATACCCTTATTGCCATGGCGTCCGGCAAGCTTGTCTCCGACACCAATCTTACGCTTCTTGGCGATATAGACCTTAGCCATATGCAGGATGCCAGAAGGCAGCTCATCACCGATTGTGATGGCATACTTCTTACGCTTCAACTCGGCATCAAGAAGCTTATACTTGCGTATATAGTTCATGATGAGCTTCTGGATAAGGGTATCGGTATGCTCGTCGCCTGTCCATCCGTTTGACTGGATGCCGTCATACTCAAGGTTAGAGAGGTTTGTAGCGGTGAATGTTCCGCCCTTGGTGATGATCTCTGCACCTGTATAATCCTTCACGCCCATAGATGTCTTACCATCAGTAAGCGCGAGGAGCTTGTCAATGAGTATGCCCTTGAGGTCTGAGTTCTTAGCCTCATACTCCTGATCGATCTTCTCAAGTACAATCTTGTCCTGCTTCTTTGACTCGCGTGTCTTGATGGCACGTGAGAAGAGCTTCTTGTCTATCACGACACCTGAAAGTGAGGGGTTTGCCTTGAGTGAAGAGTCTTTCACGTCACCTGCCTTATCGCCGAAGATGGCACGCAGGAGCTTCTCCTCAGGCGAAGGGTCACTCTCACCCTTAGGTGATATCTTGCCTATCATGATATCGCCCGGCTCAACTCTTGCACCGATGCGTATGATACCATTATCATCAAGATCCTTGGTGGCCTCTTCTGATACGTTCGGTATATCAGATGTAAACTCCTCAACGCCACGCTTTGTCTCTCTCACGTCAAGAGAATACTCATCAACATGTACAGAAGTGAGGATATCCTCACGCACAACACGCTCATTAAGGACGATGGCATCCTCATAGTTGTATCCCTTCCAAGGCATGTATGCCACAAGGAGGTTACGTCCGAGAGCGAGCTCACCATTCTCTGTAGCATAGCCCTCTGTAAGGATATCACCCTTCTTAACACGCTGTCCCTTGTTACATATTGGACGCAGGTCGATAACCATGTTCTGGTTTGTGCGGCGGAACTTAGGTATTCTGTACTCTTTGAGAGCAGGCTCGAAGCTTACAAACTCCTCATCGTCTGTGCGGTCATAGAGGATGCGGATTGTTGTGGCATCTACGTACTCGATAACGCCATCACCATCAGCTGTTATCATAGTGCGTGAGTCCTCACAAACCTGTTTCTCAAGACCCGTACCTACGATAGGCGCATCATTATGTATAAGAGGCACAGCCTGTCTCATCATGTTACATCCCATGAGGGCGCGGTGGCCGTCATCATGCTCCAGGAATGGGATAAGGCCGGCAGACACAGAAGCGATCTGCTGTGGTGCGACATCCATAAGGTCAACCTCTGCAGGTGGAACGACAGGGAAGTCTGCATCCTGGCGACACTTGACCACCTCACGTATAAACGTGCCGTCGTCATTAAGAGGGGCATTGCCCTGGCCTATGATATGCTTCTCCTCCTCCTCTGCTGTGAGATACTCCACGTGGTCATTGTCGAGGTCGACGATGCCGTTGTTAACGCGGCGGTAAGGAGTCTCTATAAAGCCGAGATTGTTAATCTGGGCATACATACAGAGAGAAGATATAAGTCCGATGTTAGGGCCCTCAGGGCTCTCAATAGGACAAAGACGTCCATAGTGAGTATAATGTACGTCACGCACCTCGAAACCGGCACGCTCACGGGAAAGTCCGCCAGGACCCAGGGCAGAGAGACGGCGCTTGTGTGTCACCTCAGCCAGAGGGTTGGTCTGGTCCATGAACTGTGACAGAGGGTTGGTGCCGAAGAAAGAGTTTATGACACTTGAGATTGTCTTAGCGTTGATGAGGTCTGTCGGGTTGAATGTCTCATTGTCACGGACATTCATACGCTCACGGATAGTACGGCTCATACGTGCCAGTCCGATGGAGAACTGGTTGGCGAGCTGCTCACCGACAGTCTTCACGCGACGGTTAGACAAATGGTCGATATCATCAACCGTTGCGCTTGAGTTGATAAGGTTGATGAGATACTTGATGATACAGATGATATCTTCCTTTGTGAGGATGCGCACATCCATATCAGTATCAAGGTTCAGTTTCTTGTTAATACGGTAGCGTCCGACCTCTCCGAGGTCATAACGCTTGTCCGAGAAGAAGAGGTTCTGTATCACCTCGCGTGCAGAAGCCTCGTCAGCAGGGTCAGCATTACGCAGCTGGCGATAGATATAATATACGGCCTCTTTCTCAGAGTTAGAGCTGTCCTTTGCGAGTGTGTTGAAGATGATAGAATACTTTCCGCTATTCTCCTCATCCTTAGAGAGCAGTATGGTAGCAGCACCGCTGTCGAGGATATCATCAATATTATCCTCTGAGATTATGGTGCCGCGCTCTATGATAACATCGTTACGCTCAATAGAAACCACCTCACCAGTATCCTCGTCAGCGTAATCCTCATACCAGCTCTTCATGATATTGGCCGCGAGGATGCGTCCGAGACACTCGTTCAGGTTCTTTTTGTTTACCTTTACCTCCTCGGCAAGGTCAAATATCTGGAGTATATCCTTATCCTTCTCAAAACCGATGGCACGGAGGAGCGTTGTGACAGGCAGCTTCTTCTTACGGTCAATGTAGGCATACATGACGTTGTTGATGTCAGTAGCGAACTCTATCCACGAGCCCTTGAAAGGAATGATACGGGCAGAATAGAGCACTGTGCCATTGGCATGTACTCCCTGTCCGAAGAACACGCCTGGAGAGCGGTGGAGCTGGGCAACGACGACACGTTCAGCACCATTGATAACAAAGGTGCCGTTGCTTGTCATGTAAGGTATTGTACCGAGGAAGACATCCTGAGTGACGGTGTTGAACTCTTCGTGGTCAGGGTCTGTACAGTAGAGTTTCATTCTGGCCTTCAAGGGTACGCTATAAGTCAATCCTCTTTCGAGACACTCGTCGATAGTGTAACGTGGAGGGTCGATATAGTAATCCAGGAACTCAAGTACGAAATTGTTACGTGTATCGGTAATAGGGAAGTTCTCGGCGAACACCTTATAAAGACCGTCGTTCTTGCGTTCCTCAGGCGGAGTATCTAACTGTAGAAAGTCTCTGAAAGACTCAAGCTGCACATCGAGAAAATCCGGATAAGGCATCGGATTTTTCACTCTGGCAAAATTCACTCTATTGTCAATAACTTTTGTTGCCATCTAAGAATAATAAGGATTAGTATCGTACATTATTGTACATGTAGAGAATTGGAATTAGGCAGATGTATAAAAAGCCGGCAGTGTGATTCTCTAATAACTACGATATATGAGGGGTGTTACACAAAGAAAGGTTAAGACCCCTCTACTTGAGAGATCTTAACCAATGATATTCTAAACGTTGATTTACGTCTTTTTATCAAGTCAAGCGATATTACTTGAGCTCAACCTTAGCACCAGCCTCCTCGATAGCCTTCTTGAGGTTCTCAGCCTCGTCCTTAGAGAGACCCTCCTTAAGAGTAGAAGGAACGCTGTCAACGAGATCCTTAGCCTCCTTGAGACCGAGACCGCAAGCCTCCTTAACAGCCTTTACTACAGCGAGCTTAGCGCCACCAACCTCAGCGAGGACAACATTGAATGAAGTCTTCTCCTCAGCGGCTGCCTCACCACCTGCAACAGGACCAGCAGCAACAGCTACAGCTGCAGCAGCAGGCTCGATGCCATAATTCTCCTTGAGCTCCTTAGCAAGCTCGTTAACTTCAGCAACAGTAAGGTTTACCAACTGTTCTGCGATTGCCTTGATATCTGCCATTTTCTTAAATATATTTAATTTGTTATTAATCTTGTTGAGTTGTTAAGCTGATAGCGCATTAGGGCGCGCCATCGTGTCCCGGAGTGTATTAGTTGCGTTCTTCGAGAGTCTGGAGCAGGCCATGAATCTTTCCACCGGCAGAAGCCTGGAGTGCAGAGATAACATTCTTTGCAGGGCTCTGGAGGAGAGCGACAACATCGGCGATGAGCTCGTTCTTGCTCTTGATATTAGCGAGCTGCTCAAGCTGGTCGGCACCTACGAAGAAAGCCTCCTCGGCATATGCACTCTTCAGTGCGGGGATGCCAGCTTTCTTGTATTCCTTAAGCATCTTGCCAGGAACGTTTGCTGTCTCTGTGAAGAGTATAGCAGTGTTACCGACGAGTGTGTCATAGAGTGGTGAGAAATCAATATCTGAAGCCTCGAAAGCCTTGTGAAGGAGGTTGTTCTTGACAACAACCATCTTGATCTCATTCTTGAAGCATTTACGACGAAGGTCGCTGGTAGCCTTAGCATTCAGTCCCGTAACGTCAACGAGATAGAAATGTGGATAGGCCTTAAGCTTCTCACCGAGTTCAGCGATGACAGTATTCTTTACTTCCTTTTTCATTTTACAAAACTTTTAGAGTTATTCAACTGATTTTGGATCAATCTTGATACCCTTACTCATTGTGCTTGAAATAAAGATACTCTTGATATAAGTTCCCTTTGCTGCTGCTGGCTTCAGCTTGATGATAGTCTGTATGAACTCTTTTGCGTTGCCGTAGATCTGCTCAGGAGAGAAAGAAATCTTTCCGATAGAAGCGTGAACGATACCAGTCTTGTCAACCTTGAAATCAATCTTACCGCCCTTGACATCCTTAACAGCCTTAGCTACGTCCATTGTTACGGTGCCGCTCTTTGGGTTTGGCATAAGTCCGCGTGGGCCGAGTACACGGCCGAGAGGTCCTACCTTGCCCATGCAAGAAGGCATAGTGATGATAACGTCAACGTCTGTCCAACCCTGCTTGATTTTCTCAACATACTCGTCGAGACCAACATAGTCGGCACCAGCCTCTTTGGCAGCTGTCTCCTGGTCAGGAGTACAGAGAACGAGGACACGAACCACCTTGCCTGTACCGTTAGGAAGAGTCACGACGCCACGGACCATCTGGTTAGCCTTACGTGGGTCAACGCCAAGACGTACATCAATATCAAGAGACGCGTCGAACTTTGTTGTGGTTATCTCCTTAACAAGCTCTGAAGCCTCTTTGAGTGTGTAAGCCTTGCCTATCTCAATCTTATCGGCTACAGCTCTTTGATTTTTTGTCAGTTTACTCATTTTCTTGAAGTTTTTCGGTGCAAGCGCCAAATTATCCGTTTGGCTCCCGGAATTGTTTTAATTAAGCTGGGAAATCACCTTTTACAGTGATGCCCATACTACGTGCAGTACCAGCGATGAGTTTCATGGCAGCCTCAACTGTGAAGCAGTTAAGATCCTGAAGCTTATCCTCAGCTATGGTGCGTATCTGGTCCCAAGTTACCTCAGCGACCTTCTTACGGTTAGGCTGGTCAGAGCCAGACTTTACCTTAGCGATTTCCTTTAGCTGAACAGCGGCAGGTGATGTCTTGATCTCAAAGCTGAATGACTTGTCAGTGTAGTAAGTAATAACAACAGGAAGAACCTTACCTGCCTTATTCTGGGTACGCGCGTTGAACTCTTTGCAGAATCCCATGATGTTGATACCCTTAGAACCGAGAGCAGGTCCTACGGGAGGTGAGGGATTCGCAGCGCCACCCTTAATCTGCAGTTTGATTAATCCAGCAACTTCTTTTGCCATTTTCTTTGATAACTATTAAAAGAATTATTATATATAAAAAGTATAACAGGCACGTAACTGCTCGTTATTCTTTTTCCACTTGCATAAAACCGAGCTCAAGCGGAGTCTTACGTCCGAAGATCTTGACCATTACCTTAAGCTTATGTTTCTCAACATTGACCTCCTCGATTATTCCTGAGAATCCGCTGAAAGGTCCGTCAGCCACCTTGACTGTCTCCCCTACGATGTAAGGTATGTCAGTCTCTTCCTCGATAGCAGTATCCTCAGCGTTGCCGAGCATACGGTTTATCTCAGCCTGTTTGACGGGCACAGGATTATCAGTGCCTCCGAGGAAACCGAGCACATTAGGCATGAAACGAATTAGGGAGGCGATATCTCCAGCGAGGTTAGCCTGTATGAAGACATAACCAGGAAGAGAGACCTTCTCCTTAACGACACGTTTACCATTACGCAAAGAAGCATGTTTCTCAAGTGGTATAAGCACCTGCGAAACATTGTTTGCTAATAGTTCGTTATGTTTCTGCTCTGCCTCGATATATTCCTTTACCTTTTCCTCTTTGCCACTTACGGCTTTGAGTACATACCAATTAAGACCTTTTTCAGCCATTATGCTTTTACAGATGATTAATTAGGGTAAATGGTAGTCATGACAAACTTAAAGACGCTATCCATAGCGAACACTACGAGCGCGATGACAAGGGAAGCAGATAAAACAACCACCGCACTATGTGTAAGCTGCTGACGCGTCGGCCATGTAGTTTTATGCGCAAGTTCGTCGTAACAAGCCTTGCAATAATTTACTGTCTTATTAAATATTCTTTTGAACATATTCAGTTTCTCTAATAGCACGGGAGGAAGGAATCGAACCCTCATTGACGGTTTTGGAGACCGCTTTCCTACCATTGAAAGACTCCCGTATATTGTTCCCGGGGTCAGAAGTTAGACACCCGGGAACATGTCTTATCTGTTCTGTATTGAATAGTCCAGATTGAGATTATCCGTGGATTAGTCCTCGAATACCTCTGTGATCTGACCTGAGCCTACAGTACGTCCACCCTCACGGATAGCGAAGCGGAGGCCAGCGTTCAGAGCGACAGCGTAGATGAGCTCTACAGTGATCTCTACGTGGTCACCAGGCATTACCATCTCTACGCCAGCAGGGAGAGTGATCTCACCTGTACAGTCCATAGTACGGAGGTAGAACTGTGGGCGATACTTGTTTCCGAATGGAGTATGACGTCCACCCTCTTCCTTCTTCAGAACGTAGATAGAAGCCTTGAACTTCTTGAAAGGCTTGATCTGTCCTGGGTGGCAGAGCACCATACCGCGCTTGATTTCCTTCTTATCGATACCACGGAGGAGGAGACCTACGTTATCACCAGCCTGTCCCTCGTCAAGAATCTTGCGGAACATCTCAACGCCAGTAACGACTGACTTCTTGTCCTCACCGAGGCCGAGGAGCTCAACCTCATCACCTACGTGGATACGACCTGTCTCGATACGGCCTGTAGCAACAGTACCACGACCTGTGATAGAGAACACGTCCTCAACTGGCATAAGGAATGGTTTGTCGAGGTCACGTGGAGGATCCTGAATCCATGTGTCGCAAGCGTCCATGAGCTCCATCACCTTCTCCTCCCACTTCTCAACACCGTTGAGAGCGCCGAGGGCAGAACCACGGATGATAGGAGTGTTGTCGCCGTCGAACTCATACTGGTCGAGAAGCTCACGCATCTCCATCTCAACGAGCTCAAGCATCTCCTCATCGTCAACCATATCGCACTTGTTGAGGAACACAACGAGGCGAGGAACGTTCACCTGACGTGCGAGGAGGACGTGCTCACGTGTCTGAGGCATAGGACCATCAGTAGCAGCAACCACGATGATAGCGCCATCCATCTGAGCAGCACCAGTAACCATGTTCTTCACATAGTCAGCGTGTCCCGGGCAGTCAACGTGAGCATAGTGACGGTTAGCTGTCTGATACTCTACGTGAGCTGTGTTGATTGTGATACCACGCTCCTTCTCCTCAGGAGCATTATCAATCTGATCGAAAGACTTAACCTCTGAAAGACCCTTCTTAGCAAGCACTGTTGTGATTGCAGCGGTCAGAGTTGTCTTACCGTGATCGACGTGACCGATAGTACCAATGTTTACATGGACTTTGTCACGATGGAAAGTCTCTTTTGCCATTGTTTCTTTTGTTTATTGTGTTAATTAATCTGTTTATACCATTAAAACACACAATATCCCCTTGATGTGTAATCACCTCTTGGAGAGCCTCTCGTTAGGAAGAGAGCTGTATCTGAGAGTTGAACTCAGGACCTCTTCCTTACCAAGGAAGTGCTCTACCACTGAGCTAATACAGCGTTCTTGGAGGAATTGTGTTTCTGATGGAGCGGAAGACGGGGTTCGAACCCGCGACCCCCAGCTTGGAAGGCTAGTGCTCTACCGACTGAGCTACTTCCGCATGTATTCGCGTCTTGGTTTCTTGCTGAAAAACGCGGATGAAGAAGGACTCCGTCCGCGTTTAACAGGAGTGGGTGGTGATGGATTCGAACCACCGAAGGTAAAAACCAGCAGATTTACAGTCTGCCCCATTTGGCCACTCTGGTAACCACCCTGATTTCTTTTGAGCCTCTTGTCGGATTCGAACCAACGACCCCGAGATTACAAATCACGTGCTCTGGCCAACTGAGCTAAAGAGGCGAGACCTTTGCAGCCGTTAGGCTTGCGGTGTGCTTTGTTTTTCTAAGCGGGTGCAAAGGTACTGCTTTTTTTTAAACTACCAAAATTTTTCGGGAGTTTTTTTTAGTGAATTCTTGATTTTTCTTTAATTTTAGTCATTTTCACCTTGATAGCGTCCACGGCGAGATCTATTGCTTCCTCAAATGTGTCGCATGTCTTCTCAACGAAGATTGTTGTGCCTGCCATGTTCAATGACAGCGACGCTTGTTTGTTGAGAGCTGTGGCGGGCTTGACTACTGTCAGTTTCACCTCTACTTTCTTTATATCCTCGTAGGATTTTTGTAACTTGAGGACTTTCTTCTCGATAAAGTCCTGCAACTTTTGTGTGGCATCGAAGTGGATGGCATTGATTGTAATTTCCATAGTCAAAGTATTAATAGGTTTGACATCCCCTATTCCCCCACAGCATGGCGCTTGCCGCGCCGTTCTCCCCATCAGGGCATTTCACTTGTGGGGGTGGGCTTCGTTATATATCCGTCTCAACTGCTCGAAAGTGGTATGTGTGTAAATCTCGGTAGTGTCGAGGCTCTTGTGTCCCAGGAGCTTCTTTATACTCTCAAGATTCGCGTCATGGTTGAGCATTGTCGTCGCGAAGGTGTGTCTCAGCACATGCGGTGTGAGTTTCTGCATGTTCGAGACGAGGCGGAGGTTGGCTTTCACCAATGCCCTGACCTTCTCGTAGGTCATGCGCTTGCCATTGTTATCGACAAAGAGCGCGTCGTCATGTCTTGTCACATTCTCATCCCTTGACATGATGTAATGCCTGACAACATCTGACAGCTCCCGCCCGAATGGCACCAGCCTCTGCTTGTTGCGCTTTCCTGTCACCTTTATCTCCATCCTTGCGAAATCCACCATGTTGTCGTCGAGCGATATCAGCTCGGCGGCTCTCAGCCCAGTAAGGTAGAACATATATATAATAGTACGTGCGCGTACATTATCAAAGTCTCCCTGTCTGTCATCGAGGATTTCCATCATCCTGTCCATTTCCTTTTCTCTAAGGAAGTGTGGCAGCCTCTTGTCTCTCTTTGGCCCCATCACGTTATGTGCGGGGTCAACGCTGACAACGCCTGTCACGAGACAGTAGCGATAGAAGGTGTGCAGCGCAGCAAGCGACCTGTTGACGTAAGCCGCGGAGCGTTTCCGCTCCATGAGGTGCTCTAACCAGTCGCGGATATTGTCACTGTCTGCCTCCTCCAGTGTCCTGGGGTCTGGCATAGTGTCGAGGAAACTCTCGAACAGCCTCAGTGACACTCCGTATGCCTCGACGGTTTTCTCTGAGAGTCGTCTCTCGACACTGATATGCTGTAGGAATTTTTCCTTTATATCCACTTTCTGCTGTTGATTGGTTTCGAAGACGAAATTACGAATTTATTTCGAGACCACCAAATTTTCAGCTTCTTTTTTAGCAATAATTTAAATTATCGCGTTCTCCGTATTCCCGACGTGGATTATTCCTCTGTCTGGCGGAGTTTCTGTACATAGATGGCGTGCTCCATCTTGAGACGCTTAAGGACAGAAGGTTTGTCGAACTGCTGACGTGCGCGGAGTTCTTTTACGACACCTGTCTTCTCAAACTTTCTCTTGAACTTCTTAAGAGCCTTCTCAATGTTCTCGCCCTCTTTTACTGGTACGATAATCATACTTTTACTGTTTTGTTTTTTAATGTTATTAATTGATGTGATACATTGCGATACATGCTCCACAACCGAGGCCGTAGAGCATAAAGCGGATGCAAAGGTACACATTTTTATTTTATCATGGGTAATAATGTAACGGATGTGGCCGATATTTTAAATATTTTAACTAACAGTTAGGAGGGAGGGCTACTGTTCAGCAAATATAGTGAGCGGCACGCGCTGAGATTTGTTGAGCAAAGCGAGACCCTCTGACTGACAAGGAAGAAACCAACGGACGGAGCAGCGAGAGCAGAAGCCAAACTTGTTTGGATTATGCCGAGTCGTGAGACTTGTCCTCTGGACCCACTGACCAACGGGAAGTAATAGGACGAAGCCGAAGGCAACGGTCGCTGGCCGAGGGGAAAAGCAAAGCCCAAAAGCGCAGAGCCCAGGGCAGAGCGAAGCGACACCCTGGGTATTATGGTGATTAAGCAATACGCCTTGAAAAGGCAGAAGCGTTATGGCCTCACAACTCATTTACGCTTTTGCGCTTAGAGCGCGACCGCTGTCCGAACTATTATCCCCAGGGTGCCGCTACGTTTCACTTCGCTCTGCCATGGGCTATGCGCTTCTGCCCCCGCTGGGGGCGTTTAGGGATGGGAGAGGAAGCAGTGGGATGGTGTAACGTAAGGCTCATGTAACAATGAGACACGAGAATAGATCACGGCTGACACGGCATCGTGGACGTGCGCCGTCCCTCCTTGCTTTTCACCTGCTCATCATATTCCATCATCAATTCATCTGCCAGATACTCGTCGCTACGGCAATGCATGTCGGCAACCCCATTGCTGATGAGGTCATATGTGTCTGAATCATAGAAGAAAGCTAATGCGTCTTCGAGCGTCAAGCCCGACTCTTTTGCAAAGATGGCTACTATCCTTGCATATTTCATCTGTAGTATTGTCTTGTTTGCTTCCATGACTATTATCTCTCAGCGTTAATGAAGTGAAGATGACGGCCGGGCATCTGCTTGTGAAGCAATGCGTGATATACTCTCATGGCAGTGCTCCCCTTTCCCGTAACACTTCTGTAAGTTCCTCTACGAGATAGTCTTTGCCGAACGTGTGCAAGACATCATAGCAAGGCACGATATAATCGTTGAGCACTCCCGACGAGCGTAGGGCACTATACACCTGCGACGCACTCATATGAAGCGCATCGGCCAAGCTGCCCACACAGAAGGTGATAAAATCCAAATGCTCCGTTCTCATACTTCAATATGTATTTATCGGCCACAAATATACAAAACATTTTCCACAAAGCGTCACATTTCATAAGGATTTCTATGAACGGGCGACGAAATTATAGAATGACAAAAGGCAAGAGACGGATAGCTCAGTAATTTGAGATTTCTGTCTCTTGCCTTATTTATTTGTGAGTGCATGTCGCTGTTTGTGTTGCCGTCGGGGCTGTTCTGTGCGGCTGGTGCCGCACGCCCCTCCAGCTTAACTCACTGCTTGTTCTTGTTATTGCATTTTGTTCTGCACGTGTAGGATGCACC
>JBJEAW010000009.1:0-7245 GCA_051869435.1 Prevotella sp. | reverse complement strand
GCGGAAAATGTCGAAGCACCAAAAACTGACTGCGAAGTGTTAAAATTAGAATAGTGTTGATAATCAGTGGTTTAGTTACAAATGTTTCTCATTGTTTATGGTTGGTACGCATATCTAATTACAATAAGCAAATGCAGTTGAGCTTGCCTTAGTTAACGATTCTGGAATTGTGACAGAAGTTAGTCCTGTGCAGTCCCGAAATGCATTAAAGCCAATAAAAGTCACCGAGTTAGGGATGTCCACCGAAGTCAATCCGCTACAACCATAGAATGAAGAACCACCAATCGCGGTCACAGAGTTAGGAATGGTTACTGAGGTCAATCCGCTGCAGCCATAAAACGCCGATTCGCCAACCATGACTACCGGATAGGTCGTGCCGTTATAAGTAACCTTGTCAGGAATAACAACCGAACCGGAATAGGTGTTGAAATTCATGTTTTGAAACGTCACATACACTTTATCTTCATTGGCATATTTTCCATAAAATATGCCGTCAACGTAGAAGTGATATGCCGATGCCGAATAGGCAACGCTGAGCATTGCTGCAATGAGCCAAAGTCTCAAAGAGTAGATTATTCTCATAAGCTATTTATAAATTTATATTATTAAGGATAGTATCGAGTAACGAATAATGGTATTTGTATTTAAATCAAGGTTATAATAAAGTTACTTTACTAAAGTCACCCCTCAAAAAAAAAATTATGGGAGAATAACAGTTCCTCAGCAAAAAGTTGCACCTTTACTGTTGTTAACCAATTAGGTGTCAACTTTCTAAAGGAAACGGTTACGAATGCAAAAATAATCAATTTATCCGAACTGGCAAACGTATTGAGTGTTAAAAACGATCTTTGTGCTAACATTTTCGCCCTTTTCTCTCGTTTTGCCATTGGTCGCTTGCCCTGCCACATATCAATGGAAAACGGCCGTGATTTTCATGTTGACATCACGGCTGTTTCTCATTCTGTACGAATGAGGGGCTCGTTCAGTGCAAATGGGCCGCTTATCCAGTGCAAATGAGGGGCTCATCCAGTAGCTTTTAGACGGGCGAACATAAGTCGCTGAGACAAAGCTCATTTGCTTCATAACAACCCATTCGGCATGTCAGTCTGCAATCTGAGATATTCTGTAAGATCGCAATCTGACTGGCCGGATGTTTTCTTTGTGTGAAAAAAATTCGACCTGTACGGTTGAAAGCCTTAACAAGCACGGGCTGAAAGCCCAACAGCACTTAGCCCAGGATAACACCTGGGTATTACGGCGATTGGCCAATACGCCTTGAAAAGGCAGAAGCGTAAACGTTTCTGAAAATATTTACGCTTCTGCCCCTGTAGGGCGTGTAGCGTCCGCATTACATACCCACAGGGTGTCGCTCCGCTTTGCCCTGGGCTATGCGCTGTTGGGCTTTCAGCCCGTTTTCAACCGTACAGGTCGAAAAAAATCACCTGAAAATGAAAAAAATCGCGAAAAAACTTGCATGTTATGAAATAAGTGCCTATCTTTGCAGTGTCTTACGATAGTAATACACGGGAACAAACGGAACATCTCAGCCTCTTGTGCAGTGTAAATAGCTGTATTACAGCGAGTTTATGACAGTGTGACAGGCTTGATGGCAAATATAGAGAGATAAAGAAGAACTGTAAAGAATGTAAAAAATCAAGAAAGGAAACAGTTATGAAGAAGATGATGATGCTTACAGCCATGACCGCCATGACGCTCATGGCGAACGCCCAGACACAGCCGGCAACAAACGACAGTCTGTCGCTCGACTCGATGAGCATACACCAGCTGCAGGAGGTGGTGGTGAAGGGTCGGCTGCCGAATACCCGTCTGAAGGGCGACGCCCTGTTCACGAGGATAACAGGCTCGGCGCTTGAGAAGGCGGGCACGGCGCAGGACTTGCTGCGCAAGGTGCCGGGAATAATAAAGAAGGGTGACGGGCTTGAGGTCATCGGGCGTGGCGCTCCGGTGTATTATATAAACGGCCGCAGAGTGAGAGACCTTGACGAGTTGAAGCGCCTCATGAGCGACGAGATAGCGAGCGTGGAGGTCATTACGAATCCCGGGGCTATGTATGATGCCACGGTGACGGCTGTGGTGAGGATTAAGACCGTGCGCCGCAAGGGCGACGGACTGAGCCTTAACGCATTCGCCAAGACCGAGCAGAGCCTGAGGACCGGCAAGAACGACCCTGAGGCACAGGTCGCTGTGAACTACCGCATGAAGAACATTGATGTCTTCGCCTCGGCAAAAGAGTGGAAATACACAACCCACCAGTGGAGCCGTCTCGGCCAGACAACGATGGACGCGAAGACAGGCGAGGAGCTCTTCAGATATGACGGCGACCTTGACCATGAGTGGCAGGGTGTCGGCACACATGTCAACGGCGGATTCAACTGGCAGCCCGCCGAGAACCACTCGCTGGGAGCGAAGATTGACTATACCGTATCGACCAAGGCCGACACTGACGAACGGCTCTCCATGGACAAATGGGAGAAGGGACAGCATGTGGAGTCTGTCATGAGCGACGGCCGCAAATGGAGCGACAATCCAGACAACATACTCGTCAACGCCTATTATAACGGCAATATCGGGAAGCTCAACATAGACTTCAACACCGACATGTACTTCTCACGTGGCAATGAGCACCAGATGATGGCCGAGACAGCCACATCTGACGACCGTGACATTGAGACTGTGACAGAATCGGATGACAACATGGTAGCCGCCAAGCTCGTGTTCTCTTATCCTGTATGGAAAGGCACGCTGACGGCTGGCACGGAGGAGACATTCGTCAGCCGCGAGAACACTAACGAGAGCCGTGGCACAGGGCTGCCTGACTCACGCTCGAAGGTAAAGGACAATACATATGCGGCATTCATACAGTATGGTTGTGCATTGAGCCAGACGACACAGTTCAATGTGGGGCTGCGTTATGAGCACGCCTATTTCGACTATAAGGACCTCATCTCTGCCTCGAACAATCTCAGCCGCAAGTATGACAACCTCTTCCCCTCGGCCTCCATATCGACAGCCTTTGGCAAACTGCGTCTCTCGCTGAGCTATGCCAGCCGCACACAGCGCCCGTCGTTCTGGCAGCTGAACAACTCCATGAGCTACCACAACCGCTATGTCGTGCAGCAGGGCAACGCCACGCTGAAGCCGGCGATAGAGCACACGGTGTCGCTGACAGCCATGTACGGCATGTTCACCCTGGGCGCCAACTATTCGAGGTATAACGACTTGGTCTGCAACTGGAGCGAGCAGATGAACGATGAGGGCATGATACGCGTCAGCTACAAGAACATAGACAACCCACAGCGCCAGCTTAACCTCTTCGCTGTGGCCAACAAGACGTGGGGCTGCTACTCGCCGTCATGGACTCTGGCCTTTGTGAAACAGTGGCTCACACTCGACCTTGACAATGGCCGTCAGTCGTTCGGCAAGCCTATGTGGGTGTTCAACGCCAACAACGCCTTCCGCCTGAAGCACGGCTGGCAGCTCGAGCTGAACTCTGAGTTCCATAGCAAGGCCGACTACAGCAATGTTCGCCTGACGAGCAACTACTGGTGGCTGGAGACCGTAGTCCAAAAGTCTCTGCTTAAGGACAAGAGCCTCACACTGCGCCTCTCATGGCAGGACATGGCACGCAAGGGCAACAATGATGTCTTCATCAACTATGGCAGCTATCATATATACCAGACGAACGAGATGGACTTCAACCGCATTGTGTTCACCGTGCGCTATGCCCTCAATGCCACCCGCAGCAAGTATAAGGGCACGGGCGCGGGCAAGGACGCGCTGAGCCGTATGGCATCGTCCCAGAAATGAGGCGGCATGGGGGACAGCCGTATGGTCTCGGCCACCCCGGGAAGATGATTCCGTCCACATTGTCCGATGACATCATCTCAGCCGACGAAATGCAGAGAGGCCTGACGGTCAGAGTCCGTTAGATGTGGCTTTCCCCACATCCGGCTCTGTCTGTCAGGCCTCTTTGTGTCCTTGTGTGTCTCTGTCACCACGCCTTGATGTCCTCCGGGCTTATGTCAGGCATGGCTGTATGCCTGAATACAGGGTCTTCCCCCTCGCGCCGTTGTCTCATATAGTCAGCTACGAGGCGGTGGACTTTCGGGTATAGCTGTATGATGGCCGCGAGGTTGCATATTGTTATCATCGCCATGCAGAGGTCTATCATGCTCCATGCGAAAGACAGTGTCATCAACGCGCCCATCATGACGAACGCCGCCGCTGTCAGGCGGTAGAGGAAAAGCACGACACGGCTGCGGGAGAAATACAGGAGGTTTGTCTCGCCGTAATAGCAGTTGGCGATTATCGTGCTGAAGGCGAAGAGCCATATCATGACAGCGATGACGATGTTGCCCGCCGCGCCTATCTCGGCCGTCATTGCGTTCTGTGTCAGCTGTATGCCGTCAGAGGCAGTGAAATCGACACCGCTGCAGAGGATGACGAACGCTGTGCAGGAGCATACAACGAGAGTATCGGTGAACACTCCGAGAGCCTGAATCAGTCCCTGCTTCACCGGATGTGAGACAGTCGCTGTGGCAGCGGCGTTGGGGGCAGAGCCTTCGCCCGCCTCGTTGCTGAAAAGGCCGCGCTTCACGCCTATCATTACGACTGTGCCAAGAGTGCCCCCAGCAAACTGTCCTGCCCCAAAAGCCTCGCTGACAATCATTCTCATGATGTCGGGGATGATGCTGATGTGGGTTATCACAACCCATACTGCGATAACGAGGTAGGCGACGGCCATGACAGGGACAAGGGCCGAGGAGACACGCGCTATGCGGTGTATGCCGCCGAAGATGATAGCTACTGTCAGCGCCGACAGCAATACTCCCATCACGGCCAGTGGGATATTGAATGCCTGCTCGCATGCCAGTGCGATGGTGTTACTCTGCATGGCGTTGTTGGCAAACCCAAAGGTGATGATGATGAGAACGCTGAAGAGCACGCCCATCCACTTGCGGTGGAGTCCGTGTCTCATGTAGTAGGCCGGGCCGCCATGGTAGCTTCCCTTCCCCTTGCGCTTGTAGAGCTGTGCCAGGGTTGACTCTACGAATGCCGTCGCGGCTCCGAAGAGAGCCATCACCCACATCCAGAATATCGCTCCGGGGCCGCCGACACTGATGGCGGTGGCTACGCCGGCGAGATTGCCTGTACCTATGCGTGAGGCGAGGGCGACGATGAAAGCCTGGAACGACGATATCGGCTTCTTGCCCTTCTCTGCCTGAACGTCTCCGCCATGGCTCTCAGCACTCTTGCCTGACGCGAACATCTGGCGTATCATATCGCCTAACAGGCGGAACTGTATGAAGCGTGTGCGGACGCTGAAGTATATGGCACAGCCAATGAGCAGGCCTATGTTGATATACGTCCACAGGAAATTCTGTAGGTTGTCGATGATGTTGTGCAGTGTCTCCATATGTTTGTCTTGTAGTTTTTGTTGTTGGTGTTTGTGTTGTTATGGTGGCTGTCAGCGTTTAGGAGGGGCTGTTATTGACTCTTCCCTTTTGTCTTCCCGCTGAGAGTTATGCTGACACGTCGTGTCCCGGCATAGTCTATCGACGGCTGTCTCTCCAGCCATGCCGTGAGCATCTCGGCTGTCGTGTCGTATGAGTATTTCCCTGCCCTGCCCCTGACCATGCCGATTGTCTCTGCCATGTACGAGTTTATGGTGACTGTGTATGTGCGCCTCAGGTCTATTTTCTTTCCGTTGTTGTCCGCCAGGCTTATGCCCCTCACGTCCGTGTTGTCCCGTCCGAGCGTTATGCTGTATGTCATTCCCGATACGTATGCGGGCCCGTAGCCGTCGCTCTTGCACGCCTCTACCAGCAGTCTCCCTATCTCCTTCCCTGTCATGGTGTATGTCACGGCCTTGTTCCCGAAGGGGTCTGTCCGATAGACATCGTTCACTGTCATCGGCCCACGGTCTATCTGTGACAGCCTTACTCCTCCCGCGTTGGTTATGGCGATGTCAGCCTTTGTCCCGGCTCTGAGGGCGTCGGCCATGATACATCCCACCGCCTCTTTCTCTGTTATGTCCCTCTCCACGACGGTCAGCACACGTTTCATGGCCGGTATGTCGCAGAAATCCTCCACGACCTTTGTCATCTGTCCGTCCCGCTTGGTCCTTCCCGCCACATCGAGCAGCTCAGCCTTCCGCTCCACTACCTTGCCGTTGTCAACGGTCAGCGTTATATGTGTGGCATATCTCATCAGCCTTTCGGCCTGTGTTATCATCACGTTGCCCTCCATGATACAGGGGTCGAGCCTGGTGTGGGTGTGTCCTCCTATTATTATGTCAGCCTCGGGCATCTCTCTTGCCAGCCTCACATCGTCCTCCACCCCTATGTGTGTGAGCAGTATGAACACGTCGCAGACATTCCTGAGCCATGCGTATCTCCGTGCTGCCTCCACGTATGGGGCGAATGATATGTTGCGGACATTGGCCGGCGAGGTGTCGGGAATGAGGCTGAGCGAGTCTCTCTGGGTCAGTCCGAGGATGGCTATCCTTACTCCTCCACGCTCAGTCAGGGCGAACGGCTCTATATGCAGGCGCACGGAGTCAGGTGCGCAGATGTTGGCACAAAGGTATTTGAACCATGAGTTGTTTATCGTCGTCCGCAGCCTCTCTGTGCCTCCGTCGAAGTCATGGTTGCCCAATGCCGTGTAGCTGAAGCCTGTCATGTTCATCAACTCCACCATAGGCCGCGATGGCACAGTGGCAAGGTCGTTGTACGGATTGCCTGTGCGGTTGTCGCCAGCAGACAGGATCAGGATGTCGGGATAGAGCTGCCGCAGGCTGTCGGCGAGTGTCGCGAACTGTGGGAAACGGTCGAAAGCCGCATGCATGTCGTTTATCGAAAGTATATGTACCTCGTGCCGTGCGGCTGTGGAAGTGGCTGTGAGGAGTGTGAGAAGGATAGCGAACAGACTGTGCTTCATGTTTTTGTTCATCGTATGTGTTCTACTGCTTTATTGGCTTTGCCAAGACGCATATAATATATATAAAGGTGATATGGCGGCAGGGATGGCTAATATAGATGCCAAAGATAGTGCAAGCCGAACGCAATAGAGCTTCGTTCTGATTGCTGAGGCGCCGCCTATCTTATGCAAAGATAGTGCAAGCCGAACGCAATAGAGCTTTGCTCTGATTGCTGAGGCGCCGCCTATCTTATGCAAAGATAGTACAAATTGAAGACAATACAAAATAAAAAGCAATAAAAAAAT
>JBJEAW010000008.1:0-1696 GCA_051869435.1 Prevotella sp. | reverse complement strand
ACGACGAGGAGACCCTCATACCACACCTCCGCAGGCTTGTCTTCGGTAACGGCACGATAACTGAGGAGAACAGTGAGGCCTGTGAGTGACAGGCGCAGAAACTTTAGCAGAGAACAACCTATCATATACGACGGATTGGAAAACACTTAATATTTACATTGAGACATGATTGCCAGACTGAAATTCGTGCCTATAGCCTTACTATCACTTTATTCCATCAAGGCATCCGCACAATCCATACACTTTACTTATGACAATGCGGGAAACCGTACTGCAAGGAGCTATTATGCTCCAGCATCACGCGCCAAAGGTTCTACGCCATTGTTTAACGATGACAGCCAAATCAAGAATACCATCCCAGATATTGCCATCTCTGTTTCGAATAATCTGTTGACAGTATTCATTACTAACAATGATGGAAAGACCGCCTCTGACTTTTCGGTCAGCACGCCAGATGGAATCATGATTGACAAAGGGCGCATTAACTCCACTGTCACATGTATTGACCTTAGCGGATATAAAAGAGGTGTGTATATTGTAAGTATAATGATAAATGGCCAGCCAAAGATATGGAAAATCACAAAACAATAGAAGTCGGCATCACGCTGTCATTCCTTGAATATGCCTACATATTATTCATAACCCTTGCCTGGCTCATACCTGTCAAGGGTATCAGCAGTGTCGGAACCCCCAATGGCTCGCTGTCAGTGAATGATGTCGGTGCCGCTGTATATAACATCCCATTCGAGATATATCCGTCTGGTACAGGATTTGACCCAGAGATAGGGCTTGTTTACAACAGCCAGCAGGCAGGGTATGGAAATGCCGGCTATGGCGTTAGCATAACAGGCATCTCATGCATAAGCCGTACGGGTAAGGACCGTTTTCATGACAATGAAGTCCAGCGAATAAGATATGAGGCTGGAGACAACTATATACTTGACGGGAAACGGCTGTATCTGAAAAGTGGCAGTAAAGGAATGGATGGCTCCACATACACCGTCGAGGGAAATCCATTCGCGACTGTGACGCTCCACGGTGACGACTCTAAAGGCAACTATTCCATGTGGTTTGAGCTTCAGGATGCTGACGGTGTAGTATATCAGTACACACAATGTATGTCATGCTATTTTGGCCATCCATCCAAGACAAGCCAGAATGTGGCATGGTATATCACTCTGGCAAGAAACAAGTATGGCGACCAGATAAGCTACTCTTACACACAGTCGGGAAACGTAGTCTATCCGTCATCAATCATATACGGAAGAACGGGCGAGGAACACAGCATTGCTTTCTCATACGCATCACTCGCCTCCCCACAACCGTTCATCATGGAGGGTGGCACGACAGGCAGCATATCCATGCGCCTGTCCTCTGTGACAGCAAAGTGCAAGTCTGACGTTTATCGCAAATACGTGCTGTATTACAATACGTATTCTGATGCCTCTGTGAGACGCTTTGACCGTTTGACCTCGATAAATCTTCAGAACGGACAGGGTGAGAGTCTCCAGCCCATTACATTTCAGTGGAAAGCGTTAGAGGGAGCAAGGGCAGAGAGAAAATCTGCCAATGTAAGCACCCAGGCTTTTCACAGCGGAAAAGCAGACGAGGGAGAGAGTTTCTTCTTCTCGGCAGACATGGACAATGACGGTGTCGGTGATGTCATCAGGATATGGGAGGGAGAAGTATATGACTA
>JBJEAW010000007.1:0-1703 GCA_051869435.1 Prevotella sp. | reverse complement strand
TTGTCACAGAAGAAAGGTTTATTACATGTTTATCGCCTTGTGATTGATATCGGTTTTTGTCTTTCCAGTTGACACAGGATTTTCCCAGTGCCCCGGTTTGTAGTGGGTTTTATCTAATTACCTCGCTCCGTTCAGAGAGAGGCCGGAGGGCAAGTCTCCCACCGTCAGGATATCATTAAAGGGTGGTTCTAAAAATTACCACCGTAGATATATTCTCAGAGTGAGGTATAACGTCTTGCCATCTTTCGCTCTCTTTTTGGTTGTCTTCGGCTTCCTCCTTCGCGCCTCGGCCATTCAAGTAAACTTGATGGCACTCGGCTTGTCGTCGGTTCAAAATGTAAGTTCGCTCGGTCACAATGCCCGCATTGCTCCCTCTCTCACTTGCACTTTGACCTCAAAAATAGAATCGAAATCTGTCAAGGCTAATTTATAGAACCACCCTAAATTTGAGATTGGTATATTGGTCAACAAATATGGCTGATAATGTGAGTGAGACAGTATCTTACGCACAAAGTTAATCAAAAAAGTCAAAACATGGCACCATTTTAACTGAATTTTCGTGTTTTGACCCCTTAATATGCTTGTATAATGAATATTTTGTGTATATTTGCAGTCATGGCTGGCTGTTGCGGCGTATGTCGCGGCGTGTGTCAGGCTGTACCGTCGAACAAGAACCTACGCAAAGAATAATGGCAAAGAACATGAGTGCCACGGCCCCGATGCTGTGGTATGAGAAGATACTTTTCGGCATACTCTACTCCATGGTATGGGCTGTATCGTTGCTCCCGCTGAGGGTGTTGTACGTCCTCTCTGACGGGCTTTACCTCGTCGTGTGTAAGATGGTGGGCTACCGCCGCCGTGTGGTGAGGAAGAATCTCCGCCTCTCCTTCCCCGAGAAGAGCGAGGCTGAGCGCAGGGAGATAGAGCGGGGGTTCTACCATTTCTTCTGCGACTATATCTTCGAGACCATCAAGCTCGCCACGATGTCTGAGGCTGAGATGCGGCGGCGGCTGACATTCAGCGGACTGGAGCGTATCGACGCCGCCATCCGCTGCGGCCACGGCGTGTCGCTCTTCCTCGGCCATTACTGCAACTGGGAGTGGGTGACAGGCATCGGGCTGTATATGCCTGAGGAGACGTTCCGCGGACAGGTGTATCATGTCCTGGAGTCGAAGGTGATGGACAGGCTGCTGCTGAGGGTGCGCTCGCGCATGAGGACGACGAATGTCCCCATGGCCGAGATAATGCGCCGGCTCGTCAAGGAGCGCCAGGAGGGGCGCCTCGCTGTCATAGGATTCATATCCGACCAGTCGCCCATCGTCTATAACATACCCTACTGGACAACATTCATGAACCAGCCGACACCATTCATCAACGGCACGGAGAGGCTGACGAAGAAGCTCGGCATGTCGGCCGTATATCTCGACATCTCACGCGTGAGGAGGGGCTACTACCATATCGACGTGGTCATGATGGCCAAGGAGACGAAGACTGTGCCTGACTGGCAGCTGACCCAACAATACGCGGAGCTTCTGGAGAAGTCTATCCGCCGCCAACCGCCTTACTGGCTCTGGAGCCACAACCGCTGGAAGCGGAAGCCCGCGGACTTCTACAACGCGGCCGCGAAAGCGTGACCCTCCGGGTCGCCCCGCGGCCACGACCGGAGCGTTAATCTGACTGGATAAGAAGGGTTACCAGTAAAA
>JBJEAW010000006.1:0-30752 GCA_051869435.1 Prevotella sp. | reverse complement strand
CCGTCGGTGGCGAGGCAGCGGTTGTTGGGCACATCCTCTGTCGCCGCCACAGCCTTGCCCTCAGGCGTGATGAACTGTATGATGTTCGACCAGTTGATGGCGATGGCTATCAGATTGTCGTTTATCTGTATGATGTCGTTAGGGGTATCGCCAAGCTTCATGTTGTTGACATCGCGAAACCAGCTGTTGCTGACTATCTTGCCGTTCTCGAAGTATGTCATGCGGCCGTTGTCCATCTGCCAGTTGCCTTCGTTAAGCAGGATAATCTTCTCCTGGGCGTAAGCTGTGGCGGCGAGAGCGATGCTAAACGCCACCATGAGGAATAATCGTTTCATTTTCATGTTGTTATTGTGCGTTGGTTGGTTATATGGCTATTGTCAGCGTCATGCGGTAGTTGCGCCCCGGCATGGGGTAGCGTGGTATGTGCTCATACTGCTCGTCGAGGAGGTCGTTCACCTCAAGGGTGATGCCCAGCGAGGTGTGCCGCCTTGTCGTGTAGGTATATGACAGCTTCATGTCGATATTGTTATAAGGCTTCAGGATGTCGTCAGGGTCGGCATAAGAGAACATGCGCTTAGAGACATGGAGGTCAGAGACAGTAAGCGACAGGGTGCGCCACGAGGCTATGGCGGTGATGCCATACGATAGTGTCGGCGAGTAGCAGATGGGCTTGTCATAGACTGCGGCGTCGTCAGGGTCAGTGCGGTTGAGGTCGCGCTGCCATGTCAGGGAGGTCAGTAGCGACAGGCGCCAGTCGCGAGGCTCATAGCTTATGCGGCCCGTGGCGTTCAGTCCGCGGCAGAAGGTGTAGCCATAGTTCATCATAGTCCATGTGTATGTGCCTTTCATCGGGAGGCAGACGATACGGTTCTCAATCTTATTGATATATCCGTCGGCCTGCACAGACATGTCCCAAGGCTCCTGTGTGTGGTGGTATTCCATGCCGATGTTCCACTGGCGAGTGTATTCTGGCTTAAGGTTGCGGTTGCCGGTCTGAGTGTAATAGAGGTCGTTAAGCGTGGGCACACGGAATATCTTCTTGTACCATGCCCTCAGCGTCACGCCCCAGAGGGTATAGCCGAGAGACAGTGAGGGTGTCAGCCGCTCTATCGGCTCGGCCGCTCCGACACGGACATTGGTGTAGTCATGATAATGCTGATAAAGCAGTGAGGCCGCTGTCTGTATGCCGTGCCAGTTGGTCTGGAGAGCGACGACAGCCTTCTGGTCTGTGCGGTGGACAGTCTCGAAATACCGGACATCAGAGTGAAGCTTAGAGTAGCGCATGTCGTAGCTGACATTCAGCGAGAGCCACGACCACGGCATGAGCCCGTAACACAGTGCGCCGTAGAGATCCTCCTGACGGTAATGGTTGTCAACACGCGCTGTGTTCTGGTTCTCCGGATAGTCTGTACAGTAGCGCAGATACTCATTGGTATATTTGGCGTTTGCCTTCAGACGGTGTTTCCCCAGCTGCCGCTCGTATGACGCTTGGCAGAAGAAGTCGCTGTCCCATTCCCTGCCCACATTGACATAACGGTCAGAGAGGCGGCGCACGATGCCGCCCGGGCAGCCACGCTCAGAGTTGTAATAGTAGATATGGGACGAGAACCCACTGCCGAACAGCGCACCCTCAAGGCGGTAATACTTTATGTCTGAATTAGTGCGGCGGCCCACTGTGTCCTCGTATTCTGACTTGTACCTGAACGGATAGTCGCCTCTTGTCGTCAGACATTCCGCGTCAAGGAATCCGCTCCAGCGTCCCCGCCTCGCCTGTATGTTGGCTTTCGCCATGTATGTGGCGAACGATGCGCAGCGCAGCTGCACCGACAGAGAGTCACACTCTGGCTTGCGCGTGCGGAGATAGACCGTCGCTCCCGACGAGTATTCTGACGCCGACTGGCAGCAGTCGAGCTTGTTGGCATTGTAAAGCTCTACAGTCTCCATTGTCGAGAGTGAGTATTTGCCTAAATCGACAGTGCCGTTCTGGGCGTTTGTGACACGTATGCCGTCAATGAAAATCCCCACATGCTGTGCGCCGAGAGAGCGGACATTGACAGTCTTCAGTCCGCCCAGACCGCCATAGTCCTTTATCTGTACCCCTGCAAAATATTTCAAGGCGTCGGCGACGCTTGTCGTTGACAGCGCCTGAAGCTCAACACCTTTCAGCGACTGGCGTGTGGCAAGGGGGCGGCGGCCATAAACCTCAACACGTGAGAGGGTGTCGGTCCATGCGGTATATTTGTCCGAGGGTTGGCGCGTCTCATGCCTGTCAGTCAGCAGGGTGTCGGCTGTGTGGCCTGAGGAAGGAGCCGGATGGTGTGTGGATGATAAGGGATGATTGTCGCCTGTGGTGCGAATGGTCGCGTCAGGAGCGTCATCGTTATATGGTGTGGATACAGCATGGCCTCCGCTGGCGGCCGTGATGACAGCGGCGTCAGGGCTTGCCAACACCGTATGGGTACTATACGCATACGCCGATGACACATAAATGCAACATAGCGACATCAGAAATGTCGCACATCGCGTTCTTGTCATGAACATCAATATGATAAAAAAAGAAAATGTGTGGCGTGTCCCATAATCCCGTAGGAGCACGTTTGGTATAGCAAAAGGCAGGTCTTCTGACTTCGTCCTACATGGCATTGTCTTCCCGAGAACATGTCTTCATTGTCTCCATCGACAATGAGAGCATGGCTCAGTGACATCGTATGCCACATTAGAAAAGGACTTACAGCACCGGGTAGTGTCGCAGATTCTCACTGCATTCCCTCTTAGCTTTTAGCTCTGGCCCTGTGTGTGGCTCAGAGTGTAAGAACCTAATGCGTCTGCAAAATTATCAAAAAATATCTTATTGTATTATATCCTCAGCCGAAAATCGCAGGCGAATAAATAAAAATTAACAATACTGCTTGGCTTTCTATCCTGATGTCTTCGCGAATGCAAGAATGCTTATCTCTATGTCAGGGATATCACGTAGCTGGAGCAGACACTCGCGCATGGTGGCTCCGGTGGTGATGATGTCGTCGATAAGGACTATGTGTTTCCCCCTCAAGCCTTCTGCCGACAATAACGAGAATGCGCCTTCAACATTCTCTTGTCTCTCTCTTGCCGTCAGCATGGTCTGGCTCTGGCTGAATGATTTGCGGGCGAGCAGCGTGTCACAGATAGCGATAGGGACGACAGACGCTATGCCGACACACAGCTCACGGCTCTGGTTGTAGCCGCGCTCACGCTCTCTCTGGCGTGACAAGGGTATCGGGACAAGGATGTCGGCGGTGGATAGTATCTCATGGCAAAGAGCGTCTGAGGCCATGAGCCGCCCAGCAAAGTGGCATAAGGAAGTGTCATGGCCATACTTCATCCTGTGGATTGTCGTCGCAAGAGCATCTCCCGGACAGTAGATGAACGCAGCCGCAGCCGAGCGGATGGGATAGATTCCCCAGAAGAGCCGTGCGAGGTCGTTATCCACAACAGAGGCATAGGGCGTCTTAGGCCATGACGCAAGGCATCCTGTGCAGACATGACGCTCGTGACTGAGCAGCCGTCCGCCACAACATAAGCATATGGGTGGGAAGAATATGTCTGCAAGGCTGGAGAGCTGACGCTTAATCCTGGCCGCAAGTGATGCATGTGTCTCTGACATATTCTGTTTGACGGAGCATGCCGGTATGCTCCAGAGCAAAAGGTTAGTGTGAATGGATGATGGGCGGGAGCGTGGTGGATGGTATCCGTCGGGCATACACATGATAATGCCGGAATGTCATCCCCGTTCCCCTCTAAGGCGGGTTCTATAATCAGCTAAAGGTCAGCATGCTCGACATGTATGTCACTGTTGAGGAATATCTGTGCGCTCTCCTTGAAGCGTTCCGGGTTCTCTGTCGTCATGAACCTTACTGTCCCGCCTTTCGAGCAGCGTGCGTCCATATCTGGATGACGGCGGAAATAGTCTGCCAGGCTCTTGGCGACGAGGTCGCCCTGTGGTATTATCCTTGTCCCCGCGGGGACAGCCTTCTCTATCGAGTGCATGAGAAGAGGGTAGTGGGTGCATCCGAGAATGAGGGTGTCTATCTCTGGGTCACGGCTGAAGAGTTGTCCGATGCGCTTCCTTACGAAATAGTCCGCTCCGTCAGTGTCAGCCTCTCCTGCCTCTATTATCGCGGCCCATAGCGGGCAAGCCTGGCCTGTCACCTTTATGTCAGGGAAGAACTTGGCTATCTCAAGCTCATAGCTCATCGAGCGCACCGTGCCCTCTGTCGCCACATACCCTACATGGCGTGACTGTGTTATGTCGCCTATCTGCTCCACAGTAGGGCGTATCACACCGAGCACACGGCGTGTGGCGTCATACTTCGGGAGGTCGTTCTGCTGTATCGTGCGCAGCGCTTTCGCCGACGCTGTGTTACATCCCAGTATGACTAACTGACAGCCTAAGGAGAACAGACGCATGACGGCCTGACGTGTAAACTCATATACGACATCAAAAGAGCGTGAGCCATACGGCGCACGGGCGTTGTCACCAAGGTACAGATAATCATACTGTGGCAGTTCTCGCTGTACCCTCTGAAGTATGGTGAGGCCACCATAACCAGAGTCGAATATTCCGATAGGGCTTGTCATATGCTATTATTATGATAGGAAAAACTGTTGTCCGGGGGAATGGGACATCACTAAGCAGCGCGCTTCCCTGCCTCTCTCTGCCTAACGTCTCAGAGCCTCTGCTATAACATTTGTGATGTCTGTGCCGACTGTTGGCGATATGAACGGGCAGGCATTGCTGTCTGTGTTGATAATGATGTCGATAGAATGCTCTGACGCGACTGTACGCAATGCGTCGTTTATGCGCTGCTGGACAGGCTGTATGGCATCAGCCTCTGCCTGCTTAAGCAGCCGGCGTGCCTCCTCGCGGAACTTCACATTGTTCTCCATGGTCTGCTGAAGCTCTACCTGACGCTTGCGGCGTATGGAGGGCGCGAGGGTTGTCACATTGTCGAGAAACTCCTCATACTTGGTGTTGAACTCTTTCTCCGCGCGTTGTATCTCACGCTCATATTGCGCCTTCAGCTGCTCCACATCGGCCATGGCCTGACGGTATTCTGCCATTGAGGCTAACACCTTCGTGTTGCTGTAGTAGCCTATGCTGACTTGTGCTGACGCTGACAAGGGGATGACGAGTGTGACGAGGAGTGATATGATGATACGTGATAGTCTCATGGTAATGGCAAATGATGATATTGATGGTATATGATTTTGTGGGTTATATATCAGCCCAAATGTCGGGGAAAGAAGAACGGCGGTGGGCAAAAGTGAGTTCTGCTCTTGCTCGCCGCCGCTGTGTTATGTATGGTTGACGTCTGTCATAACGTCTGTTCGAGACCTGTTGTCTCTAAGATATGTGCTTCTTCTTTACTTCATCTTGTTGAGCTCTGCCTTCACGTCGGCTGACACATCCTTTGAGAGTGTCTCGCTGATGTAAGGTATTCCGGCCGAGATGTCCATGATATATACATATCCGCCTGCCTTGCCGACAGCCTTGATGGCGTTCTGTATCTTTGTTGAGATAGGCATCATCTTCTCCTGGCTTGACTTCTGCATCTTCTGCTGGTTGTCAGCGTATGCCTGCTGTATCTTCTGATACATCTCCTGGAGAGACTGCTCTGTTGTCTGCTGTGTTGTGGCGTTCATTGTCGCCTTGTCCTTCTCGTAGGCCTCTGCCTTTGTCTGGAGCTCTTTCTGCATAGCCTGGAGCTCATTCTCGTACTGTTTCTGCTCTGCCTCGAGCTCGCCACGTGCCTTGATGAACTCTGGCATTGACTGCATGATTGACTGTGTGTCGATGTGGCCGAACTTTGCTGTCTGTGCCATCATTGCCATTGGCATGAAGGCCAAGAGCATAAGGAAAATCTTCTTCATTGTAGTTGATTTGATGTTTTTTGTATATTATTTCTTTTTGTTCGTCTGTCTCTCTTGTGGTTTTTGCAGGCTCTATTCACCTTGATGTGGTGTCTCTCTCCTCGATGTGGCGTTTATTGATAGCCCAACTTCTGGAGCACTTCGTTAGATATATCTACCTTTGGCGAGCCATAGATGATGCCGTTGTCTGCCGAGCGGTCGATGACAAGAGAGTACCCTCTCATCTCGGCTATCTCTTTCACTGTGTTGTATATCTCGTCCTGAATAGGTGTCATGAGTGCCTCGCGCTTCTTGAACAGCTCTCCCTCTGGGCCGAAGTATTTCTTCTTCAGGTCTGAAGCCTCTTTCTCCTTGTCCATGATAGCCTGCTGGCGTGCCTTCTTCTGCTCCTGTGAGAGGAAGACAATCTCATTCTGATAGTTCTTGTAGAGTGTCGCAGCGGCATTGTTGAGAGCCTCTACCTCAGCCTGCCATTTCTTGCTTACCTGTGACAATTGCTCGTTGGCGCGCTCATAGGCAGGGATGTTCTTGAGTATGTATTCCATGTCAAGGAGCGCATACTTCTGTGCCCTCAGCTCTGTAGAGCCTGCTGTCATCATGGCGATGGCAATGATGACTATCGCGAAAATCTGCTTTCTCATATTCTTACGTGTATGATTTGTTGTCTTTTTCCTCAGGAGACAGACGGCAGATTGTCCGGTCGTGTCTTCCTGTCATCAGCCTATGTCTCCTTTCGGGATAATGTTTAGAATTCCTGTCCGAGGATGAAGTGGAACTGTGAGCCGCCCTTTGTGCCATATACCTTGTCGAAACCGTAAGCCCAGTCGATACCCATCAGGCCGACCATAGGCAGGAATATACGGATGCCGACACCTGCCGAGCGTTTCATGTCGAACGGGTTGAACTTCTTTGGCTCTGTCCATGCGTTACCACCCTCAGCGAAACAGAGACCGTAGATAGTGGTGTTGCCGAGCAGCAATGGGTATCTCAACTCAACAGCGAAGCGGTCGTAGGCGTATCCCGCAGCGCCATTTGGTGTCAGCGAGCCATTCTCATAACCACGCAGGCCTATTGTCTCCTCAGCGTATGTGGTAGAATAGCCTGACATGCCGTCACCACCCATGTAGTATGTCTCGAATGGAGAACGCTTGTATTTGTTATATGAGCCGAGGATGCCAAGCTCTACTCGTGTCATGAGGACAAGACATTTCGTGCCTCCTGTGAGGGCGGTGTATGTCCTTGACTTGAACTTCCACTTATGGTATTCTATCCAGCGGTACTTCTCCTGCTGCTCCTTCTGGTAGGTTGCCGACTGTGAGTTGGTGGCGAGGTTCTTATAGTCCTTGCCGTCGAACGATGACCATGGCGGTGTGACGGAGAGCGACAGCTCGAACTCTGAGCCATGACGTGGGAAGAGCTGGTTGTCAACCGACTGGCGTGTGAGGGCTATGTTGAAGTTGAGGTTGTTACAGTTGCCCGTAGAGATAAGGAAGTATCGCCAGTTCTTCAGCATGTACCGGGTGAATGCCACAGACACTGACAGCTGGAAATAATCGTCAGGCCAGCGGAGACGCTTGCCCCATCCGAGGCTCGCGCCGAACAGCTGTATGTACTTGTCTGGGTCATAATAGTTCTCGTAGCTGTTGTAGTATGAGTTGCTGCCATAACCATAGAGATAGTTATAGTAGTTGTTCATATAGCCAGAGTTGTAGTATGTCGATGACACGTCGGTCTGTCGTGAGTAGTAGGCACCTACGCTGAACTGTACTGGACGCTTTCCTCCGAACCATCCTGTCGAGTAGCTTACGTTGTACGACTGGTAGTATGTGCCGTTTGTCTGTGCTCCGAGCGACATCACCTCGCCGTCTCCGATAGGCATAATGCCACGGTGTTCCTTGTTCTTGTTGAAGAGGTTGGCCATGGAGAAGTTGTTCAGTTTCAGGCCGACACGTCCTATGACACCTGTCTGTCCCCATCCGAGCGACAGCTCCACCTGGTCGTTTGACTTGGAGACGAGGTTCCAGTCGATGTTCACATTGCCGTTCTCATAGTCAGGCTTGACATCAGGCATTATCTGCTCCGGGTCAAAATGTCCCATTGTGGCCAGCTCTCTTTGTGTACGCTGCAGAGCCTCCTTTGAGAAGAGATCGCCCGGCTTTGTTCTCATCTCGCGGCGTATGACCTTCTCATAGACACGGTCGTTGCCGTTGATGCGCACCTTGTTGATGTGTGCCTGCTGTCCCTCCATGATTCTCATCTCGAGGTCTATGGAGTCTCCGACGATGTTCACCTCAGTAGGGTCGAGGCGGTAGAAGATGTATCCGTGGTTCCAGTACATGTTTCCGACGGCATCCTCATCCTCGCTGAGACGTTTGTGTATGAGTTTCTGGTTATACACGTCGCCCTTCTCCATGCCGAGGACGGCCGACAGCTGGTCGGTGTTATACACCGTGTTGCCCACCCATTTGATGTTGCGGACATAGTATTTCTGTCCCTCATCGACCTTTATATATACGTTGACGTGCTTGTCGTCGTAGGGCGATACGCTGTCTTCGATGATCACGGCGTCACGGTATCCCAGCTCGTTATACTTGTCTATGAGGTTCTGTTTGTCGGTCTTGTATCTCTCAGGTGTGTATTTCTTCGCCTTGAAGAAAGAGTAAAGCTTTCCTGCCTCATTTGTCTTTGACAGCGCACCCTTCTTGAACAGCCCGCCCTTTATCTTCTTCAGACTGAGACTGTTGTTTCCGTCGATGGTGATCTGGTGTATCTTCATCTTGTCCTTCTTGTCGATATCGACATCGAGGATAACCTTGTTCTTCTCCGCCACGTCCTCTCTCTGCCTGATGTTTATCTCGGCATTGTTGAATCCCTTGTCATCGAAGTATTTCTTTGCGAGTGTCTTTGCTCGCGCTATCATGTTAGGCGTTATCTGTGCGCCTTTCAATAGTCCGAGCTTCTGTTCCATATCCTCGCGCTCAGACTTCTTTATGCCTATATAGTTGATGGTTGATACACGTGGCCTTGCCTTGAGGTATATGTGCAGATAGACGTTGTCTCCGACGAGCGAGTCTGCCGCGATGGTGACGTCAGAGAACAGTCCGTGCTTCCAGTATCTCTTCACGGCCTCGGTTATCTCTGGTCCTGGCAGCTGTATCTCCTGCCCGACAGAGAGCCCTGAGATGCTCAGCAGCATATAGTCCTCATATCCTTCTATGCCGCTCACATTCAGTCCTCCTATTGTTACGCTGCGTGGATTGCCGGCGTAAGTTATCTCCGGATTGACAATCTTGTCCTGTGCCACAGCCTGTGATATTGTGGCGAGGAGCATGGTCAGTAGTAGTATTGTTTTCCTCATCTGTACGTTATAGGCTTTTCCAGTCGCTTCATTATACCGCTGTTGTTGTCGTCGCTCGTGATACAAAGCTTTGGCTGTGCCTTTCCTGTATGTTTGTTTGGCGTGGGCGTCGGGTTATATCCGCCTCATGGCCTTCTAATCTGTAATCAGTGTCAGTTGTGCTTTTGTCTGCCTCAGACAGTTTCCTCCACCTGCTCGCCTGTCATGCCGTATCGTCTCTGTCTTTGCTGATACCATTCTATGGCCTCATGCAGATGGCTCTCACGGAAGTCAGGCCAGTATGTGTCAGTGAAGTACAGCTCGGTGTATGCTATCTGCCACAGCAGGTAGTTTGATATTCTCTGCTCGCCTCCTGTGCGTATGAGGAGGTCAGGGTCAGGCGTGCCGGCAGTCTGCAGATGTCCGCTCACGACGCTGTCGTCTATGTCGTCAGGGCTCAGTGTCCCGTCTTTGGCTTTCTGGGCTATGCTCCTTACGGCATCAGTTATCTCCCAACGTGATGAGTAGCTGAGGGCTGCGGTGAGGGTCATGGTCTTGTTTCCGGCGGTGTTGTGCTCCACGCTTCTCAGTTTCTTGTTGACATCTTCTGGCAGACGTGACCTGTCGCCTATCACATTGAAGCGTATGTCATTCTTCTGGAACACCTCTTCCTCAAGTGCTGTCAGCACGAGCCCCATCAGTGCAGACACCTCATCGGCCGGTCTGTTCCAGTTTTCTGTCGAGAAGGCATATACTGTCAGGTGTCTCACACCTATCCGTGCGCTTTCTGCCGCTATGCGTGTTATCGACTCCACTCCAGCCTGGTGGCCGTATGAGCGTGGCTTTCCCTGAGCCTTTGCCCATCGTCCGTTGCCGTCCATGATGATGGCTATGTGTTGTGGGATATTGTTCATTTATGTATTTGTATGATGGTTCAGGAGTATGTGTTGTGTCGGCATGATGCCGCTCTCAATATACCTTGTGGCCTGTCTCGTGCCGTCTTGCGGCCGTTCAGGCCATTCTGCCGTGTGCGGCTCGTATGCCTTGGGTGTTTCCTCTGCTTACCAGTCGTCCTTGTTACATGTAGGACACTTCGGCGAGAAGCTGTATGTCAGTGCGAGGCGCAGTGTCGAGTAGCAGTCTGTGTTCTTGAACACTCCGCTGCTCTTTATGCCGTATGGCGATTCCATTCCGTCGAGCTTGTCGCTCAGCGAGGCGTGGAAAGCCCATTCGAGGTTTATGTTCAGTCGTGGTGAGACCTTGTATTTCAGTCCCAGTCCGAGGGGGATGTTCGCTGTGACGACAGTCTTCGGGTCGCCTGTTGCCATTGTCGCCCCTAATCCTCCGAATATATAAGGTGTCAGGGGCACGGCGCCACGGTATTCCCTTCCTGTCCCGTACGGCCAGAAGTTATACTCGAAGACGATGTTGAGGTCGGCCATAGAGCGGCTGAAAGAGTACGGCTCGTCGGCCAGCCCGGGGTAGTAAGTCGTGTTGTTGGTGCTTGAGCCCTTCAGTTTTGAGAATCCCACATCGACCCTTATGGCAGAGAACACCGAGAGGTTATGCCTGTATATGAGGCTTGCCGCCGGCTGCATACCCTCTGTCAGCTTGCCGTTGAAGTCGCCGAGATATGTTGTCATGCCAATGCCGACACCTATCTCACGGCGGTATATCGGTTCGTCCTGTGCCACAGTAACCACCGGCGCCGCCGTCATCATGAGCATTATTATAATAAGGTGTCTCAGCATTCTGTCTTCTCTTTTTGTCGCTTTCAGCCCCATGCGTGCAGGGCTTGTGAATTGTTGTGATGAGGCTGCCGCGCTTGTTATAGCGTCCTGTGGCCTTCCCCCCGGCTTATCTCCATGTGTACTGGCTCATGAAGCCTCGCCATACCTGTCCTGTGCCGCCGCATATGAGCCATACACAGCCATATCTGTCGGCCACCATTGTGAACTCGCTCTCGCTGCATCTCATGCCTTCAGGCAGGAATAGGCGTGAGTCTGTCCACCAGTTCAGTCCGTTATCGCGTGAGAACCACACCTTCATGAATGCCCTTTCTGTGCATGTCCCGAGGCCTTTTCCGCCCGTCATCATGAGTCCGCCGGCGTATGGTATGACGCTCAGAGCCGCCACAGAAGGCGCGTGGTGCCATGTCTCAGAGGTGAACGGCTGGTACATCCATGGCTGTGTCGCTGCCGCGTTCTGGTTGTCCACAACCTTTGTCCACACGACACATGTTGAGTCAGCCGCATTCTCCCTGTTGCCTATGAGGTAAATGATGTCGAGGTCGGCGTTAGAGCGTGATGGTGTGGTGAATGCGTTAATGTCCTTTACAGGCAGTGCGTCGGCCGTGCCGTCAAGCCCGTCTGTCGTCCATGTCACGCCACCGTCGGCCGACGATGTCACCCCTCCGTTCTCGGCGAGGGCGTATATCCCCTGCCTTGATGTTGTCAGCAGCCGTGTTGCGGGTGTTCCCTTTGCCACGCTCTGCCATGTCATGCCGTCGGCCGAGGCGTAAAGGTCTCTCTCGCTGTCAAGCATGTATAGCGTTCTGCCGTCGTTTGCCATGCTTATTGTCGCAGATGCTGACGGCATTGTCAGCTCTGTCCAGTTGTTCCCGTCCTTAGAGCTTGTTGTGTATGCCTTGGCCTTTCCGTTGTCCGTACCGTAGGCTACGATGTTGTCGCCCCACATCATTGAGCGCAGACCTGTCAGCGCCCCGAGGTGTGAGGCATCATCCTTGCGGTACCAGTAGAGGGTGTCAAGGGCCTGTGTGTGGACGCGCACCTCCACCGTATAGTCTTTCGACCATGAGAGGTCGTTGGCGAAGCAGCGTAAGACACGTGGCACAGAGAAGTCTATGGAGTCTCCTCCGATGTACATCAGCGAGTCGTTGTCGATATGCTTGACATACGCGTATCCGGAGTTCTTGGTGCTCACGGTTGGCATACACTTGTCTGTCATGACACCCTTCGGGAGAGAGTCGAGGTTGTATATCAGCCCTTTCTCCTGGTCGATGGTGAAGAGGCATGTGTCAAGGTCGATTGTCTTGATGTATGATGAGTCCTGTCCTTGTGAGCCCTTTGTATATACCGTCTGGTTCAGTGTGCCTATCTTGAATGATGTTATGGCCGCGTCGTCATACATGATGATCTCTGTCTCGTCGTCAGAGAGACATGACGTTGCCATTGTCAGCACGGCTATAAGCGCTGTGGCGGCTGTGAGGATTGTTTTTAGATGTTGTCTTGTCGTCATTATTCTTGTTGTGATTCAGCGTTGTGGTGGCAGGCTGTCATGGCCTTTGGCTGTGCTGGCATGTGTGCCAGGCTATGTAGGTGACAGCTGTCACAGGGCTGTATTATTGCGTCTTACGCCATTCTGTGGCGTTGTGTTTCTTGTTTCCTATGCCTTCGTCTTCACAATGGAAGCATTTTTGTTTTGTCTCTTTTCGTTTTTCAGGAATGTTATTCCCCCAAGGCATGGCATACCTAAAACGTTGCAAAATTAATCAGAAATATTTTAAAATCATCATTTTCACTCTATCTAAATGGTTTATTTATAGATTTATCTTGATTTTTTTAGGTTTATTGACTATAAATAAGGAGAAAAAAGCCATTTATGTCATACAAACGGCTCTCCTGTTTGTCATCCTGCCTTTTTCCTTTACGGGGGTGTCCATGCGCTTTACCACGCCTGTCCGCGTGTGCCTTTTTGCCTCTCTTGGCCACGAGGAAGTCACATTTTGAACATCCTAACTCAAAAAAACGGCGATAAATTTTGTGTTCTCTCTGTTTTCTGATAACTTTGCATCTTGACACATGACGGTGTCATGACCAATAACCTACAAACCCATACACAATGAAAAGACTCTTTCTCTTAACAGCCACCCTGCTCCTCAGCGTCATACTCTCTGCCGCCGACCGTGTGCCGGTGTGGCCTAAAGGCAAAATGCCTAACGCTCAGGGACATCAGATAGCGGCGATGACCGACGAGGTGGCAAGCCCCACGTTCAATCCTGACCGCCACCGCACGCCATATCTCGAATGGTATGCTCCGCCACGTCCCGACAAGCGCAATGGCGCCTGCATGATACTCATCTCTGGCGGCGCATATCAGAAATGCTGTGATGTGGGCCATGTGAAGCGTTGGGCTGAGAGGCTTACAGAGCTTGGATTCCAGTGTGTCAACTTCGTCTATCGCACTCCGCGCCCTGTCTCCCTGCCTATCTATCAGACAGCGTGGGAGGACGGACAGCGTGCCGTGCGCCTTGTGCGCAAGGAAGCCTCCAAGCGTGGCTATGACCCCGAGCGCATCGGAACGATATCCATGTCGGCCGGCTCACATCTCGCACTGCTCCTCGCCACCAGCTCCCAGACCCGTGCCTACACGCCTGTCGATAAGACAGACAGCATACCGTGCCACATCAACTGGGCCATCGTCAACGCCCCGGCCTATGGCACCACCGACGGCGAGCTTGGCACTCCGGCCACCCGTGATGGCTATGGCACAGACGTGACGCTAAGTCCCGTCTTCCGCTTCGACAGCAAGACATGCCCCATGAGCCTCCATCACGGAGGCTGCGACCCTTACACCCCGATGACATCCACACTCGTTTACAGACAGTTAAGGAGGATGGGCATCCCCGCCGAGCTGCATCTCTACCCCGACAAGGGCCACGGTGTCTATGGCATGGAGAGAGCGGTGGAGTTCATGAGACAGATGGGGTTCATGGGCGACGTGGGCAAGGAAACACTGATTATGGACAGCGTCAGGGACAAGAGGGCCGGCGTGACGAAGGCCGAAATATGGCCGGAGGGAGCCATGCCCGATGCCCAGGACCACCAGTGCCGCCCATATATCGAATGGCATATCCCCGACACCCTATCGACCAGGGCCATACAGATAGTCTATTCTGGCGGCGCGTATGTGCGCAATGACCCTGACGGCTTTGAGGTCGCCCCTGTCAGACAATACCTCAACGACAAGGGCATGGCCGTCGTCACACTCAAATACCGCACCCCGCGTCCGGAGAATCTCGCCAAGCATACCACGGCATGGCAGGACCTCCAGCGCACTATACGCATCGTCAGGAAAGAGGCTGCTGGGCGCGGACTCGACCCTTCGCGCATAGGCATCATGGGATGCTCGGCCGGCGGACATCTGACGCTCATGGGCGTCACATCGTCATGCCACAAGTCGTATCTCCCTGTTGATGACATCGACCGCCTGCCTTGCGATGTGCAGTGGGGTGTCGCCATATATCCCGCATACGTCCTCACCGACGGTGCCGACGAGAATAATATCCACGGAGGCAATGAGGACACGGATGTCCTCGTCCCGGAGTTCTCGTTCGACCTGAAGACAGCGCCGACGCTGTTCATTCACGGCGATGCCGACGGATGGGCTGCCATGAACTCTGTCAAATGCTGGGAGAAGATGAGGGCTATGGGCGTACAGAGCGAGCTGCATACCCTCGCGCTGAGGAAACACTGCTTCCAGAGAGCCAGCTCTCCACAGACTGGCAGCCGCACTTTCCTCGACCGTATATGGGAGTTCCTGACAGATAAGGGATTCAACAAATAGCATTCCGCCGTCATAATCTGCCATTCCCGTTGGCGGCTTGGGCTTTTTCGGGCAGTAGGGCTTGTAGCCCTGTGAACACAGGCAGAAACAATCATCCCCCGTCTCGTAATCAAGGGCAGACACCACAGGCCTTTTCCATGGCTGTGAGGTGTCTGCCCTTGTCTGTCGCTGTGAGTCTGGCGGCCTTTGCCATGATGCCATCCTGCACATGTCTCTGTGCCCGTGTATGGCCTGCCAAGAAGTCGTCGTGGGACACATTGCGGCCTGCACTCCGCCGCTTACAGATTGAAAGCGATGGCTGGGCGGTTGCTTACAGTTTTCTTGCATTATCGGCAATAATCCCATTTGTGCTGAATGAGCCTCTCAAAGGCTACCAATGAGGCTGTCATCCAATACCAATGAGCCCCTCATCAGTATTGCTTACTATTCCTGTTTTGCCAGACAGTAATAATGAAAAATCCCGATGAAATGGGCGAAAATTGATGGGCCGGGCAACTCGTGGCGGAAGTTGGACTGTACGAATGCCATCAACGATGGGACTGGCTGCCATGGATGCATGAGGAGGAGGATGGCTGTCAGCGTCTGTCTCCTGCCTCACTCATTCTCCGGCATGATTTGAGGCTGACGAAAACATGTCGTTTGTGGGCGCTTCCCCGTGTTCCCCGAGCGTCGTCCCCACACTCCTCGCCATTCAGACAGATAATCATCAAACACCCCCTTATGACAGCCCAAAATCACCAGCCGACAGTCGGAAACAATAAAAATATATGAAAAAGATGGCATGAACATGGGGCAAAGCTTTGCTTTGTGGAAAAATATTGTTACTTTTGTACCCAATATACTTCCTCTGCCCGCCATTCCGTGGCCAGCCATCGTCAGCGACCCCTCTGCCCGTGTGGCCTGTGGCCTGCCGGCTTTCGGCATGACGCGCCCGCCACTGTGAGGCTTTCGGCATGACACATCCTGCCGGCATACGCCACCCGGTATGGCTCATGAGAGAAGTTTTGACAACCCGAAATTATGGAAATATTAAATAAAATAGAAAGCACAGCCCTTGAGGCTGTCAAGACGCTCTACGGCCTCGAGGCCTCAGAGCAGATGGTGCAGCTGCAGAAGACACGCAGCGAGTTTGAGGGAAGTGTGACCCTCGTCGTGTTCCCCTTTGTCAAGGCGGCACGCAAACGCCCCGAGGATGTCGCTCAGGAGATAGGCCAGTATCTCGTGGAGCACAGCGGCGTGGTGGAGACATTCAATGTCGTGAAGGGATTCCTTAACCTCACCATTGCCCCAGAGGCATGGCAGGAGCTGCTCAGGCAGATGGACAGCGACCCGCATTTTGGCGAGAAGGCCGCCACCGACGCCTCTCCCCTCGTCATGATCGAGTACTCATCGCCTAACACCAACAAGCCTCTCCACCTCGGACATGTCCGCAACAACCTCCTCGGATGGTCGCTGGCGAAGATTATGGAGGCCAACGGCAACAAGGTTGTGAAGACAAATATCGTCAACGACCGTGGCATACACATCTGCAAGTCGATGCTCGCATGGCTCAAATGGGGCAATGGCGAGACACCCGAGACATCAGGGAAGAAGGGCGACCACCTCATTGGCGACTACTATGTCCTCTTCGACAAGCACTACCGTGAGGAGATAAAAGACCTCGCAGCCAAGTTCGCCGCTGAGGGCATGGAGCCTGGCGAGGCCGAGGAGAAGGCCAAGAAAGAGGCCCCTCTGATTGTCGAGGCACACGAGATGCTCGTCAAATGGGAGCAGAACGACCCAGAAGTGCGCGGCCTGTGGAAGAAGATGAATGAGTGGGTATATGCCGGATTCGACGAGACATACAAGATGATGGGCGTGTCGTTCGACAAGATATACTACGAGTCAGACACATATCTTGAGGGCAAGGAGAAGGTTGAGGAAGGTCTGGAGAAAGGCTTCTTCTACCGCCGTCCGGACAACTCGGTATGGGCAGACCTCACCGCCGAGGGTCTCGACGAGAAGCTCCTCTTGCGCTCTGACGGCACATCGGTATATATGACACAGGACATCGGCACCGCGAAGCTGCGCTTCCAGGACTTCCCTATCGACCGTATGATATACGTTGTCGGCAACGAGCAGAACTACCACTTCCAGGTGCTCGCCATACTCCTCGACAAGCTTGGATTCAAGTGGGGCAAAGACCTTGTCCACTTCTCTTACGGCATGGTAGAGCTGCCTAACGGAAAGATGAAGTCGAGAGAGGGCACTGTCGTCGATGCCGACGACCTCATGGCGGCCATGATAGCCGAGGCAAGGCAGACAAGCGACGAGCTCGGGAAGTTCGCCGACATGTCAGAGGACGAGAAACAGGAGGTGGCTCGCGTCGTCGGCCTCGGAGCGTTGAAATATTTCATCCTCAAGGTCGATGCCCGCAAGAACATGCTCTTCAACCCTGACGAGTCGATAGACTTCAACGGAAACACAGGCCCGTTCATACAATACACCTACGCCCGCATCCGCTCCATACTGCGCAAGGCAGAGGCCGAGGGTCTCACAGCCGAGGCCGTCAAGGGCACACCGCTCGAGACAAAGGAGACAGACCTCATACAGAAGATAAGCCAGTATGCCGACGCTGTGGCACAGGCTGGCAAGGACTTCAGTCCGTCGGGCATCGCGACATACTGTTACGAGCTGACCAAGCAGTTCAACCAGTTCTACCATGACTATAGCATCCTCAATGCCGAGACCGTGGAACTGAAGAAGCAGCGTCTGCTCATAGCACGCAATGTGGCTAAGACAATAAAGAACGCCATGACCCTCTTGGGCATCGAAGTGCCAGAGAGAATGTAACGAACCATAACGACCACACCACCACGGCAGGCTTTATACGTGTCCACACCAACCATACGGAATGTGGGCGGCATAGAGCCTGCCGTGAAAATACAGGTGGGTTCTATTAATGCCCACCGTCAAAAAGATTTAATAATATGGGGTTTACGTTCTGTTGTCTTTCGGATTCTTTTCGGTACAAACGACGCCAAGCCGAGAGCCATAAAGCTTGCTTTAATGGCCGAGGCGCGAAGGAGTAAGACAAAGTCAAACTGCAAGTTTCATCGGTCACGTAGCCCGCTACGCTTGCTCTTCAACTCGCAATTTGACCTCGAAAATAAACCACGAAAGCCAGCAAAGCGAATTAATAGAACCCACCTATAGAGAAAACCGAATGCCTGAGACACAGAGAAGAACAAGCGCATGGGCCGTTGACGCAGCCTGTTCGGGCAATCCCGGACCTATGGAATACCAGGCCGTGGATGTCGCGACAGGAAAAAGGATATTCCATTTCGGACCCCTCCACGGGACTAACAACATCGGGGAGTTTCTTGCCATAGTGCATGCCCTCGCGCTGATGGAACAGAAAGGCGTGAGAAACACTGTCATATACTCCGACTCGGTGAACGCACAGATATGGGTCAGAAACAAGAAATGCAAGACCACACTGAAGCGGGACAGCGAGACAGAACAGCTCTATGACATCATACAGCGAGCCGAGACATGGCTCAAGACACATACCTTCCGTGTCCCGATACTGAAATGGGACACAAAGGAATGGGGAGAGATACCGGCCGATTTCGGACGTAAGAAATGATTGTACCCCTTTCCTTACAGCATATCCCAAGCCTTAAACACCTATCACATACACCATGAAGAAGATGAATATACCATACCTTTCGCTCAAAGCCATAACATCCATGCATGGGGATGAGATACGTGACGCTGTGACAAGAGTCGTGGCGGGAGGATGGTATCTGCATGGTGAGGAGACAAGGCTGTTCGAGGAAGAGTATGCGCGTTATACAGGCTACAGACACTGCATAGGATGTGGCAATGGGCTTGACGCCCTGACGCTGATACTCAGAGCCTATATGGAGCATGGGAAGATAGCCCCGGGCGACGAGATAATAGTGCCGGCCAACACCTATATAGCCTCTATCCTCGCCGTCAGCGAGTGTGGGCTGAAGCCTGTCCCCGTAGAGCCGAGGGCCGACAACTTCCAGATTGACGCGGCCAGGATACGTGTCGCGCTGACAGAGCGTACACGCGCCGTGATGATAGTCCATCTCTATGGCTACAACGCTTATGACGAGAGGATAGGCCAGATATGCCGTGAGCGCGGACTGATACTTATTGAAGACTGCGCACAAGCCCACGGACTGCTGCGCCAGGGGGCCAGAGAGGGCATGGAGAACTGTGCCGCCTACTCGTTCTATCCCGGCAAGAACCTTGGCTCGCTGGGCGATGCGGGATGCGTCGTAACAGACAATGACACGATAGCCCGGACGGTGAGGATGATAGGCAACTATGGGTCGGAAGAGAAATATGTCTTCCGCTATAAGGGACGCAACTCACGTATGGACGAGATTCAGGCGGCTGTGCTGAGAGTGAAGCTGAGGTGTCTCGATGAGGATAACGCCCGCAGGCAGGCCATAGCCCACAGGTATATCAGCGGGATAACAAACAATGACGTCATGATGCCGCCAGAGAGCGGGGTGTTCCACATCTTCGCCGCCAGATGTGAGGAGCGGGACAGCCTCCAGAAATATCTCGCCGACAATGGCATAGCAACCATGATCCACTACCCTGTGCCGCCCCACAAGCAGCGGGCTTATGCCGAATGGAACACCATGGTGCTTCCCGTCACAGAGCAGATACACCGTGAGGAACTCTCCCTCCCCTGCAACCAGGCCATGACCGACAGCGAATGCCAGTATGTCATCGACACCGTCAACGCCTTCAGACCGTAGCCCCTAACGCTCCATTCATACCCCCAATCCCCTCCATCCCTACCTCCAATCCCCTCCATCCCAAGCCCATGCATCAGCCGTTTTTGGCTGATCCCCCCTCTAACCCTCAACCTCCATTCCAGCCTTATGTACTACAAGATATTCAGCGAGATAAACAACATCCCCCGTCCCTCCCACCATGAGGAGCGCATAGCCGACTACCTCTGCCGTTTCGCCGACACCCATGGCCTCACATGGCGACGCGACAATGAGAACTGCACTGTCATAGAGAAACCCGCGTCGCCAGGATATGAGGACCACGAGCCTGTGGTCATACTCAACCATTGTGACATGGTCTGCGTGGCAGAACAGGGGCGTAGGTTCAATGCCCTGGCCGACCCCATCGTGCCAGTCGTGAGGACCGACAGCGACGGAGAGAGCTGGATGTACGCCGACGGCACCTCGCTCGGCGCGGACAATGGCATAGGGCTCTCCATGGCTCTCGCCATACTTGCCGACAAGACCCTCAGCCACCCACGCCTTGAGGTGCTGACGACAACCAACGAGGAGGACGGCATGAGTGGCGCGATAGCCATGAGCCATGACTTCATAAAGGGACGCCGTGTCCTCAACCTTGACTCTGAGGCGTATGACGAGATAACGACAGGAGCGGCGGGAGCCTTCATGCAGAAAGCCACGATGGCGTGGCGACGCATAGCAATGCCCAAGGGATATACCGCCTTTGATGTCGTCGTCAGCGGAGGAAAGGGCGGACACAGCGGCGTGGATATAACAAAGCACCGTGGCAACGCAATAAAGATTCTCGCCAACCTGCTCCTTGTCGCTGTAAGACAGAGGGATATAAAACTGTATATAGCCACCATAGGCGGAGGCGACGCGGCCGCGTCAATTCCGGGACAGGCACAGGCGAAGATTGTCATACCAGAGAGCGACGTGGAGAATTTCGAGACGCTCGTGACACAATGTGATGAGGCTCTTGAGAGACAATATGCCGGGACAGACCCAGAATTGCAGGTTGACTGCCAGAGAGGTATATGGCGAGGCCCTGTCGCCGACGAGGATACAACCCATCTGCTGCTGGCTTCAATAAACGGAATACCTACCGGCCCGACAGCGATGCTCGACGATACAACGGCCATGACAAGCAACAATATCGGGACATTGAGAGTGGAGGACAACACCATCGTCATGACAACCCACACCCGTAGCTTCGACAACGAGGCGATGGAGAATCTCGCAGGGCAGATAGCACGCATACTCGAAGTGAGCGGGGCGAGGGTGGAGACCGTCATGAAAGCCCCGGCATGGAAAGAGGACGAGGACAACGAGACCGTCAGGCTGGCATGTGAGACATTCAACGATGTGCTGGGCTTCACTCCGAGGAAAGTAAATATGCACTTCGTCCTGGAGGCCGGATTCCTCGTGGAGAAATTCCCCGGACTGCATATTGCGAGCATCGGCCCGCGCATAATAGAGCCCCACAGCACCAACGAGCATGTCCAGATGTCAACAATAGACAATATCTGGAAAGTCGTCGTGGAGATGCTCAGAAGGATGTAGGCAACAGAAGGGCAGGGGAGAGACTCACGGCTGGGCGCGGAGACATAGCCGGAAAGGCGCATGATATGAGCCTGCCGATGTGTAAGAAACAAAATGACAGAATGAAGAAGGTCCTCATAATAAGCACATACCGCAATGCCGGAGGAGCGGCGATAGCGGCATCACGCCTCACAAAGGCATTGCAAGGACGTGGCGTGGAGACAGAGATGATGGTCAGCCGGAAGGGTGTGATAAAGGGAAAGTCCATGCCTTTCGTCATGGAGCGAATGTCGATATTCGCCCATAACCTCTTCTCCACAAAACATCTCTATGCTATAGACACCGCGTGCTGTGGGGAGGACATATTGAAGACAGAGGCTTTCAGGAGTGCCGATGTGATACATCTCCACTGGATAAACCAGGGTATGCTGTCGCTGAAGACCATAAGGCGCATCATTGACAGCGGGAAACGTGTCGTGTGGACTATGCACGACGCATGGGCCGCGACAGGAATATGCCATCTGACAATGGGATGTGACCATTTCATGAGAGAATGTGGCGACTGCCAGTATCTCAGGCTGCGCGGCGCTGCTGACCTCTCTCACCGTGTCTGGAAGAAGAAGCAAGCCCTCTATGCCGACCATCGGATGACATTCGTCACATGCAGCCGGTGGCTCAGGGGAGAGGCCATGAGAAGCTCGCTGCTCGCCGGACAGGATGTGCGTGTTGTGCCAAATCCCATCGACACAGCGTTTTACGCCCCTCAGGACAAGGCATCATCACGTGACGCTCTCCGTCTCCCGCACGACAAGAAGCTCCTGCTCTTCGTCGCGCAGAGTGTCAGCAACCCGTACAAAGGCATGGACTATCTCGTCGAGGCTATAAAGATGACGGGCGATGAGGATATAGAGCTGGTGATGCTCGGCTCGCGGGAGACGGGCATCTCAGAGCGTCTTGAGGGCACAAGGGTACACGCCATGGGATATATCAGCGACCCCGACACCATCCGCAAGGCTTATTCGGCTGCCGACGCTTTTGTCCTCCCGTCGCTCTCAGAGAATCTCCCCAACACCATCATGGAAGCCATGGCGTGCGGGACACCATGTGTGGGGTTCGCTGTCGGAGGCATACCAGAGATGATAGGCCATAAAGAGAATGGCTATGTGGCACGCTACCGCGATGCCGCCGACCTCGCCGAGGGACTGGCTTATGTCCTACAGAACGCCAGTGGGTTAGGGACGAGATGCCGTGAGAAAGTCGAGAAGGAATACAGCGAGGCCGCTGTGGCAGAGAAATACATAAAGATATACGAATCATGCGTAGAATACTGAACATCTTCCGCATATATCCAGAGGAGCGGATGCTGGCATTCACGTCGGCCATTATATTCGCATTGCTCAATACACTGACCGTCGTGAAATACTATGGCTCGTTCAGTCAGCTGAGCGACTCATACCACCGGCTCTTTGTGAGGACGTTCCACATATCGGGATTCGACCCTCTCACCTATGAGCTTCTGTCTAACTGGGACACTGTCTATAATGTCTATCGCCATCCGCTGCTGGCATTCATGCTCTGGCCCCTTAACCAGATGAACCAGGGGCTGATGATTCTGACAGGGACAAACTTCGCCACCATCGTGACAGCAGTGTTCCTCGTGCTCTGCTCGGTATATTCGTGCATATTCCTCTTCCGCATCCTCGCGAGAATAATAGGGATAGGGCGGAATGACGCCTATATGCTCTGCGCCATGTATTACGGCTTCGCCTTCATCATGCTCTCCACGATGGTGCCCGACCATTTCATACTCTCCATGGCGGCACTCCTCATGACTCTCTACATCGCGGGCATGAAACTGAAGAGAGGGTCGGCACTGAACGCATGGCAGACGACAGCGCTTTTCGTCCTTACGGCAGGCATATCGCTCAATAACGGACTGAAAGTGTTCCTCGCCGCCCTCACCACACGCCGCATGAGATTCTTCCGCCCGGGATTCCTCGTCTTGGCCGTCATACTCCCGTCGCTGATTATATGGGGCTTCGCACGGTGGGAATACCGCACTTTCGTGTGGCCGAAAGAGATGGCACGCCATGAGCTGAAGATGAAGAAGAGCCGCGAGCAGACAGAGCAGATACGCCAGGAGGTGAGAGACTCGATAGGCGCGGCCGACTCTGCAAAGGTGGAGAAGATGGTCAAAGAGATAAAGCAGAAACGCGCCGTGGCGAAATACCGCGCTGACCATAAGAAGATATGGAACCGCAATACGGGCAAACCGATAGCGAGGGGAGAGTTCATGAGATGGACCGATATCACCACGCCACGCTGGGACACAGCCGTAGAGAACCTCTTCGGGGAGGCCATCGTGCTGCACAGCGACTATCTCCTTGGCGATGTGCTGCGTGACCGCCCCGTCATCGTCAGATACCGATGCCCCATGCATTATGTCTTCGAGGCACTGATAATCCTGCTCTTCGCCGCCGGCATATGGCTCGGAAGGAAAAGTCTGCTCATGTGGACGACAATGTCGTTCTTCATGATGGATATGGCGCTGCATGTCGGACTGGGATTCGGCATCAACGAGATATACATCATGTCTCCACATTATCTGTTCGTCATCCCTATAGCCATGGCGTTCGTGCTGAAGAGCCTCGGAGGGGTTGCCGCCCAGTCACGCTGGCTCAGGACGGTGCGCTCGCTGATTGTTGTCACAACGCTATGGTGCTGGGCCAATAACCTGTATCTCATAATATCCTACATGATATGAGCCTCATGACAAGAAACAAAAGAGAGACAGCCATCGTCCTGCTGGCTGGACTGGCAGTCATCGTGGCCCTCAATGTCATGATGCTGTTCTATCATTATGACCTGTGGACAAATCCGAGGGTGGGTTTCTGGACCGCCTTCTGGAACAAGTTTGAGGTCTCGGGATTCGACTCTTATACGTATATCATAATAAGCAAGTGGCGCCCGCTCTACGCCCTGTCGCGCCACCCGCTGCTTGCGGCCATGGTGTGGCCGCTCTCTGAGCTGAACATGTGGCTGAGGGATGTCACAGGGATAAACTGTGCCATACACATCGTCGCTGTCGTATGGGCCATTGCCAGCCTCGTGTCGTGGATGCTTATGTACCGCATCATGAGGCGGGTGATAGGTGTCTGCATGGCCGACAGCCTCCTCTTGACGTTCTTCTTCTTCTCCTTCTCACACGTCATGCTGACAATCTTCACCCCCGACCACATGACACTCTCCCTCCCTCTGCTGCTGACGGCTGTCTATATCGCCGCGAGAGCGATACAGCGGGGGCGTGTCCCGAGGCTGTGGCAGATGCTCCTGCTCACGCTCGTCGCTACGGGAGTGACGACGACAAACTGCGTGAAGGTCTATCTGGCTGATATCTTCGCCACATGGCGGAGAAAGAGTGTCAGGGGCATCATGACGCGCACACTGGCTTATGCCATACCCATGGCGCTCATAGCCGTGGCATACATATACCAGGACCGTACCACACAGGTGGAGGAGAAACGCTATACGGAAGAGATAATAGAGAAACGCTCCCGCCGGGACAGCGTCTTCGCCGAGACAATAGAGCGCTCGAGGGCGGCGACAGAGGTCATACGCAACAAGCAGCTCATAGGACTCTCGATAGTGACCAACACAGAGTATCACATCGACCGCCTGCCTTCGCTGACAGAGAATGTCTTCGGAGAGGGCTTCATCCTGCACGAGCAATATACGCTGAAGGATGCCAACCGCCACCGGCCGGTGCTCGTGCGCTATACCAATCCCTTCAACTATGTTGTCGAGACGCTTGTTGTCGTCCTCTTTGCGGCTGGCGTATGGTATGGCCGCCGTGAGCGGCTGGTATGGATGGTCATGTCGATGTTCCTGTTCGACATGCTCCTCCATGTCGGTCTGAACTTCGCCTCGGCAGATGTGTATATAATGACCGCCCACTGGGCTTTTGCCATACCTGTCGCTGTGGCTGTCATGATGGGAAGGCTGCAAGGCAGATGCCTTACCGCTGTACGCCTCTCCGTCTTCTTCCTTACAATATATATGTGGGTGCATAACGTGTGGCTCACAGCCCAGCATATTGTCTATCTGTCATAGCCGTCAGCTCCGTTCAAGGCTGCATAAGTCGCTCCGCCGTAGCTGTCAGAGCACTATCGTTGCAGACAGCAGGGGCAGTCCCTACAACCGTAACCGTTCACATCATCATACCTGTCTATCACCATGTCCACCGCAACAACGCCCAAGATAGCGTTCCTAATATCGGCACACACCGACCCTCAACAGCTCGCAAGGCTCATCGAAGCCCTGCCACGGGAGTCGCGCTTCTTCGTCCATGTAGATAAGAAAGCCGACATCCGGGAGTTTGAGAGTGCTGTGAGAGACATAGATGGCGTCTCTTTCACACGCGAGCGATATAACGTCATGTGGGGCAGTTTCGGGCAGGTGAGGTACCAGATGGCCTTGATACGCCAGGCTCTCGATGAGGCTCCCGATGCTGAATATTTCTTCTCCCTCTCCGGACTGGACTATCCGCTGTGGCCGGCGGAGCGGATAAGCGATGCTGTGCGCCATGCCCGTGGACGGCAGTTCCTCTATGCCACCCCGATGGCCATGCTCGGCGATGAGGCAAGGCTGTACAGGGAGTACCGTCTGCTTAACACCCGTCCATGGCGGTATGGCACGCTGAAGAGCAAAATGCGTGTCCTGCTGAGACATCTTGTGAAAGCCGTGGGCGTGAGGAAACCTCTCTCCATAAGAAGCGACAGCGGACGCATGTACTCTCTCTATAAGGGTGGCTCATGGTGGGGCATAACGCGCGACCTCGCCATGGAAGCTCTGCGTATGTATGACAACGACAAACGCTTCACCGGATATTTCGTCAATGCCTTCGGTCCCGACGAGACTTTCATACATACTGTGGCCATGAACAACCCCCAGTTTGCCAGTCGCTCCACGCTTGTCCGCTCCACACGTCTTGAGGATCTCTCTCCTCTGACATATATAGAGTATGGCAGTGAGATAAAGACATTCACAGAGCATGACCTCGACACGCTGCTTATGTCCGGCAAAATGTTCTGCCGTAAGGTTGTCAGTGGCAAGAGCGACACGCTCGTGAGGCTCATTGGCGAGCATTGGACGCGTCTGTCCCATGATACAGCATCCAAGCTGCCGGCCCCTTTTGCGTCTCTTCGGCCAAAGCCGGAGACAACATCTGGCGGGACGACACAAATGGTTCAGGTGGCAGACGATGAGCCAGTCGCCTCCTCTTGTGCCAATGCCAACGGTAGCAACCCTGCCGTGACGGTAATCGTGCCGGTATATAAGGTGGAACGGTATATAGAGGAGTGTGCCTCGTCACTCTTCGGACAGACATACGAGAATGTAGAGTATATCTTCTGTGACGACTGTTCTCCTGATGCTTCTATCTCTATCCTGCGAGATGCTCTCGAGCGTTTCCCCCATCGTAAGCCACATGTCCGCATAGTAAGAAACGAGAAGAACAGCGGACTGGGAGCCTCCCGCCGGCATCTTGCCAGCCTTGTCTCCACACCGCTGTTCACCATTGTCGATAGCGACGATGTCCTCCCTACTGACTCGATTGATGTCCTTGTCACAGTGATGCGGCGGACAGGGACCGACAGCGTTGAGGGCGCATATACGGAATATGGTGGTGGACGCCACTCCGAGCCACATCTGCCATACCACGGGAAAGACCATAGGTATAAGAGTCTCGTGCTGTGTCAGAATATCATAGGCAACCATGTCTGGGGCCGTCTCTACCGCTCGTCGCTCCTGGAACGTCTCCCTGACGCCTTCATCCCTGGCATAGACTATGCCGAGGACTATTGTTTCTCGTCGCGCCTCGCGGCCATCGCCTCACGTTCTGTCACTGACCATGTTGTCTATCACTACCGTATAGACAACCAGACATCATACACGAAGAACGTCTCCCACCGCAGCGTCATGTCATATCTCCGCGCCTCAGCCGTCGTATGGCGGTTCTATCTGGTCCGTGGCGAAAGCCCGCTTGCCCTTGAGACAGGTATGCTGAACACCTTCCGTGCCTGCCATGACGCTTCGATAGCTCCCATGGTGGCATTTGATACGACATTATATGTGCCATGTAACGCCGTGACGCATGCCATACGCCATATGCTCATGTCAGGAGGAAGGAGATATGCCATTGGCAATTTCCTCTACAAACTCTTGCGCCGGTATGCGGCCTTTATATCATAAACAACAGTAAGGGACCCAATGATGAAAGAGACATTAAAGCAACGGACAGCAAAGGGACTCTTCTGGGGTGCGCTGAACAGCGGCACGACACAGATACTGAACCTTGTCATAGGCATATTCCTCGGGAGGCTGCTATCGCCGTCAGAATATGGCGTTGTGGGCGTACTGTCTATTTTCACAGCCATCGCCGCCGACCTCCAGAGCTCTGGATTCACCCAGGGACTTGTCAATCTCCACCGCCCATCAGAGCGTGATTACAATGCTGTCTTCACGTTCAATGTCGTTGTATCAGCATCCCTATACGTCGTTCTTTTCTTCTCCGCCCCTCTCATCGCGCTATTCTTCCATGAGCCATGCCTCAAGGAAGTCTCGCGCTTCGTGTTCCTCGGATTCTTCATCGCGTCCCTAAGTATTGCCCATGGAGGGTATATGACAAAGAATATGATGAACCGTGAGATAGCCATCATAGGCTTCGTGGCCCTCGTCGTGGCAGGTGCCGCCGGCATAACGCTCGCCGTACTCGGCTATGGATTCTGGGCGCTGGCGTGGCAGCAGGTGACGTATATCGCTGTCATAACCACAGGGAGGTACATCTGTGTCCCACAGCGCATAAGGCTCACCACTCATATCGCTCCCGTCATACAGATGGCACCGTTCGCCGTGAAAATCCTCGTGACGAAGATTGTCAATACCCTCTCTAACAATATCCTCACCGTGCTTTTCGGCCGTCTGTATGCCATGCGGCAGGTGGGCAACTACTCTCAGGCATATAAATGGGACACCATGGCCTCGTCGCTCGTCTCCAACACTGTCGGACAGATAGCCCAGGCCGTCATGGTTGAGGCCGGCGGGACAGACGGGGAGGAACCTCTTGTCCGCCAACGCCGTGTCTTCCGCAAGATGATGCGCTTCACGGTGTTCCTCTCCATGCCGCTGATGTTCGGCTTTGCCATCGTTGCCGATGAGTTCATCCTCCTCACCATAAAAGACCAGTGGCGCGACTGTGTGCCTCTGTTACGCGTCTTGTGTGTCTCAGGGGCTTTCCTCCCTCTATATACCATGTATCAGAACCTCTCCATCAGCTGCCGCCGCAGCGATATTTATATGTGGATTAATGTCATGCAGATAGTGATGATGTTTGTCATCGTCGGCTCGACATGGCGCTATGGCATGCTCACGATGGTCTCACTCTATAGCCTCCTCATGACGCTATGGCTCGCCGTATGGCACCACTATGCCGGCCGGCTGATATCATATACATGGCGCCAGATGCTGGCTGATGTACTCCCTCCGGCTCTTGCGGCCGCCGCCGTCATGACCCTCACATATCTCATTACGCTGCCCATGTCATCCCTCTGGCTCTTGCTCCTCTCAAGGATAGCCATCGCCGCTGTGCTTTATTATCTCGTGATGAAGGCCATGCGCAACGAGATTCTTGAAGAGTGTGAGAGATTCCTGATAAGGAGACGGTGAGACATTTTTACACGTTAATTCCCTATACTCCCCTTTAACTCCCTATACTTCTCAATAAATATGTTCAGACTATTCCTGCTCATTATCACCATTGTTTCGACAGTCAGCGTGCGTGCGGTGACTGTTCCCGCAGGCACATACCGTTTTGACAACAGCGTGACAAAGTACAGTCACGTGAAATTCCTTTATGGCCGGCAGACAGAGGGAAAGACAGTCATCATCTCTCTGACACAACAGGAGGACGGCCTGTGGGCATTCACCATCCCCGAGACAGTCACGGGTCAGAGCCACTATTTCTTCTCTGACACCTCCCTGCCCGACGGCGACTATCCCATGAGCGTCACACTCGTCAAGGACGACATAGCGGGCAAGCGCGGCGAACGCCGCACACAGACGTTCAAGGATCAGGACAACACGCCCATGATACCCGGCGCGACATTCGTCCCATACAGCTCTGACCAATATACCTCAGGCCGCTGGGAGTCTGAGACCACAGCCACAGCGACACTCCCAACGCTATATATCGCCACAGAGGGAGGCGCACAGATAACATCGAAGGAGACGTACATCAACGCCACATACTATCTCGTAGCGAATGGTGTGGAGGGTGTCATGGACATCGCGACGCCAACGGAGCCGCTCCCGATGCTCATACGTGGCCGGGGCAACTATACGTGGACAGGATTCGACAAGAAGCCCTACCGCCTGAAGCTCGCCGCCTCACAGCCTCTCGCGGGCATGACGAAGAGCAAGCACTTCGTCCTCATGGCTGGAGCTGACGATAATCTCGGGTATATGCGCAACCCCATCGGCTACGAGCTGTCACGGCGCATGGGCCTGGCATGGACTCCTGACTGCCGCCCCGTAGAGCTGTACCTCAACTCCAAGTACGAGGGAGTGTATTTCCTAACAGAGAATATCCGCGTCGATAAAGACCGTGTCAACATAACTGAGCAGGACGACATGGCCACGGGCGACGTGACAGGAGGATGGCTCGTCGAGGTCGATAACTACAATACCGACCCGCATATCTCTGTCTCTATGCCCGGCAAGAACCAGCCCATGTGGGTTACATACCATTCTCCTGAGGCTCTCTCATCCCAGCAGGAGGCATATCTGCAACAGCAGTTTGATGCCATACGCGACGCCATATACACCTCGGACACCTCGTCAACTCTCTGGGAGACCCTCCTCGACCCTCTCGCCATGGCGCGTGTGTATGTCGTCAGGGAACTTATGCAGGATGAGGAGGGCTTCCACGGAAGCTTCTACCTCTATAAAGACCGCGGGCCCGCCGCCACATGGACAGCAGGCCCGGTATGGGATTTCGGCAACGCCTTCCGTCAGCCGACAAATGATTTCATATGGGATAAGCCGACATTCGAGTGTTTCATCATCGACCGCCTCTACCGTTTCCCGCGCTTCAGGGAGCTGGTGGGCTGTGTCTTCGGCGATTTCTACCGTCTCTCCTATCCATCCCTCGCGTCATATATTGACTCCCTCGCCTCTGTCATGCGCCCCGCCATGTCTGCCGACTATGCCCGCTGGCCACGCTATGGCACCACCGATATCGACACGAAAGCTGCCGAGATGAAGCGCCTTCTGGACGAGAAGGTACAGTGGCTCATACAGCAGTGGGGCACAGACGGGACGCTCACAGACATTGAAACACCTGATGCCGACATGGACATCACACCTTCGTCTGGCGTGTGGTACACGCTCTCTGGTACCGCCCTCGGCCCTCAGCGACCACAATCCTCAGGATTGTATATATACGACAGGAACGGGAAAAGGCAGAAGGTGGTGGTAAGGTGAATAGTCTTAACCCAAGTTTGATACCCCCAAATTATTTTCAACGATTTTTGTCCCATTTG
>JBJEAW010000005.1:0-30850 GCA_051869435.1 Prevotella sp. | reverse complement strand
TACAGATTCCAAAAAGTTTGTAGTACCCAGAAAGGCAAACAAAAAAATGTAAATGGCTGAACAGCAATAAGAACGGCTTTTAGACTGTCAAACTTGGGTTAATTTGTTTCCACTCCATTGACGACATTAGCAGAGAAAGAGCCGTCAGCGTTATACCACTTCCCATTGTATGGCACGCCTTTCTTGAATGTACCCTCAAAGTAGCTGTTGTCCGTCAGTGTGTATTTGCCTTCAGAGTAGAATCCTCCCTTGAACGAGCCTACAAACTTATCGCCAGAGTCGAATCTCATCGTCGCTGTGCCAGTACTGTCCTCACATACGCCATTGACAAAGTTCCCCTCATACGTTGATGCCGGTATATCTCCATATTTCTCGAACTTCGCTATGCCACGGCCGTTCGGCAGTGCCCCGAGTGTGTCAACCAAGGCTCCTGTATATTTATATTGCCTCATATTGTCAGGGCCTTCCGTTACTGCTATTGGCATGTCAGAGACATTCTTAGTCGTTACATCCGTAACCTGCTGTCCATTCTCACTTGCCACATTGTTCATAAACAGGAAGATACCACCTCCTAAGCATATGACAGCCAAGGCGGCGATGATGATTTTCTTTAGCGTATTGCTCTCCTTTTCCTCGTTCGTGTAGTTTGGATGACTATCTGTAACTGTTGGCTTTTTTATCTTTGGCTCTGTGTCATCGTCGTCCATATCCTCTTCCTGCTGGTATTTAGGCTTCTCTACTGTCTCAGGAGCCTCTACGATGAATTGCTTCACGTCTGTCACACTCTGCGGCCTCATCTTCCTGTTAGGCTTCATAAGCCAGAATATCAGCCTTTCGGTCTTCTTGCTTATGCCCTTAGGCAGCTTGAGGGCTTCGCGTGAGTCCTCGTCGATATCTGATGGCGAAGGCGGCTTCTGCATCGTCAGCAGGTTATACAATGTCGCGCCGAGAGCGTAGAGGTCAGTCCATGGTCCGAACTTGTCTATGCTCTGCTCCATCTGTTCCGACGGGGCATAGCCCTGTGTGTATGCCATGGCCGATGATGTCGAGAGGCTGTCGCCGTTGGCGTTCTTTACCTGTTTGCTTGCGCCGAAGTCTATGAGGATGATGTTCCCTTTCTTGTCTATCATCACGTTTGCCGGCTTCAGGTCCAGATGCCATATCCCCTCATTATGTACACACTCCAGTGCGTCAAGTATCTGCGTGAGCACAGGCAGCACCTCTTGCTCTGTCATCGGCTTCTTCGTTCGCTTCAGTCTGGCCGACAGGCTCTCGCCCTCTACATAGTCCATAACGTAGTATGCTGTTCCGTTCTCGTCGAAGAGGTCGAGCACACCGACGATATGCGGATTGGACAGTTTGCGAAGGCGGCGTGCCTCCTTGCGGAATTTCTCCTTATGTGCTGAGAATGCGCGCTGGTTCTCTGTCAGGCTTATTGACACCTCTGCTTCGTCATCCCCTCTGCCGCACACACCTTTTATGAACAGCTCCTTTATCGCCACCTTCTCGTCGAACGACGTGTCGGTGGCTACGTATGTGTTCCCGAAGCCACCCGATGCGAGGTATTCGTCTATGATGTATCTGCCGTTGGCCAGTTTTGTCCCGACCTTCAGCATTCCTTCCTTTTTCGTGTTTTCTGCCATGAGTCTATTTATTCCTTTTAATTATGCCTTGCACTTGTCTTGGCTCCTCCCGTATCTTTTCTTTCTTCTTGCTGTCAGGCTTTGGTATCAGCATGAACGCTATCAGCATAGCCACCACCGCCATTGATGCCACGAACCATAACCATGATGTCCGCCACCATGGCTTCTTCTTCACGATTACAGGCGTTATCAATTCGTCGTCATATTCCGTTGCGCGCGTGGCTTTCACTGCGCCCTCTGCCTCCTCTATCTCTATGAGGTATGCCGTGTTGTTGTCGCGTGTGCTGCGTCTCAGGCATTCCTCTTCAATCTTCTTGAGCCTTTTCTCCGGAGCATGGCCGGTCAGAAGATTCTGGCAGAGGTCATCGTCGTCAAGTTGCTCTATCACGCCATCACAGCAGATGAAGAACACGTCCCCCTTGCGAATGTCTTTCAGCACATTATATGAAGCCTTTGCCGGATAATCCTGATGAGGCTGTATGGCTCGTGTTATGACGTTCCTTTGCGGGAAATTCCTCGCCTCCTTTTCTGACAGTTCGCCTGCGGCTATCAGGTCGTTCACTAATGAGTGGTCGCGTGTTCTGAATACTACACCCTCCTTTGGCCTCAGCTGATATACCCTGCTGTCGCCTATGTGTGTTGTTATCACTCCGTCGCTACAGATGGCGAGCATGGCGAGTGTTGTCCCCATCTTCTGTTCTGTCTCTGACGTGTCGAGGTCGTTAAGATTCTCGTATGCCGTCTTCAGCGCCTGTTCTATCACGCCCTTCATTTCCATTGTTGTACACAGGGGCTGCTGTGCCGTCATCTTGCCTATCGATTCGGCCACACATGCGCTTGCCACTTCGCCTTTCTCGTGGCCTCCCATGCCGTCACATACTATGAAGACACGTGTCCTTTCGTCTGCTTTACCGCATGGAGGGAAGAGGGCGTCCTCTTGGTTGGGCTTCCTTCCCTGAGCCGTATAGCATGATGGTTTTGATATTCTGATGTTCATTTTCTGTCTTATTTCATCCACTTGTATTGCCATGGCGGTGTTACGGCTTATTCAAACTCATTGGCGAGGTACATCTTCTTCCCGCCCATTGTCAGGCAGTCGTTGAAGCCGAGGTATATTATATCGCCCTTGATAAGCTCAATGCCTTCTTTCGCTGTCGGGTTCTTGCCGTGTTCCTCGAATGTGCATTCTATGCCGTTGGCGGTACAGCGCAGTTCTATGATGGCGTGTTTCTTGCTCATGAAGCGTGTCTCGTCAGGTATCTGCACCTCAGCGTCGTTGCCTTCCCGTTTCCTTCCTACCCATTGCCGTCCGAAGCGTAGCTGGTAGTTCTTACCATCTACCTTTAGTGAGTATTTAGGGCAGCAATCCTTTATGACTGATTTCTGTTGGCATTTGGGACATGGGCATACCTTTTCTTCCAGACGCTCTACAGAGAGAATTTTCAGCTCTTCGCCACAGTGAGGACATTTTATGTCGATATTCATTGCTTCGTGTTTAGAGTAATGGTTTATTAATCGTGAGTTCAATGGGGGAGTTGTTGAGAATAACCCACCCCTTGTAGCGGGGCATTGGGGAAATCCTGTGTCAACTGGAATAACAAAAACTTAAAACCATTCCTTGTGCATGATGTGAAATGTTTCTTGCACAGCCATTGATGTTTATCGCCTTGAAGAGTATGGTAGCCTTCTGAAAGAAGGTGGTGTTAAGGCTTTCGGTCTGGACGTTAAGAGCTTGCTCTTATAAGACCAGAGCGGAAGCCTGACACCAGGGCTATGCCCCCATACTCTTCAAGGGGTTTATCATGGTTTTTGTTATTCGTATCTGTCACAGGGTTTCACTTGTGCCCCATTAAATCTCATATACCGTTGTGTCGGCGTCGTTCGAGTAGTCTGTCATGCCGTCGTCGCCACATGCTGTGAGGTTGTTGTTGATGTCGTCTGATGTCGGCATAGGGATATGGCTTTGGCTGATATCTCCAGCCTCGCCGTCGTCAATGACACCATTATGGTTTCTGTCGGCAATGATGACATTCACCTCTCCGTCTTGCGTCCTGTCAATAAGCATGGCGGGTGTGTCGTCTATCACGACTGTCGCCACATCAACCGTCTCGCCGTCCCAGTTCACATTGTTCTGTACAGAGACGACCGTCACCTCATGCTCGTCCTGTGGCTGCTCTATCTTGTGCTGGGCCATATCCTGAGCTGATATGTTTCTGCTGCTGAGGTCTATACGCTCGTTGTTGTCGATGTCCCCGTTGTCGTTCTCGTCCACTATGGCTGTCGTGATTCTCCCGTTGCCGTCGTCAGCGAATGCCGCGTCGTGGCCATCCACCGTACCGTAGTATATGTTCACTGTCCTGCCGTCAGGTATCTGGCATGGCTCCACTTCCTCTATCTTCACGTCGTGCTCCCTGAAGAAGTCGTTCTCCTGCTTCCCCTCTGTCCTTGCCTCGGGCTTCCCTTCCGGTTTGTTCTCGCCCAGCTGTTCTTCCTCCTTCCGTGCGCGCTCCTCCTCGTGTCTCTGCCGCTCGGCCTCACGTCTCTGTCGCTCGGCCTCCTGCTGCTGTCTTATATGTTCCTGCTGTTGGCGCACACGCTCCTTCTCCTCCAGCTCAGAAAGACGCTCCTCTACGGTAGGCTTCTTCTCCTCTTGTCCTTTGCCGTCCTGCTGTGTCTGGGCGTTCTCCTGAGGCTCGTCGGTGTTCGCCTCGCTGTTCTCGCTGTTTATGTATTGGTTTGCAGCGTATGCCGCTCCTGCGCCGGCCACCATACCGGCCCCTGTTCCTGCCAGTATCTTGGCTATCATGGCGTCCTTGGTCTTCATTCTTTCAGCGTTAGCCTGGTTCTCGTTGTGCTGCTTTGCTGTCAGGGTGTCATTCTCGTTGATCATAGTCGTATCGTTTTTTGCTGGTTAATAATTCGTTGTTATGGTTTTAGAGTGCGGACTATTGTGTGATATATCACCCGGTGTCGCATTTTTTTGTCAAATAAATCTATTGTCATCCATTTTGATAGTACAATCTTCTACCCCAAAATTCTGCGACCGGCTTCGCCGGTATTCCTTTCTTCGATGTTGTCGTCTGTGAGGGCTTTCCCGAGGCTCGTCCCTCGCCTCTCCTTTTGCCCTCACTGTCTCCACATCTCAGTCCTTTGGCTTAGAACTAAGGAATGAGCGGGGAAGAAGAAGGTCAAAACTGGGAGAGGGCAAGGCGGAGGCCAAGGCTGACGTCCCTGATGCCGGGCGTGCCGTCGTCGCGAATAGCCACGCGACAGATCCTGGCGTAGTTGAACCAGCTGCCACCGCGATAAACGCGGTTAGACCCACTGTTTGGGCCGGTAGGATTTGTCTGTGCGCTGCTGCTATAACTTCCTTTCCAGTCCAGACACCATTCCCACACATTTCCTGACATATCGTATATGCCCAATTCGTTCGGCGCTTTTGTGCCTACTGGATGTGTCTTGTTTCCGCTGTTATCGTCATACCAAGCTACATCTCCAAGAATATTGCTTCCGCTGTACTGATATCCTCTGCTTCGGTTGCCTCCACGCGCGGCAAATTCCCATTCCGCCTCTGTGGGCAGACGGAAGTTCTTGCCCGTCATGGCGTTGAGTTTGCGGAGGAATGCCTGGCAGTCGTCCCAGCTGACTTGCTCGACAGGAAGGTTGTCGCCTTTCCAATTTGAAGGATTGTTACCCATCACAGCCTTCCATAGTGCTTGTGTCACTTCGTATTTGCCTATATAGTAGCTCGATAGTGACACTCTATGTGTTGGTTTCTCGTCGCTGTCTGGGCTCTGCTGCTCAGAAGTCGCACCCATGGTAAAGGTGCCTCCCTCGACATATACCATGTTCCTCATTATATCGTCTAATGACACCCTTGGCCTGCTCGTGCTTGCTGTTGGCCTCTGCTGCTGTGCCTGTCTTGCCGGCTGTGTCTTCTTTGGCGCCGCTTGTGTTGTCTTCCTTTGTTGTGTCTCTTTCTTTTGTGTCGTCTGCGTCTTCCTTTGGCGCGTTATAGTGCCGTTAGTTTGTCCCATCGCATTAAGAGTGATGAGGCAGAGTAGAAATAAGATGATTCTTGTTTTCATATTTTACTTTATTTTGTTTGTTCTATAAATTCTTAAAGTGCGTATGTATCTTGAAATCAATCATCCTGCATTTTCTGCATGGATGATTGATACAAGAATAGATGTGAACTCAGGCTTTTCGGCGTTTTGCTACTAACCCTGAATTTCCTATGGCATACATGCCATCGGTTTCGAATGCGTATGCATTCAAGATGTCAATCTGTTTACAACCTTCTTCTTTATGAGCATCCACTCATTCCGTAGTTCTAAGCTGGGAGAGGGCAAGGCGGAGGCCAAGGTTGTTGTTCCTGTTGTCGGGCGTGTTGTTGTTGCGATTAGCCACGCGACAGTTCCTGGCGTTGTTGTTCCAGCTGCCACCGCGATTAACGCGGTTAGACCCACTCCACGATTGACACCTTTATATGTGTATGCAACTTCTTCGGAATTCTTTGCTGTCAGCATGTTCTGTAAAAGCTAACAATGGAAGAATGTGGTCTTTATAATCGCCTTCTGACCATTTATCCGTCTCCAACAGCTTGTTGTATGTCAGCATTTTGCTGCGAAACCGTCTTTTGCTCCTGCCTGACAGCTTGTAATGATATGGCATTACACGATACCCGAGGAATGTCTGCCCATCTTTTGACTTTCTGTATATTGGTGGTTTGAACACGATATGCAGCTGATTCTTTGCATATTCTTGCATCTGTTCTACACATTGTTTCAGAACCACAATGTCATTACCTGCTATCAAGATGTCATCCATATACCTTATATATATAGGTGCGTGATATATTTCTTTGACTTTGTGGTCAAGCTCTGAGAGATATGTGTTTGCAAAATACTGACTCGTCAGGTTGCCTATTGGCAATCCTCTGCCTTCTGCCACACGGTATGTATCTATTATCTTATCGAAGATGCATAGCAAGGCTTTGTCTTTGAACATACGCCTAAGTCTTCTCTTCAACACATAGTGGTCAATAGAGTCATAATATTTCCTGACATCCAACTTGACTGTATATTCGTAATGTGAGAGTGCTGTAACAGCTTTGTCAAGGGCAGCATATACACCCTTGCCTTTCCGTGTGGCATATGTGGTGTCTATCAATGTCTTGTCAAAATAAGGATGACATACATTCATAATAGCATGCTGTAACACACGCTCGTTGAATGGTGCAGCACAGATAGTGCGCTGTTTAGGGTCGTGAATGGTGAAGTATCTGTATTCACCCACGGCTACATCTCCCTTGGCAAGACTTTTTTGCAATATGGTAACATTGTCGTCGAGGTGTTCTCTAAATCGAGCAACTTCTGTCTTTCCCTGCTTACCCCTACATGCCTTATAGTATGCCAGATATATGTTGTCAAGACTTGCTATCTGCTCCATCAGATTTCCTATCCGTTTCATCTGTAATATGATTCGCTGATTCTACTATAATATTACCATATTTCTCGACTTTCTTCTTTCCTATACCAGGAATTTTGCGTATAGACTCGATATTTATGGTTTGTAACTTAGATATCTCAGCCAATTCTGCATCCGTAAATATAGCATAGGCAGGCACAGCTTCTTCATCTGCAATACCCTTACGGATTTTTCTCAGCATGGTGAATGTCTGAAAAGCCTTGGAGTCAAGCATGTCCTTATAGTCTATCTTTGTTCCATTTGTAGGTTTGTTTTGCTCGTTAATCTGGCTGTTTAACATATATGTGATGCAGAATGACCAACAACTACGTCCGTCAAGCATTGCCAGTTCACGCTTGACATCAATAATTTTGTTGGCTCTGAGGAAAAGGTTCAGATCTTCTATTTGAGATTCCTCAGCCCCTATAGGTATATTGAATATTTTTATCTGCATTTTTGTTCTTATCTGCGACCGGCTTCGCCGGTATTCCTTTCTTCGATGTTGTCGTCTGTGAGGGCTTTCCCGAGGCTCGTCCCTCGCCTCTCCTTTTGCCCTCACTTCCTCCACATCTCAGTCCTTTCGCTTAGAACTAAGGTATGAGTGGGAAGAAGAAGGCCGTTACTGGGAGAGGGCAAGGCGGAGGCCAAGGTTGATGCTCCCGTTGTCGGGCGCGTCGTCGAGGCGATAAGCCACGCGACAGTCCCAGGCGTGGCTGAGCCAGCTGCCACCGCGATCAACGCGGCAAGACCCACTGCTTGAGCCTGTGGGATTTGTCTGTGCGCTACTCGTATAGTTTCCATACCAGTCCTGACACCATTCCCATACATTGCCAGACATGTCGTATATGCCTAATTCGTTTGGCGCTTTTGTTCCTACAGGGTGGGTCTTGCTTCCGCTGTTGTCGTCATACCATGCCACATTGCTGAGGTTATTACTTCCGCTGTACTGATAGCCTCGGCTGCGGTTGCCGCCACGTGCGGCATACTCCCATTCCGCCTCTGTGGGCAAACGGAAGTTCTTACCCGTCATGGCGTTTAGCTTGCGGAGAAATGTCTGGCAGTCGTCCCAGCTGACTTGCTCGACAGGCAGGTTGTCACCCTTCCATTTTGAAGGGTTGCTGCCCATCACCGCCTTCCATAGTGCTTGTGTCACTTCGTATTTGCCTATATAGTAGCTCGATAGTGATACTCTATGTGTTGGCTTCTCATCGCTGTCTGGGCTCTGCTGCTCAGAAGTGGCACCCATGGTAAAAGTGCCGCCCTGAACTGGCATCATGATGAATGTCACACCTCCTACGGTAAAAGTCTTCTCGCTTAGTGGTGCTGTAGAAATAGCCGGGAGTTGTTGTGCTTCTTCCGTTGTGTCTTCGTTAGACAATGTTCTGTCTTCGCTGCTCGATGAAGACAAGGCATAAACCATAGCTGACAGGACACCTATTATGATAAGTATAGCAGCAGCTATGCCGAACCTCTTTATCCAAGCTTTCTTTGGGGTTGGCATCTTTTTCCCTGCCTGCTCTGCTGGCTGTTGCTGGCTTTTTAATATCGTATCTCCATCCTCATCTTTCTTTGAGCCATTTTCTTTTTGCTTCTCGCTATTGTCAGACGTGTCATTTCCTGCCTCTTGCTTCAGCCCATTTATAAAAGCAGCGACATCGTCCAGACGGTCTTTCTTCCTGCCCTCCATAGCCTTGCAGATAATGTTGATGGCTTTCTGGCTGACACCACGCGCCTTCAGCTTCTCTATTGGCAGACCATCCTCGAAGACATCGGAGGCGCTGGGAGGGCGTACCCCTGTCAGCAGACAGAAGAATGTCGCGCCGAGAGAGTAGATGTCTGTCTTTGGCGAGAACTCGCCCACGCCGCCCTTCTTGTATTGTTCCATAGGCGCAAAGCCCTCGCTGATGCCTACGGGCGTTGAGCTTGTCTGGTTGCCAGTAGCGGCGTCATACTGCTTTGACAGTCCGAAGTCTATGAGCACAGTCTCGTCTTTCGCGTTGAGCATGATGTTGGCGGGCTTCACGTCCAGATGGCTCATCTTCTGCTGATGGATATAGTCGAGCGCGTCGGCCACCTGAAGGATATAGCGTGTGGCGACAGGCTCGGAGAGATATCCCTCACGATTCACCTTGTCTGCCAGCGAGCCGTTCTCTACATACTCCATGACATAATATGATGTGTTGTTCTCCTCGAACACATCTATTATGCGCACGATGTTTTTATGGCTCAGCTTGGCTATGTTGCGAGCCTCCTTCATGAATTTCTCCCGATAGCGCAAGACCGTCTCCCGTCCTCCCTCTGTCCCGAGAGTGACATGGCTCGTCTCCGGGTCACGCTCGCAGTTTTCTTTCATGAAGAACTCCTTGATCGCGACTTTCCTCTCAAGCCCGCTCTGCATGGCAAGGTATGTGATACCGAAGCCACCCTGCCCGAGCATCTCTATTATCTTGTATTTCCCATTCTGAAGAATGGTGTTCGGCTGAAGATTCTGCATATTTGGTGTTTAGGTGATGGGTAATAGTATCGTTTTTTTAGAATATAGACGGAACAGGAATAATGTCTTTAAGGGAGATTGCAAGACGCAGGCCAAGATCATTGCTACCGTAGTCAGGTGTGTATCCGATGCGAATAGCCACGCGACAGCCCCTTGCACCATAGAACCAGCTACCACCGCGAAGCACGCGGCCAGAACCACTACTTTGACCGGTTGGATTTATCTGTGCGCTGTTCGTATAGTCTGATATCCAGTCCTGACACCATTCCCAGACATTACCGCTCATGTCGTATATGCCTAATTCATTTGGCGCTTTTGTTCCTACGTTGTGCGTTTTCTGGTCACTATTGCTTTCAAACCATGCAACGTCGTTGATGTTGTTGCTACCGCTGTATTGGTATCCTCGGCTAAGGTTTCCTCCCCGTGCGGCGAATTCCCATTCCGCTTCTGTCGGTAGGCGGAATGTCTTGCCTGTTATGGAGTTTAGCCTGCTGATAAACTCTTGACAGTCGTTCCAGCTTACTCTTTCCACAGGGAGGTTGTCACCTTTCTGTTTAGATGGGTTCTTTCCCATTACAGCCTTCCACAGTGCTTGTGTCACCTCATATTTGCCGATATAATAGCCTGATAGGGTCACTTGATGTGGTTTCTCGTCTTCGTATGGATTCTCCTGCTCGGCTGTCGCTCCCATGGTGAATGTGCCGCCTTCTACTGGTATCATAGTGAAAGAAACGTTCCCCACAGTAAATGTCTTTTCTGTTGGATGATTCCCATTAAACTCACATCGCTCCTTCAGCTTACCACATGTCTCACAGACTGGATGGCTCCCTTTATATTCACATAGTTCCTTTACCTGCCCACAAGTCTCGCATACAGGATGATTCCCATTATATTCACATTCCTCTTTCAGTTTGTTGCAAACGCTACATATAGGATGACTTCCATTATACTCACATTCCTCTTTCAGCTTGCCGCACGTCTGGCATACAGGATGCTCACCGTCATATTCGCATTCTTCTTGCAGTTTTCCACAAGTCTTACATACCGGGTGGTTTCCATTAAATTCACATCGCTCTTCCAACTTTTTACATGTTGGGCAATAAGGATGCTTTCCCCCATAGTCACATTGGCTAAGCGGTTTTGAGCATATATCACAAATCTTGATCGTTGATGTTCTTGTCTTGGATTGTTTCGGAGACTGTTTCGTCTCTTTCTTCTGCTTAGGGTGCTTTCCGTTATATTGGCATTGGGAAATCACTTTTCCGCATGTGTGGCATTTCTTACGCGATACAGTACCTTGTCCCATCACATTCATCGTGATGAGACACAGGAGGAATAAGATGATTCTTGTCTTCATATTACTCATGTATGACGTTTCCATTTCTTTATTTATAGTTACGCTTTTGCCCTTGCAGGGCGTACATCGCTGTTTCTGATTTTCCCAGGGCGTTGCCCTGGGCTATGCGCTGTTGGGCTTACAGCCCGCATTCGACAGTACAGGCAGAAATTATCAAGGGTGTTATTCCGCTTCTGTTCATTATACCCTGAACTTTGCGCTGTTGGGCTTTGCTTTTCCCTTCGGCCAGCGACCGTTGGTTTCTTCCTCGTCAGTCAGAGGGTCTCGCTTTGCTCAACAAATCTCAGCCCGCATTCGACGGTACAGGTTGAATTTCTGTTTTGAATCGCAGTTAACATGACATACGTTAATTGTCAATATCTTCAGAATAGTGACTCAACGGGGTGAATGTCTTTAAGGGAGATGGCAAGACGCAGACCAAGGTATATGTTGCTGCTATCGGCCTTGACATCTCCACGATAAGCCACGCGACATCGACCGTCACCGTTTAGCCAACAGCCACCACGAGTCACACAGCTTGTTCCGCTACTTGGGCCTGTGGGATTAATCTGTGGAGTATTATCAGTTTCTCCATACCAGTCCTGACACCATTCCCAGACATTACCGCTCATGTCGTATATGCCTAATTCATTTGGCGCTTTTGTTCCTACGTTGTGCGTTTTCTGGTCACTATTGCTTTCAAACCATGCAACGTCGTTGATGTTGTTGCTACCGCTGTATTGGTATCCTCGGCTAAGGTTTCCTCCCCGTGCGGCGAATTCCCATTCCGCTTCTGTCGGTAGGCGGAATGTCTTGCCTGTTATGGAGTTTAGCCTGCTGATAAACTCTTGACAGTCGTTCCAGCTTACTCTTTCCACAGGGAGGTTGTCACCTTTCTGTTTAGATGGGTTCTTTCCCATTACAGCCTTCCACAGTGCTTGTGTCACCTCATATTTGCCGATATAATAGCCTGATAGGGTCACTTGATGTGGTTTCTCGTCTTCGTATGGATTCTCCTGCTCGGCTGTCGCTCCCATGGTGAATGTGCCGCCTTCTACTGGTATCATAGTGAAAGAAACGTTCCCCACAGTAAATGTCTTTTCTGTTGGATGATTCCCATTAAACTCACATCGCTCCTTCAGCTTACCACATGTCTCACAGACTGGATGGCTCCCTTTATATTCACATAGTTCCTTTACCTGCCCACAAGTCTCGCATACAGGATGATTCCCATTATATTCACATTCCTCTTTCAGTTTGTTGCAAACGCTACATATAGGATGACTTCCATTATACTCACATTCCTCTTTCAGCTTGCCGCACGTCTGGCATACAGGATGCTCACCGTCATATTCGCATTCTTCTTGCAGTTTTCCACAAGTCTTACATACCGGGTGGTTTCCATTAAATTCACATCGCTCTTCCAACTTTTTACATGTTGGGCAATAAGGATGCTTTCCCCCATAGTCACATTGGCTAAGCGGTTTTGAGCATATATCACAAATCTTGATCGTTGATGTTCTTGTCTTGGATTGTTTCGGAGACTGTTTCGTCTCTTTCTTCTGCTTAGGGTGCTTTCCGTTATATTGGCATTGGGAAATCACTTTTCCGCATGTGTGGCATTTCTTACGCGATACAGTACCTTGTCCCATCACATTCATCGTGATGAGACACAGGAGGAATAAGATGATTCTTGTCTTCATATTACTCATGTATGACGTTTCCATTTCTTTATTTATAGTTACGCTTTTGCCCTTGCAGGGCGTACATCGCTGTTTCTGATTTTCCCAGGGCGTTGCCCTGGGCTATGCGCTGTTGGGCTTACAGCCCGCATTCGACAGTACAGGCAGAAATTATCAAGGGTGTTATTCCGCTTCTGTTCATTATACCCTGAACTTTGCGCTGTTGGGCTTTGCTTTTCCCTTCGGCCAGCGACCGTTGGTTTCTTCCTCGTCAGTCAGAGGGTCTCGCTTTGCTCAACAAATCTCAGCCCACATTCAAACGTAAGGTCGAAATAATTTACAAGTGGGTGAGGGCGAGGCGGAGACCGATGTTATGTCTTCTGCCGTCAGGGTTGTGTAAGCAGCGCATAGACACCCGACAGTACCAAGAACTTCCGTCCCAGCAACCACCACGCATAACACGGCAAGACCCTTTACACGGGCCTGAGGGATTAGTCTGGTCGATAACGTCATATTTTCCATACCAGTCCTGACACCATTCCCAAACGTTCCCCGACATATCGTATATGCCTAAACCGTTCGGTGCTTTCGTCCCGACAGTGTGGGGCTTATCTCCGCTATTATCTTTGTACCAGGCAACATCGTTAATTTTGCTGCTCCCGCTAAGGATGAAGCCCGATCTGTGCTTGCCTCCGCGTGCGGCGTACTCCCATTCAGCTTCTGTCGGCAGACGGAACTTCTTGCCGGTCATGGAGTTTAGCTTCTTGATGAATTCTTGGCAGTCGTCCCAGCTTACGTGTTCAACAGGGTAATCGTTGTTTTTGAATTTTGAAGGGTTACTGCCCATCACAGCCTTCCATAGCTCTTGTGTCACCTCGTATTTGCAGATATAGTAGCTCGACAGCGTCACCTTATGTTTAGGCTTCTCATCTACCCACGGATCCAGTTGCTCAAGTGTCGCACCCATTATGAATGTGCCACCCTCAACCAGAACCATGTTGTCCGTCAGGTTGCTTAGTGTCAGTTTGTGCTGGCTTGCGGCTACAGATGGTTTGTGCGTTGTCAGCCGTGTGTTCGCCTTTACCGTTTCATTGTTTTGTTCCGTCTTTCCCCGACGTATTGTAGAATTGTCGGTTTGACACATCGTGTTCAACAATATGATGCAGGGGAGGATTAATATAATAGGTGTCTTCATATTACCGAATGTATGATGTTTCTGTTTGAATAAATTCAGACGTTTTCTCGCCATGGCATAGCATCCAAGTAGGCTTGACGTTCTGCTCATTTGACTTAACGAAAACGCTCTCATCTGCGACCGGCTTCGCCGGTATTCCTGTTTTTTTCTTCGATGTTGTCGTCTGTGAGGGCTTTCCCGAGGCTCGTCCCTCGCCTCTCCTTTTGCCCTCACTTCCTCCACATCTCAGTCCTTTGGCTTAGAACTAAGGAATGAGTGGGGGAGAAGAAGGCCGTTACTGGGAGAGGGCAAGGCGGAGGCCAAGGTAGTAGTACCTGATGCCGGGCGCGTAGTAGTCGCGATTAGCCACGCGACAGCCCCTGGCGCCGTCGTACCAGCTGCCACCGCGATTAACGCGGAAAGACCCACTGCTTGGGCCTGTTGGATTAGTCTGTGCATAGCTGTTATAGACTCCATACCAATCCTGACACCATTCCCACACATTTCCTGACATATCATATATGCCTAACTCGTTTGGCGCTTTTGTTCCTACAGGGTGGGTCTGTTTATAGCTATTGTCGTTATACCATGCCACATCGCCGAGTTTCGTGCTCCCGCTATACTGGTATCCTCTGCTGTGCTTCCCTCCCCGTGCGGCGAATTCCCATTCCGCTTCTGTCGGAAGACGGAAGTTCTTGCCTGTCATGGTGTTTAGTTTCTTGACGAATTCTTGGCAATCGTCCCAGCTGACATTCTCGACAGGCAGGTTGTCGCCTTGCCATTCTGATGGGTTGCTGCCCATCACAGCTTTCCATAGAGATTGTGTTACTTCGTATTTACCGATATAGAAGCTTGACAAAGTGACTTGATGCATTGGCTTCTCGTCTTTTGCTCCCATGGTGAATGTCCCGCCCTCGACTAATACCATATCTTTCATTATATCAGCTAAAATATCAGGATGCTCACCCTTATACTCACACTGCTCTTTCAGTTTGCCACACGTCTGGCACACAGGATGCTCGCCCTTATACTCACATTTTTCTTTCAGCAGTCCGCAAGTCTGGCATACAGGATGTTCACCCTTGTATTCACACCGTTCCTTAAGCTTTCCGCATGTCTGGCAGAAAGGATGCTTGCCGCCATAGTCACATTGGCTGATAGGTTTGGCGCAGATCTCACAGGTCTTTATAGCTGGTGTTGTCGGCTTTGATGCCGTTACGGTCCGCTGTTGAGTTGTGGCCTGTGTCTGTTTAAGAGACTGCTTAGGCTTTTGCGTCGGCTTTGTCTCCTGCTTCGGTTTAGGGTGCTTGCCCTTATATTGGCATTGGGCAATCACTTTGCCGCATGTCTTGCATTTCTGGCGCGATACAGTGCCTTGCCCCATCATATTCATCGTGATGAGACAGAGAAGGAATAATATGATTCTTGTTTTCATATATGTCTTTTCAATCAACATTTATACTATTGCTTCCACAATTGTTCTATTGCCAATCATGACATCATAAACGCCAGGCTTCTTGTTCTTGTTGAAACAGAAACTGACCATATATCCTTGGTTGAGATGGTATAGGTCAAGATAATCAGCCAACTGCTGTTCGCCGCGCTCGTTGTAGCTGTTGCCTCGCCATATCTTCAACTCAATGACATACTGTTGCCCGAGGTAGTCAACAACGACATCGGTTCGTGTGAGGTCACGCGTCTGAGCCTCACAATAGTAGTTACCGATGCCGTTGATAATAGGGCGTAGGTATGTAAGGAATATCTTTCTACCGTTCTCTTCGACGAACTTATCATCCTTGCCAGGACGGTAGGTTTCATTGAAGTGAACAGAGAAACGCTCAATAAGGTGACGCATGTCCATGTGTCCGTCATGAACAAACTGGTTCTTGTCCCTCATGCCTGCCATAAAGAACTGTGATGTCATCTCTTCTGCAAGGAAAAGGTTATACAGACGTGTTTCCATCAGCCGGCAGCAAATCTGAAGTGTACCTCCATCATTGCGGATAATGTTGAACATGCTGCCTATCTGAATGTATTTCTCGTCAGGATTGTATGTATGTCTGACGCCACTATACAGAATATTCTTCAGGACAGTGCGGAATTCCGGATACTGGTCAATCTTCTTCACCATATCATCAAAGAGGGTGTTGCGCTCAGTAAGGATGGTGTTGACAGCATTGATGACACCTGACTTGTCCCATGAGTATTTCTGCTCGTCAATAATCTGGCACAGACGACTGACGAGGAAGGGATAACCATGGGTATAGTCGTAAATCATCTGAGCGATGTCCTGTTCGTCAAACTGTAAACCGTGGTCGGCTTTGTATTCTGCAAGCATGTTTGCTATACCTTCCGCATGAAGACTCATATCTTCGTCAAAAGTAACACTTATATTCCAGGGAGAGTTATACAGATGGTGTTCTTCTGGACGTACTTTCAGCTTGAGGTTCTTTATGTCATAGACACCGGCAAGGACAACAGACTGGAATGTCGGGCGCTCGTTCCGATGCAGGAACATATCTCTGAGCATACCAAGCCATTGTACAAAGGCCATGTGATTGCTCGACTGGTCAACCTCGTCAACCATAAGGACCGTCTTTGGGTTTATGCTGCTCAGCCTGAAGATAAGCATCTTGAACTCTCGGGATGTCACTGAAGAAGTGTCGTCAGAAACATCATCCGTAAGAATCTGTTGTTGCTCGTTGCTCAGGTTTTTTACCGTGCCGTATGTCAGGCAGTCTTTCATGAGAAGCAGCGTTGTGGCTGCCATGGTTGTAAGGCCAGTATATACATTATCTTCAAGTCCCTCAAAACTAAGCATAAAGACAGCATAGCCTTCTTTCTCAAGACAAGTCTTCAAGGCAGAGAGCGTTGTTGTCTTTCCATACTGGCGTCCTCTGTTAATACAGAAATAGTCGCCCTGGCGCACAAGTTTTGCAGCTGCATTTACCTGACGGTCAATATTGACCATATAATGTTGCTCAGGGAAGCAAGTCCCTGTGGTATTGAATCGCTTCATTTGTATTATCGATTTGCCATTACAGTTTTGGATTCCAATTCATGATGTGCATATCGTCGTTGAATTTTCCCCACATGACGGGGTTCTGCTTCTTGCGTGTCCGCTCAGAGACCTTTGTCGAGACATAGGTGAATATCTCCTTAGCCGTAATGATGCGGTCGCTGTTGGTGTCGGCCGCCCCTTTCAGTCCCTTGATGAGATACTGTGTGAAGAATCCGTTGTCCGACCATCTGTTCTCCTGTGATTTCTCTCCTGTGCGCGAGCTGAGGAAAAGCATTATGCCTTCAGTGTCAGGCATGGGAGGGCGCAAGGCTGACTGGCGCTGACGGCTTGTCTTATTGTCTCTCAGTCCGCCAGAGAAGCAGGCGTCGATGAAGAGCTGCTTGTTGGCAGCCCTGCATGAGCCGATAGCCTTCTGTAACTCAGCGTATGTCACTAACGTTGTGCGCCCCTTTGTGTCGTAGGCGCAAAGCCCACCCTTGTCGCCATGTCCGCTGAAGAAGAACACCACGATATCGTCCTTTTCAGCCTTGGAGAAGCATGAGCGGAGCGAGCTGAGGATATTCTCACGTGTGGCTTGTGAGCCGAGCAGGGTGGTGACATTCTTAGTATGTGTCATGTAAAGCTCGGCGAAACCTTTCGCGTCATTCTCCGTCTTCTGGAGGTCGTTGATATACTTGTAGTCGCAGATGCCCACGGAGAGTACATATATCGTCCTGCCAGAAACGGAGAGGGCAGACAGGGCGAGCAGGAAGAAAAGGACAAGATTTCTCATAAACATCATCTATATCAGGTTATGGCAGTGGACAGTTGCAGTTAGGGTTAGGACAATATTTGTTCTGTTTCAGAATCTTATAGGGAGTGAAGGAGAGGAAGCGGTGGCAATGTGGGCAGACATACTTTGTCTGCATTTCAGCATTCAGCTCGGCCATGCGCAGGTTCTTCTTCGCCATGAGTTTCTCGCTCACCACCATCGACACGATGAGGACAAAGATGGTGAGGCCTACGGTGATGCCCATCCTGGTGCTGTTCTCCATATTCTGGCCGAGGAACATTCCGAGGAGCATGGTGAGGATAGAGGGTATGATGCGCAGATAATTGACGAACATCGCCTTCCTGTCCCACATGCGTTTCTCCTTGTCGTAAGCGTCCCAAACGGCCTGAAGGTCAACATCCGACGCATCCTGCAAGAGCTGCTGCACGCTTGTCTTGAATGTCCCGAGGAGAATAGGTGTCTCAGCGTTCACCGTCTTCCGCTTTATCCTCATGCCGAAGACGAAGATTCCCTTTGTAGAATTGAGGTCCTCTATCTGGTATGTGCCGTTGTCTGATATGCGCAGTATGGCGTGCTGAGGGTCAACACTCGCATCAGAGATATGCATGGGCTGCTGTCCCATGCGTCCGATAATTATTTCTCTTGACATAGAAAATGAATCTGAAAAAGTAGTTAGAAGTCAATAAAGGGGTTATCATCAATAGCGCCCGTCTCTTCCATTCCTCCAGAGGTGTCGTCTGGGTTAATGTCGAATGGTGTGGGCGAAGGCTCCTCGCCGCTATCATCAGCCGTAATGGACATGACGGGGCAGTCGGCTGCCGCGGCTGCAACATGGAGCGAAGCAGACGGGTCGGTGACACTCAGCTCAATCTCCACATCGTCAGTGACAGCAGGGAGAGGAATGACAGGAAGCACGATGTCCATATCAGCAAAAGGCTCAGCCTGATAATCAGCCTGTGGCAACATCGTGCTGACAGAGTCGTCAACAGACATCACCTCGCTCAGAATGTCAGAATATTCAGCGTTCCCGTCGATAGCGGTCTCTATACTCAGCATCTCATCTTCTGGGAGATTGCCGTCGAGGAATGCCGCAAACTTCTCAATACTTATATTACCCGTGTTGTTCATTGTCTTGACTCCTTGTTAAGTGAACTGATATACTGTTCTTTAGCAAGCTTATGCTTGTTATAGTAATTTGCCATTGTCATGCCGAGAGCCTCGGCCGTCTCCTCGTTAGTCTTACGCTCGAGATACCTCAGGCGTATGATATTGCGGTAACGCTCGTTAGGCATCATGCTTATGACCGTCTCGATGTCGCTGCGGTCTATGCGGTCGGTATTCAAAGTTGTAGAGTTATTGTTGTCAATGAATCTATCAGCAAGGTCATCATTATCTCCATCGTCGTCAGCCAGCCTGATATCAACCGTCTGTATCCTCTGCTTACGCTTATACTTGTGGTAGCAATAGAAGAGGCAGGCGGTCTTCAGCCATGTCGATAGACGGCTCTCACCCCTGAAGTTGTCTAACTGGCAGCGGCCTGTCTCCTTGTTAGGGGTGAGTATGAGGATGTATATCTCGTTTATGAACTCATAGACGCTGGCACAGTCAGTATGGTAGTTGTCGTAGATGGTCTTGAAGAGCGGGTAACACCGTTGGTACAGATAGTCGATAGTGGCCCGCTCATTCCTCTCTATTATTGAGCGGGCGATATGTAAGTCGTCGGTGTAGATATTAATATTAGGCATGTTAACTATGATTGTTAGGGTAGAGGGATATTCAATCGTGAAGCCCGATATGAAATCTCCCTACAATCTGTGAGCATATTGATGTTTGGTCAGTCATACACTCATCCTTCGGCGGGATGGATATACCGTGTTAACAGACAAGTATATACTTTGTTGCAAAGGTACATATTTCTTGACAATCATGCAAGTTTTTATATACTTGATTTTTAGTGTAGGGCATGAAAAACAAAGAAAAAAAGGGCTTCATGCTCAGGGAGGGAAATCAAAGAGCAGACGTGTGTGTTTCCCGAATGTATCAATATATTTTTATCACACGGATTACGCGGATGTACGCGGAGCTGATAGCCGTTATCTCCTAAAGCCCTATCAAGAACCCTATGTCGGTTGGTGCAAAGAAAGGAGCGGATATGTGGGGAGTTTTATGAGGGCACTGGGAAAATCCTGTGTCAACTGGAAGACAAAAACAGGAATCCACCCATTGCGCTTGATGCAAAATGTCTCTTACGAGCCATAGATGATGCAGCCGTCTGAAAATCCTTGAGCAAGCTCAGATATTTTCAGATTGCTACATCATCACCCTATCGGGTTTTGCATCAATCACAAGGCGATAAACATCAATGGCTGTGCAAACCGAACGCAGAGCCGAGCTTGCTCGAGCTATGCTGAGGTGCAGCCAGCCTTCGACGAAGTCAATGGCTGTGCAAACCGAGCGCAGAGCCGAGCTTGCTCGAGCTATGCTGAGGTGCAGCCAGCCTTCGACGAAGTCAATGGCTCTGCTCTCGCTTGCACAGCCTTCGATGTTTATCGCCTTGAAGAGGATGGTAGCCTTCTGCAAGAAGGTGGTGTTAGGCTTCTGCTGGGGGCGTTAAGAGCTTGCTCTTATAAGACCAAAGCGGAAGACTGACACCAGGGGTTATGCCCCCACATACTCTTCAAGGGGTTTATCATTGTTTTTGTGATGCGTAACTGACACCGGGTTTTACTGGTATCCCGTTTTATGAGGGCATATTCTCAGATTTTGAGTCTTTTCTCTGTTATGGTCAGTATTACACCGCGCATGAGGAGGTAAGCGTTGAAGGCTATCCAGAGGCCGTCATTCTTCAATGTGCTGCTAAGGAGAAGGTATAGCAGGAAGAATATCAGCAGTCCGCCGAATGTGCTGAGGAGCATGGAGCGTGTTCGGGTGGTGCCGATATATATGCCGTCCCATATGAATGCCGCCATGCTGCAAAGGGGGATAAGGACAGTCCAATGCTGATAACTGCGGGTACAGGAGATGACGGCGGTGTCGTCTGAAAGCAAGCTGATGAACTCCCCGCCGAGGACAGCATAGAGAACAGTGAAGACGACAGCCATGGACAGTCCCCAGACAAAGAGGTTGCGGCGTGTCAGACGATACTCGGTGATATCATCACGGCCGTACGCCTTGCCTGCCAGAGCCTCGCCAGCATAGGCGAAACCGTCCATGAAATAGCTGTAGAGCGTGAACAGCTGCATGAGGAGAGTGTTCACGGCAAGCTCTATCGTGCCAAACCGCGCTCCGGCTGATATGAAGAAGAAGTGGATGGCTATAAGGCAGAGGGTGCGGAAGAATATGTCGCGGTTGATGTTGAAGAAGCGCACAATATCGTCCCGCCTGAATGCTGTCCGCATGTTGATGCCGACGAGACGGGTGCGGAATGTCCTGTATGTCAGTGACATGGCGATGATGAGTCCTGCCCATTGGGCTGAGACTGTCCCTAAAGCTATACCATCGACCTTCATCCCGCATACATAGACGAAATAAAGGCTGAGCAGGATGTTTATGACGTTCTGGGCTATGGCTACGACCATGGGTATGCGTGAGTTCTGCATTCCTATGAGCCAGCCTGTCACGGCGAAAAGACAGAGCGAGGCGGGAGCGCCAAAGATACAGATGTTGAAATAAACCTTTGCCAGCGAGGCCACTTCCGGCTCGGGGCTGATGATAGCGAGGGCGGCGTCACGTATGGCAGGACTGGCCATGATGATTGCCAGCGATAAGAATAGGGCGATGGAGAGGCTTCTGGCGAAGATGTTCCTGATATCCCCCTCGTCATCACGTCCATAAGCCTGGGCTGTCATGCCTGAGGTGCCCATGCGCAGGAATGCGAACATCCAGTATAGGACATTGAACAGCATGCCTCCGACAGCTATGGCTCCGAGGTATGCTGTCTTGCCGAGATGGCCTGTTATGCCGACATCGATAAGGCCTAAGAGGGGCACAGTGATGTTAGAGACGATGCTTGGCAGGGCGATTCTCAGTATGTCTTTGTGGTTGCTGGACATTGATATTTATAGATATTTTTTTTGTGGAAGGTGAATGATATTTGAAGTATATATGGAGGGTTATGATAGCATTATTCAACTTTCGCTAGTAACCAATAAAGTTGGATATCAGGAGATTAACGAGTGGAAACGATAAATATTATGTCATGACCAGCCTGGAGATCTGTCCTTGGACCCACTGACCGAAGGGAGGTAAGGCTGTACTATGCGAAGCGTGTTGGATTCAGCTTGCGATTTGAGCCAAAAGCTAAGGTCACGAGGTAGCGTCCCTTGTATGAATAGGTTGGATTCAGCTTGAGCTCTGAGCCAAAGGCTAAGAACTGGGGACGACCTCCTCGGTGTGTTATAAGACACGGTATAAATAGCCTGGAAGGCTTTACTAAGCGAAGCGGTCGTAGCCGGGGGCGAAGCCCTCGGTTTTTGTCCCAGCTTAATCGTCTGTCTGGAAGACAGTACTTGTCCGCGGATTTAGATATTATATGTATCTTTGGTGAGGTAATTATGACCCACAGTGTTGAACACCTACTGTGCCGAATGATATCTATCCCATGCCTAATCTTCAAGAAACCTGTCTGTCTCGGGACTCAGTCCAAATTAGTTCAATAAATTGATATATTCATCTTTGAAACTGATAGCCCTATGATGAACTTTCTGATTCTTGATGTATTCTATTACATCACGTCTATCTTTCTTTGAATATGAGAAAGCTGCATATCCATTACCCCATGTGATAAAGTATGGAAACCATTCATTGTGTTCCTTCATCCATCGTGAAGACTCCTGTTTGATAACTTTCATAAAATCACTAACAGAAATTGACGGATGAATCTCAACGCACATATGGATATGGTCTGGCATGGAATTAATCCTGAACAGAGTGCATTTCTTCTCCTTGCATATACCGAAGATGTATGCGTAGAGATTTTTCTCGTGTTCTTCAGTTATTGTTCTTTGGCTGTATTTCGTGCGCCAGATAATATGATATGTCAGACAGATGTGGCTCATTGGATAATTTGGGTGTTTTATGAGTGTTTTATGTAGGGATGGACCTTACCTCTTCTAAACAGTACCTTGCTGTATCTTCACTGAGGGCGAGGTACTGCCTTCCAGGCAGCCATTTAGCATTGACATACCGAGGGCTTCGCCCCCGGTTACGACCGCTTCGCTTAGTGCAGCCTTCCAGGCTGGTCATTGCATACATATTACTTGTGAAAGTTGAATATGTTTATACACTGGTTCTTCGCCTTTGGCTCAGATCGCAAGCGGAATCCGACACGCTTCGCTTAGTACAGCTATTACCTCCCTTCGGTCAGTGGGTCCAAGGACAAATCTTCAGGCTGGCCATTGCATGCTCCCATGGACATATGCCGTGCCTATTGTTGGGTGATATGAGTCGCGTCATGTTACTTCGCTTAGTACAGTCGATATCCAGACTTATGTGGCGATGTTTTCGTAAGCCATACTCTTGTAGCCATGGCGAATGAAACGGACAATGACACTCGTTCACACCAGCTCAAGCTTCAGAGCCTTTATAAGTTTCTCTATCTGGGGGACATCATTCAACATCTTCTGGTATAGCTCCTGCTTTGTCAGCACACGCTCTATCTCTGTATTCTCTGCTATGCGGAATGTCAGCTGGATCTTGTCGTTATGCAGTCTGGCTATGAGGGTCGCCTTGATGCGCCGCTGTATGTTCTTCATCTGCTCGAGCAGTATGTTGTTCGTCACCACGACCTCTATTTCCGGATATGTGGTGATATGCGGCTTGAGATTTCTCATGCTTGAGGCCAGACCTCTCATCTTTATGTTCTCCTGCATACGGTTGCACATGCTCCTCCATTCGAGCGACAAGTCTTCTTCTGTGAACTGCTTGTCCTCGCCAGTCTTTATGTCTGCTGTCTCCTCCTCTTTCTTCTTGCCTTTGTTCAGGAGAGTGTCGAATGATGAGCTGAAGGCTGTGTTCGGGAATTTGATGGTCCCTGTTATCCTGACTGCCTCATTTGTCTTTCGTGTTTCGGTATTGCTTCTGTCGCCATTGGCTTCAGAGGCGTTTTCTTTATTTCCAGCCACAGTGCTCCCTCCCATGACATCTGACGCTCTCTGTGTGGCTGTGTCGTTCGCGGCTGTTCCGCTTGTCATGTCATGGTTAACAGCCCCAGTCACCTGCTTAACTGGTTGTGGCTGTATGGGAGTAAGTTTCTTGAACAGGGATTTCAATCTACGCCCCTTTCGGGGCGCGCTGTCGTCGTCGGGCTGGGTTATCTGAGCCACCTCTATCAGTGTCACCTCGACAAGCAGCCGCTTGCTTGAGCTTTGCTGATAGTTGAGGTCGCATCGTGTCAGAATCTGCAGAGCCTTATAGAGGAACGGCGCGGGGCATTTCTTAGCCTGCTCGGCATAGCGCTCGCTATACCTCTTGCTCGCTTCGAGGAGCGTGATGGTCTGCGGGTCTTTTGCCATGAGGACATTACGTATGTGCGCCGCCAGTCCGCTAACGATGTTTCCGCCGTCCATGCCCTTTGATAACATATCGTTGAGCAGGAGCATTAGGTCGGCACATTTGTTCGCGAGAGCCATATCGACCATCTGGAAGTAGAACTCGACATCCATAAGGTTGAGGTCGCGGATGACTTTCTCCAGCGTGATGTTGCCCTGGCAGAAGCTGGCGGCCTGGTCGAAGATGGAGAGGGCGTCGCGCATTCCGCCGTCGGCCTTCTCTGCTATCATCTCCAGAGCCTCCTCCTCGTATGTATATCCCTCACGCTCGGCCACCATCTTCAGGTGGTTGACAGTGTTGGAGACAGTCATACGGTCGAAATCGTATATCTGGCAGCGTGAGAGGATTGTCGGCAGCAGCTTATTCTTCTCTGTTGTCGCAAGGATGAAGATGACGTAGGACGGCGGCTCCTCAAGCGTCTTCAGGAAGGCGTTGAAAGCCTGTGTCGAGAGCATGTGCACCTCGTCGATGATAAACACCTTGTATCTGCCTATCTGTGGCGGGATGCGTGTCTGATCCATCAGCTGCTTGATGTTCTCGACAGAGTTGTTTGAGGCAGCGTCAAGCTCGAAGATGTTGTAGGAGCGTCCCTCGCTGAAAGCCTTGCAGCTCTCGCATTCTCCACATGCCTCACCCTCTGCTGTGGGGTGCTCACAGTTGATGGTCTTCGCAAAGATACGGGCACATGTTGTCTTGCCCACACCACGCGGTCCGCAGAAGAGGAAAGCGTGGGCGAGCTTACCACTCGCTATGGCGTTCTTCAGCGTTGTGGTGAGTGCCTCTTGTCCTACTACTGACGAGAAGGACATCGGGCGATACTTTCTCGCCGAAACCTGGTATTCCATGTTATTTCTGTATTATTGTTATTTGTCTTCGTCGGTTGTTTGTAGCCTTTCTGGTGGCCATGCCCAACGTCTTTGTCTGATGGGTGGTGAGGCTATGACGTGAGGACAGGCTCAGACGCCGTCAGCCGATGGTTATTGTCATCACCTCGCTGAAGTCGATATCGTCTGTCGAGCGGACCTCCTTCTCATAGACAGGAATCTCTGTGCCTGGGCGGCAGAAGACCGGCATACGGTCGAGAGGGACATGCACGTCCTTCATCCAGCATGGGCCGGTGAAGCGCTCGCCGGTAAAGAAGTCAACCCATTCGCCCTCAGGGAGATATATGTCACGCTTGTCGTCAGAGTTCATCACAGGAGCAACGAGCATCTTGCGGCCGAAGTAATACTCATCGGCGATGTTCCAGCATGTCCTGTCGTCAGGGTGATGCATCAGCAGAGCCTGTATGACAGGGTAGCCGGTCTTTGTGGCGTTCTCGCTCTCCTCGATGATGTATGGCATGAGGCGGTATCTCAGCTTCCACCATTTCTTCACGATATCGGCCACCTCTGGGTAATACCATGGCTCGCGCTTGTGTGAGCCGTGGTAGCGCATGTGGGACGTGAAGACGCCGAACTGTGTCCATCTGACATAAACCTTAGGGTCTATGACAGAGTTCATGAAATCGGGCGTGCTGTGGAATCCCGGCACATCATGGCTCCAGAAGGCGAATCCTGAGAGCCCGAAATGCAGTCCGCCCTTCAGCGAGCCAGCCATGCCAGCCCACGACGACTCAGAGTCGCCACCCCAATGGAGAGGGTAACGCTGGCACCCTGCCCATGCGGCGCGAGCCCATACTATGCCGTCGCCAGTCACCTCGCGTGTCACCTCGTAGGCCGCTTTCTGATAGAGCAGGGCGTAGATATTGTTCAGACGCTCAGGAGTCATGGCGTGGTATGTCGCGTCCATGTGAATGTTCTCTCCGAAGTCGGTCTTGATACACTTCACACCCATGTCGAGAAGCGAGCGCAACAGCCCCTTGTACCATTCTGTCGCGGCGGGGTAGGTGAAGTCGATTGTTCCGGCATAGTCGAGAGTGGAGAAGTTAGAGCCTTCAGAAGCCTGCTCTTTCTTCAGCGGACCAATGTACTTGTTCTCCCGTGCCTCGTCGATCTGCTCGGCACCTTTGGCTATGTAAGGCAGCTGCCACAGGCTCACCTTGTAGCCATTATCGGCGAGACGGTGTATAAAGCCTTCGGAGTCGGGGAATCGCTCGGGGTTGAATTTCCACTCGCAGAGCCAGTCGGTGCGGAACCATCCTGTGTCGAGATGTATCACGTCGCAGGGGTAGTCCTCAGCGCGCAGACGGTTGCAGATGGTCTCAACCTCGTCGGCAGAGAAGTATGTCATGCGTGACATCCATATGCCGAACGACCACAGGGGGAGCATCGGAGGGAACCCTGTCAGCTGGCGGTAGTGGTAGAGGATGCGCTCAGGTGTCTTGCCACCTATGATGAATGTGTCGATGGTGGCAAAGTCATTACGGAACTGTATGGAGCGTGTGGAATGGTCGGCAAGTGACAGACGGCAGTAGTCTGACGTATGGTAGAACACGCCGTACATGCGGCTTGACATGTAGAACGGTATGTTCTTGTACGCGCGGCGGTTATTGACACCCTGTCCGTCCTGGTTCTTCAGGTAGAATGTCTGGCCTGAGAGGTCCATCTTGCGGAATCTCTCGCCTGTGCCGACGAAACACTCGTCAGGCTCGCAGGCGAACGATATTGTAGCCCTGTCAGGCTTCCCCTCTGTCAGGCAGTAGGCTATGGGCAGGGCATCATAGCGTGGCGGCGAGAAATGGTCGTCGCTGAGTGTCACGCCTTTGCTGAGGTCTCCGTCGGGATATATGGTGAGGCGTATCGTCGGCTGAGGTGCCGGCTGCAGGTCGCTCCACCATTCTGTCTTGCATGACTTGGTCTCTATCCGGGCTCTTGTACGGCCTTGTGGGTCTTTGATGGCATATCCCTCGCTGTCTTGCTCGATAGAGAGCGGTGTGTGGGTCAGCGCATTGTCCATCTGCAGCATGTCGCTCTCGTCGCTTATGGTGTCACCGTTCATCGTCGTGAACAGACGGACGATCGAGTCGCCATAGGCACGCAGAACGAGTGGATGAAGCTCTTGTGCCACGGCGGTGTCGGCCAGCATGTCTTCCTGTAACACCTGTTTCTGGTAAGGGACAGTCAGGATGATGTCTCCGTTCTCCTCATGAAGCTCTGTCTGAGGGTAGGCTTTCCATAACGACTCATCGCGGCTGAGATCCTTGTCGAAATCAAGCCAGTCAAAAATATAGTAATTAGTCTGTTGCATGTTTTTTGTTTATGTTTAGGTTAAGGTGTTATTTTCTGTTTCGTCGCGATTTGTCAGGGAGACGTAGGCTGCCAGCCTGTAGGGGGTGGATGGGATTAAATCTCTACAAAGTTAATAAATAAACTTCAATACACGAAGAAAAATATAGCGCGTATGTTAATATTTATGTATTTTTAGTGGAAAAATAAACCGAAACAAATAAATATGACGAATTTTAGGGGTATCTGTAAAACCCTGTGTCAGTTACGAATGACAAAAACCATGATAAACCCCTTGAAGAGTATGTGTGGGCAGAGCCCCAGGTGTCAGTCTTCCGCTTGGGGCTTATAAGAGGCAAGCTCTTAACGCCCCAAGCGGAAGCCCGCCACCACCTTCTTTCAGAAGGCTACCATCCTCTTCAAGGCGATAAACATCAATGGCTCTGCGTTCGGCTTGTACAGTCATTGGCTCCGTAGAAGGCTGGCTACATTTAACTTCGTTGAATATCGGCTGTGGCTCGGCAATATGAGCAAGTTCCATTGCACGCACATTGCACGATATTTCGGTATAGTCAAAGCAAGCTTTGCCTCAGCTCTCGTTTGCACAGCCATTTATGTTTATCGCCTTGTGATTGATGCAAAACCCGATAGGGTGATGCTTCGCTTGCCCTGGGCTGTGCGCTTCTGGGCTTTCAGCCCGATCACAAATGTACAAGTCGGAAAATATTCAGTAGTATCTAATCTGTAGGAAGTGTTATCCGAGACCATCAGCAAATGGCTATGATGTCATCCTCTCACGCAACAGTATCAATATCTCCGTTCATAATAATAAAAAGCTCAGGACAGCAAGCTGTGTGCTACTGTACTGAGCTTTTTATTAATGTCTCTATCACCCCGTATATCTTATTAGATAAAGATGAAGAGGATAGAATATGACTGTGGCCGTGATAGGCTGACAGCATTTGAGGATGATTGCGTTATTACCACTGTTTACGTGGTTGAAAGCTATCATGACTCCTTATTTGCCTTCTTGCGCTCGTTATGGTCGAGTATTATCTTGCGCATACGCATCGACTTGGGCGTCACCTCGACATACTCGTCGGCCTTGATATACTCGAGGCATTCCTCAAGCGAGAGGATGGTTTTTGGGATGATGCGTGCTTTCTCGTCAGAGCCTGACGCACGGACGTTGGTCAGCTGTTTCGCCTTTGTGACGTTCACGACAAGGTCGTTGTCATGCACATGCTCGCCGACAACCTCTCCGCCATAGACATCCTCGCCCGGGTCAATGAAGAATTTTCCGCGGTCCTGGAGCTTGTCTATCGAGTAGGCGAAGGCATTGCCTGTCTCGAGAGCTATCATCGAGCCGTTCACACGGCGTGTTATTTCGCCCTTATACGGCTGGTATTCCTTGAAGCGGTGGGCCATGATAGCCTCGCCCTGTGATGCTGTCAGGACATTTGTCCTCAGTCCGATGATGCCGCGGGATGGTATGTCAAACTCGATGTTCACGCGCTCTCCCTGGCTCTCCATTGATGTCATCTCGCCCTTGCGGCGTGTCACCATGTCGATCATCTTGCTTGAGAACTCCTCCGGCACATTAATCGTAAGCTCCTCGATAGGCTCACACTTCACACCGTCAATCTCCTTGTAGATAACCTGTGGCTGGCCTACCTGAAGCTCATAGCCCTCACGCCGCATGGTCTCTACGAGCACAGAGAGATGTAGCACGCCACGGCCAGAGACAATCCATTTGTCTGTGCTGTCCTCGAATGGTCTGACACGGAGGGCGAGATTCTTCTCAAGCTCTTTCTCCAGACGGTCGTTGATATGGCGTGATGTGACGAATTTTCCCTCTTTCCCGAAGAATGGTGAGTCGTTGATAGTGAAGAGCATAGACATTGTCGGCTCATCGATAGCTATAGGAGGCAGCGGGTCAGGGCTCTCAAAGTCGCAGATGGTGTCGCCTATCTCGAATTTCTCCAGGCCGATGATGGCGCATATATCGCCGCTCGTTACCTCCTTGGCCTTCACGTGGGTCATGCCCTCGAAGACATGGATCTCCTTGATGCGTGTCTTCTCTTGCGAGCCGTCGCGGTGGGCTATGGTGATGTTCTGTCCCTCGGAGAGTGTGCCACGGTGTACGCGGCCCACGGCTATGCGGCCTGTGTAGTTAGAATAGTCGAGCGAGGTTATGAGCATCTGTGGCGTACCCTCAATCTTCTCAGGTGCGGGGATTATCTCCACAATCTTGTCGAGCAGATAGTCTATGTTGTCGGTCGGGTGGTTGTAGTCCTCAGCCATCCATCCGTTCTTTGCCGAGCCGTATATGACAGGGAAGTCAAGCTGGTCTTCTGTGGCATTGAGAGAGAACATGAGGTCGAACACCATCTCGTAAACCTCTTCCGGGCGGCAGTTGGGCTTATCGACCTTGTTCACGACGACGATAGGCTTCAGCCCTATCTGGAGGGCTTTCTGGAGGACAAAACGTGTCTGTGGCATAGGCCCCTCAAAGGCATCGACAAGGAGGATGCATCCGTCGGCCATGTTAAGGACACGCTCCACCTCACCACCAAAATCAGAGTGGCCCGGGGTGTCGATGATGTTTATCTTTGTCCCCTTCCAGTTGATGGAGACATTCTTTGAGAGTATCGTTATGCCGCGTTCCCTTTCCAGCTCGTTATTGTCCAATACTAAATCAGAATTGTTCTGGCCGTCGCGGAATAGGTGTCCGGCGAGCATCATCTTATCTACGAGCGTTGTCTTGCCGTGGTCAACGTGTGCGATGATGGCTATGTTTCTAATATCTTGCATTTTCTTGGTGGTGTTATCCGGAATGTTTCGTCCATCCCTGTTTTCTTTTCGGATGCAAAGTTAATACTTTTAACGGAGATATCAGCAACTTAGATGTTATTTTTACGCTTACAATATTATTTTCTTTACGATGGTCAAGCCGAGTGTGGGTTTCAGAAATATGCGGCCGCGCCATGGGGGCACTAGGAAAAACCTGTGTCAACTGGAAAAACAAAAACCGAAATCAACCCCTTGCGCTTGATGCAAATATGTCTCTTGCGAGCCATAGATGCTGCATTCGTCTGAAAATCCTTGAGCAAGCTCAGATATTTTCAGACGAATGCGGCATCACCCTGTCGGGTTTTGCATCAATCACAAGGCGATAAACATCGAAGGCCATGCAAACCGAACGCAGAGCCGAGCCGATGGAGCAGCGAGAGGAGAGCCGAGCTCGAGCTATCCCGAGTCGCGAGACTTGTCCTGTGGGCCCACTGACCAGCGGGAAGTAATGAGAGGAAGACGAAGTCAACTTGCTTGAGCTATGCTGAAATATCGTGCAAGGTGAGTGAAATAGAGCTTGCTCATATTGCCGAGCCGCAGCCGATATTCAACGAAGTTAAATGCAGCCATTGACTTCGTCGAAGGCTGGCTGCACCTCAGCAGAGCCCGAACGAGCTCGGCTCTGCCCCCCATGCTCTTCAAGGGGTTTATAATGGTTTTTGTGATTCGTGACTGACACATGGTTTTAC
>JBJEAW010000004.1:0-31182 GCA_051869435.1 Prevotella sp. | reverse complement strand
AGCAGTGCTTTTGGAGCCACGGTCAAGGTCGCCATGAACTCGACCTCAAAGACCATGACGCTCGTAAACAAGTCGAGTGGTGAGAGTGTTGATGTCGGCACGCCTTCCGGCACGACCTACACTTTCACGGCAGATGCCGGGACATACGTTCTGACGGGATATGCCTCTGACGGCTCGACAGTGAACGGAACCATAGAGCTGACTGTCACTGATGAGGCAGAGCAGGAGTTCACCGTACTCACCTGCACCATCTATGCCACCAACAGCGGATGGGTCTATGGCACAGACTACTCGATTGAAGTGTCAGTATCGTCAAGGGAGGGAGAGCGACAGGCCATCACGCTCGGCACCAGCACTACCGCCGGCCGCAAGACTTTCCTCGCTTTCAATGGAAACTCTTATTATGCACAGCTGATACCCTCGGCCGACCATCCGGAGTATATGACCCTCTACAAATCGGCCACGCTGACCTTCGGAGCCACTGTCAGCGGAGCTATTCCTGTAGGCGCAGACTACACGGTGAGCATCCCTGCCGACGCCCAGCTGTCGCTTGGCATAAAGTTCACCCACTTCACTGACTTCATGAAGGTGGAGCCTGTGAGCACCGTGACAGAGGGAGCGGTGAAGCGTCTGACATACCATCTGGCCGACAAGCAGGTATATAACTACCGCACATGGCGTGAGGGGATGCTGACACAGGGCGGATACTTCACGATGTCAACCGACGAGGCGAAACGCCCCACCCTATCGTTCACCGACGCTGACTATGCCGCCTTCGGCGCCAAGACCATCAAGCACGATGTCAACTGGAACCAAGGCTACGAGACAGGCGATATCTTTGTGAACATCAACGAGCGCGGCCACCTCACCATGAAGCCCGGCGAGACATACGAGGCCCACGCCATGCGCTCATGGGAGCTGACAGACAACTCCACTAACAACTACTTCATAGAGCCTGACTTCCACTATACTGTCATCGGCATTGACGGCAAACCGTCAAGCGGAGTGATAGAGATAGACGACAGCGACCCTACCAGCGCATGGGCCACAATCAAGGCCGTGGGCGAGGGAACGGCCATTGTCCTCGTCACATACGACGCCATCGGGCTCAACTACTACTCGTCGGCCGACAAGAAGACGTATTTGGGCGGCGAGTACTGGAGCGCGATATGGCCTGAGAACACAGCGGCATACGTAGTCACTGTGGGCAAGCCTGAGGCGTCCGTCGTGCCCAATATGGTCATCAACGAGGCGTATAACACTGACACGAAGAAGAACGCCGGCAAATATGTCGATGCCGAGCACGATGTCTTCTACTATCTCGACAGCGAGGACGGCGCCCCATATACCTTCAAGCCTGAGGGCGCGGCGCATGTCGATATGGCACGCCCTGTCATAGGAGAGCAGCAGGCTACGTATGCCGGATTCTCTGACGAGGGTGTCACGCTGAATGCTGACGGCTCTTATACCCTGCTCCTTAAGGAGGGGCGTCAGATTGTACGCCTCACAGACGCAGCCGGCAACGCCACCTACCAGGTATTGACAGCGAAGCCATGCCACAGGGAGATAACCAATGCCACGAGGGAGGGCAGCCGCCTCTTCCTGCCGGGAGACGAGGTGAAGATACAGTATAGCGGACTGAGACACCCGTCGAACAAGATGGCGGGTATATACAACATGTCGGCCTATGTGACATACAACGGCATCCCTAACGGCTCGTCGCTCATCCTCGGCTACGGCCAATATACCTTCGGCTCGGCACCGAGCGCACAGGCTGTGACCGTAACCATCCCTGCCGACATCGACCTCTCGACAGAGCATGAGATAGCCATGACAGAGGGTGTGATACAGGTGAACGGTTACGGCGACCCTATCGGCAACCACCGTCTCATAAGCCGCACCGCGGGACGCTCGGCAAACTTCACCGCCATAGCCCACAAGACATACTTCGGACAGATACCAGACATACGCGTCCCGCTGTCTGCCCCGAAGCAGTTTGTCATATCTACCGTCTGCGATGTCCCCGACGCTGACATCACCATCACATACGGCGGCGAGGCCCTCACAGCGGGCGCTGACGGCAAATACGCCGGCACATACGGCGCATACGTTGTGACGGTTTGCGCGTCAAGATATGAGTATTACCAGAAGACATTCACCATCGGCGACGACGCTGAGGGCGAGCAGGTGTTCACCATAAAGCTCGTCAAGGCCAACAACGAGGGATGGGACGGCAAGTCAATGTCTGAACCTATAGCCAAGGACGGCATATATCAGATATCGACAGCGAGAGAGCTGGCATGGTTTGCCGACCGTGTCAACAGCGGAGACTATACTGCACAGGGTGTGCTGACAGGCGACATAGAGCTTGCAGGATATCCCTGGACACCTATAGGAGGCGCGTCAGAGGCGACGGCATTCACCGGAACGCTCGACGGACAGGGCCACAGAGTGCGCGGACTGTACATCAACTCCACAAAGACCTATCAGGGACTCTTCGGCTACACCTCGTCGGCCACGATAGCCGGCCTGAAGGTAGAGGGCAGCGTCACCACCACCGCAAACTATGCGGCTGGCATAGTGGCATACGCATACAAAACCACTATAACACGCTGTACTAACCAGGCCGCCGTCAACGCCAAGCAGTATGCGGCCGGCGTGGCAGGCTATGCCTTCGGCGCTACCGTCATCGACCGCTGTCAGAACAACTCGCCTGTAACGACGACGAGCACATACGCCGCCGGCATCACGTCTTATCTGAACGGTGCGGACGCCTCGCTGACCAACTGTCACAACAAGGGCACGATAAGCGGCACAGGCTATGTGGGGTCAATTGTATCGACATCTAACGCCGCGGCCGTCATAACCCACAACCTCAATACCGGCAGCGTGGTATCGTCGGCCACGACGACAGGCAATGTGCGCTGTGCCACAACGGCGGCGACAGCCATCAGCGAAAACTATGTCATAGAGCATTACAACCAGGGCACAGCCTACGAGACCCTCGTCACGAGCGACGAACTGGCATCGGGAGAGGTAGCCGTGGCCCTCGGAGAGGCATGGGGACAGCTCATCGGTTACGAGCAAGAGCCGTCGATAGGCGGCAAGAAGGTTTACGCCATCGAGACCGGATACACGAACAACAACCCTGCATACGACGACATCATCAACTTTGAGGATATCGAGATAAGCAACGGTCTGTACGACAACGGCGCTGACGGCAAAGGCCTCTTCGCCACGGCCGGCGACTTCAGCTTCATGAACTACTACGCCCCACAGTACGGCTCATGGAACGGATTCGCAGTGTCGGCGACAATAGACAATGACTTCTACTATTACGGAGGCCCGTCAGAGTTCAACTCGTCGTGTGGCGGAGCAATGGAATCAGGCCAGTTTGCCGTCGGCTACTACTCTGAGTACAACCACGCTGTTGACGGCCAGACACCGGCGATATACGCCACAAAGGCGTTCAGACCTGAGTTTGTGTATGTCACCAACGCGGCGAGCGCATACAAGTCGATGATGAATGGCGACCTCTACGCCAAGAAGTTCACCGACGACGACTATCTCCTGCTGACCATCACAGGCCTTACCGGCGACGACAAGGAGACAGGCCACGTTGACTTCTACCTCGCCAAGGACGGCAATATCGTCAACGAGTGGACAAGGGTTGACCTCACTCCGCTCGGCGTGGTTGACCATGTTGAGTTCACGATGACATCGTCAGACACATCGTATGGCTACATGAACACACCGGCTTACTTCTGTCTCGACAACATGAAGGCCACACTGACCGACGACATCCCTACGGGCATAGCAGTGGCTGTGACAGCAGACAAGCGGCCGACACCTGTCGCCATATTCTCTGCCGACGGCGTGAGACGCGACAAGATGGAGCCTGGCGTGAACATCATACGCCTCTCTGACGGCTCGACACGCAAGGTCGTGATAAGATGACGAGAAGCATCACAGAAGGCGGGAATGACAGTCCCGTCAAGTCCAATTAGCTTTTTTCTCCTTGGGGCATGGTGGGGAGACCGATAAGTGAACACCCCTTAGGGCGTGAACGAAACGGAATCCCCCGCCCCAAAAGGAGGAGAGACAGAAGAATATGATAAACTCTTAACACTCATAGTCATTGTTTCTGACAGCGGTCAGCATTCTATCCATTACTAACCGACACAGCGTGACCCCCGTGGGGACACCGCTGACATCACAGGGACTATACCTCATTCTTATCTGAGAGTATAGTCCCTTTGTTTTTCATCCTGTACGGTCGAAAGCCTTAACGAGCACGGGCTGAAAGCCCAACAGCACATAGCCCAGGGTAACACCCTGGGTATTACGGCGATTGACCAATACGCCTTGAAAAGGCAGAAGCGTAAACGTTCCTGAAAAAAATTACGCTTCTGCCCCTGTAGGGCGTGTAGCGTCCGCATTACATAACCCCAGGGTGTCGCTTCGCTTTGCCCTGAGCTATGTGCTGTTGGGCTTTCAGCCCGCCCTCAACCTGTACGGTCGAAATATTGGCTCAGCCCGACATCAACCGCACATACACCTCATCCCTCCCCTTGCTTACAGACTGTAAGTCTGGGCACATGGTTCACTTACAGTTTTATTGCGACAGCGTCAATATCGCGATTGGCACTGAATGACGGGCTGGGAGATACTGTATGAGCGGCTTAAAAAGTATCTCTCAGCGCCTCATTCGTATTGGTTACATTCTGAAAGCAACACATCCCTCCACATCAAAAAAATCACAAAAAATACTGCCAATACAGAAAAATTATGTAACTTTGTTCTCTGTAACAACAGCGGCTTCTTCGGTGTCATCACGCCACGGCCGCTAAGACGCTCAATACCAAAGGTTTTTAACCATTCACATCTCATTCACCTACCGTAAAACAACTTTGTGTGGTGATAAAAGTACTAACGTATGTTAATGCTTGTTCTTGCTTGTTTCAGCCCTGTTTAAGTGGCTAAATTAACAAATCTTTCATTCACACAACCTATTGACTTTACAAGTAGAATAGCAAACATCATATTATTTGATGAAAACAACCATTTTGCATGTCGTTTTTTTGATTTAACACCCTTTAGTACTTTTATCACCACACAAAGTAAAACAATGTCATGGCGTTTTTGATATAGGGTGGTTCTATAAATTAGCCTTGACAGGTTTCGATTCTATTTTTGAGATCAAAGTGCAAGTGAGAGAGGGAGCAATGCGGGCATTGTGACCGAGAGAACCGACGACAAGCCGAGAGCCATAAAGCTTGCTTTAATGGCCGAGGCGCGAAGGAGGAAGACCGCAGGTCAACTTACACTTTGAGCCAAAAAGAGAACGAAAGATGGCAAGACGTTATACCCCACTCTGAGAATATATCTACGGTGATAATTTTTAGAACCACCCTATACGTAGAGACACAGGCAATGTCTCTATGCGCCTTATCATAACCGTATGACAGAACACATATAATGGCCAACAGCGTTATCGACATGATATCGGCTGCCACGGCACTCATCCTGGCAGCCATACTCGCCTTCCTCCAGATGCCGGGCGGCGAATACTGGCAGGCACTGCGCCGCATGAACACACTGCTCATAGTATGCTATACCGTGATGGGTGTCTCAAACCTCGTCACCGGAATAATCGGCGTAAGCGGCTCCACCGATTCCGTGACATCCGCGGCGATGCTCATCGTGTCCATGTACCAGGCCATGCTCTTCACCGCCACGTGTGTCACATTCGTCGCCCCACGCAAGGCAAGCGGCAGATGGCTCACATCAAACGGACTGGCGATAACCCTCTGTGGCATAGCCATAGTATATGCCCTCTGCCGTGGCGGATGGCTCACAGAGGCAGCGATATGGGGTGGCGTGGCTGCATATATAGCACAGCTGGGATATTATTGCGCCCTCTTCAGGAGATGTTATAGCGAGGGTCTCCAGATGTTGGAGAGAAGCTACGACGAGGATATGCGCGGCAGCCTGCGCCTTGTGCGCAACTCTTTCCTCGGCGCGCTAACAGTGGGCGTGAGCGCATTGCTGTACGTCATATTACGCCTTGGAGGGTTCTGGTATGACGTGTTCACATGTATCTACACCTTATATTATATATACCTTGTCATCTGTGTCGTAAACTACCGCATCGGTGCAGGCTACATCCTCAAGGTCGTGGCGGCGCCCGAGGTGAATAGCGACAACGGGGAGGACGTGGAGGAGAAGACCATTGCAGCCGACGAGGATGCCGACGAGGAGGGCTGTCTCGCAGATGCCATCGGCAGATGGGTGGCCACGAGACAGTTCGTACGCAACGACCTCACCATGGACGAGATAGCCACAGAGCTTGGCACGACACACGCCATGCTGAAGTGGTATTTCACCAACCGTCTCCACACCACGTTCCGCACATGGCGTCTCACACTGCGTGTGGAGGAGGCGAAGCGTCTGCTGAGAGACGAGGATGCCCCGACATCATCTGTCCACACCATGGTGGGAGTGACAGACAAGAGCAACTTCCACAAGCATTTCAGCAAGCTGGTGGGAATGACACCGCGCGAGTATAAGGGGCAGCAATGAGTTTATTGGATGAGGGGAACGCCCTACCGTACAGATCGAATTTGTTTTACCATTTGTAATTGCCATTAATTTAATGGCAATTAAATTAATGGCAATTAAATAATTTGCGAGTAAAGTTCTACAGCCCTGTAAATGAATAGGATACACTTAACAACTGGTGGGACAAGCGTGGGGAGAATGACCAGTCTGTAAGGCTGGTCATTATATACATATTTTAACGTGAGTTCGACGAATTTGAACTATCGTGATGTCTTGACTGCCTGCAACATGATTTAGATGCTATCTTCGCGCCCTGAATGACCTTGTGTACTATCTTCGCGCCCTGAAAGGGCAACCTGCTCCCAGCCCAGGGCAAGCGAAGCGGCGCCCTGGGTAAATATGAGGAGTGATGTTACGCCCTGAAAGGGCAAAAGCGTTCATAACCAAGGGCTTAATTCTCCCCATCTATCAACCATCTAACGCTTTTGCCCTTTCAAGGCGTGGTTTGCTTGTACGTTTAACCCAGGGTGCCGCTACGCTCTACCCTGGGCTAAGTGCAGGTTGCCCTTTGCTTTTCCCTTCGGCCAGCGACCGTTGGTTCAGGGCGCGATTTGCTACGTACATCACAAGTCATGAACAGGCATAATTCGTCGAACTCACGTATATATTATTTTACTACAGGATAAGCCCCATTATGGCAAACAAGCATGGCTGTCCGATAAAAAATCAGCAACATGGTATAACTTGAACACAATCCACAGAGGAAAGTACAGTGTCCACAGCCTCGGAGAGGCGCGACCGTTAGACCCGATAGAGCAGCGAGAGGAGAGCCGAGCCCGCTCGGGCTATCCCGAGTCGTGACAGAGGAAGGCGAAGCCAACCCCACCTGGAGTAATGCGAGGAGGCGAAGCTGACGAGAGAACGAAAGGTGGGGTGGTAGTCTGTTTATATTGTCAAGCCTCGGAGAGGCGCGACCGTCCACTTGCAGCCAGAAGCCATCATGTTTCCAGAGTTTGCCAGCGTGTGTCGCGCCTCTTCGAGGCTTCGAGGCTGTTATAAGGACACACTCTGTCGCACATGTCCAGCTCCTGTTTCTGAGACCTTGTAACCGATTAGGCAACAAGCAGTGGCCATATTTTGTGGTATTTGCATTAAAATTCGTGGTATTTCGTGTTGTTTATCGAAATACCACGAATTTTAATGCCGTTTTCTTTCCGATTTAACTTAACTTTGCAGTATAAAGACCTGAGCGAAAACACTCAGTTGTCACATCACTCCTTCGAGAAAACAAGGCGAGGATATTACACGACGTTTTGACTTGAATCTGTTTTTACTATATACAATGCTAAATCTTGCTGAGAGCTATTGAGCAAAGCGAGACCCTCTGGCAGACAAGGAAGAGACCACAACGGCCGCTGGCCGGAGGGGGATGGCATAGCCCATAAGGGTGGGAGACGGACAGACACATACAGGCGAAGGCGTGCCTCAGGCTTCGGCTTTCACGTGTCATATCCTCGCACAATATGGACAGTCAAGGGCAAAGCAACGGGAATGGCCCATAGGGGTGAAGAGAATGTATGCTTAATTGGAATCATCGTGGATTGATGGTTTCTCCGCTGACAGTACACGCACACACCTCCATAGGTTTCCCCGCCTGTCTTGACAATCCGTCTGATGCGGCGGACTTTGACACGTATGGCGGGAGACAAGGCTGGCTCCACGCTCTCTCGATTCTGTATGTCAGCCAACGTAACATATCATTAACCGCCAAGAAGGAGCTATTGGCATAAACATTTTTATCTATGAAACACTCATTTACCTTGCGATGTTTGCTATCGGCTTTTCTCGCGATGATGAGCATGGCGGTGAACGCAGAAGTCATTGAGTACGAAGATGACAGTTTCTATTACGATTTGGACACAGAGGCAAAGACCGCAGAGGTGTGGTATAAAGGTTCTGCCACTGAAGTCTCCATTCCTGCAAGTGTCACATACAACGGCGTGGCATATACCGTGACAAGATTGGGAGACTATTGCTTCTATGAATACGAGGGTCTCACCTCCGTCACCATTCCATCTTCTGTGACAAGTTTGGGAGACTATTGCTTCTGTTGTTGCTATTCTCTCACCTCCGTCACCATTCCCTCCTCAGTGACAAGCTTGGGAGAAGAATGCTTCAGTGGCTGCGGGATAACCTCCGTCACCATTCCCTCCTCTGTGACAAGTTTGGGAAAATGGTGCTTCAGTTGGTGCTATGATCTCGCGTCAATATCAGTAGATGTCAACAATCCAGTGTACGACTCCCGAGAGAACTGCAATGCGATAATAGAGAAAAAGACCAACACTATGGTTTACGGGTGTAAAAATACTGTTTTCCCCTCTTCTGTGACAAGCTTGGGAGACTATTGCTTCGCAGGATGTGGATTTACCTCCTTCACCATACCCTCCACAATAAAAAGCCTGGGAGAATGGTGTCTCAGTGGTTGCTCTTCTCTAAAAACCTTGACATGCGAGATGCCTGTAGCTATTGAAGGGACATTCTTCGAGCCCCGTTATATCGAGCAGACAACACTATATGTCCCGGAAAGCTCAGTTGATTCTTACCAGACTACATATCAATGGAACAGTTTCGGCACAATAAAGGCGATAGGTGGCCAATATGCCGACTATACCGATGCTGATGGGTTTGCATTCTGTCTAAACACCAGAACAAAAACGGCAGAGCTGACAAAATATACTGGAGAAGCGACAGAGGTAGTCATTCCAACAAGCGTGACATACGAGGGCACGGAGTATAGAGTGACAAGAGTGGGGACCAACAGCTTCAACAATTGTACGTCTCTCACATCCATCACCATTCCGTTGTCTGTGACAAGTTTAGGAGGCAAGTGCTTCTATTCTTGTACGTCTCTCACATCTGTCAATATTCCGTCCTCCATAAAGGCCCTTAGTGCCGGTTGCTTCCGTTATTGTAATTCTCTAAAGTCCATTGACATCCCGACCTCTGTGACAAGTATAGGACAGGAGTGCTTCCATGGCTGTGAGGCTCTCGAATCCATAGATATTCCGTCATCTGTGACAAGTATAGGAGAAGATTGCTTCTATTTCTGTACGTCTCTCACATCTGTCAATATTCCGTCGTCTGTGACGAGATTGGAAGATGGTTGCTTCTATGGCTGTGGTTCTCTAAAATCCGTCGATATTCCATCGCCTGTGACAAGTTTGGGATGGGAGTGCTTCAGGGGATGTAGCTCTCTCACGTCAATTACGATACCGTCGTCAGTGACAAATATGGGTTGGGCGTGCTTTGCCTACTGTCCCTCTCTCAACACCGTGACATGCGAGACACCTGTAGCCATTGAAGGGAACTTCTTCGGTTATACTCCTATAGACAAAGCGACACTGTATGTCCCGAAAGCCTCGCTCGCCTCATACAAGGCGACAGCCCCATGGAGCGGCTTCGGCACAATAGAGGCGATAGCGGGTAAAGTGGTTGACTATACCGACAACGGCTTCGTCTTCCGTCTGTATTGTGATGATGGCGTGGCGGACCTTGTTCAATACACAGGCTCTGCGACAGAGGTCACTATCCCGAGTAGCGTGAGATACGAGGGCACAGAATATAGCGTGACAACATTAGGGAAGGAATGCTTCTATAAGAACTCCACTCTCCAGTCTGTCTCCATACCATCTTCTGTGACAAGCCTTGGAGACAACTGCTTCGGAAGCTGCACGTCCCTCACCTCTATCGTCATACCGTCGTCAGTGACAGAGATGGGAGGATGCTGCCTCTACGGCTGCACCTCGCTCACGTCCATCACGCTCTCCCCATCTGTGAAGACACTGAAGAATGGCACATTCTACGGTTGTACTGCTCTCAAGTCAATCATCATTCCGTCGTCAGTGACCCACTTGGAGTCGAGCTGCTTCCAGTGCTGCTCAGCTCTCGAGTCGGTAACGATACCGTCGTCAGTGACAGAGATGGGCGGCAGCTGCTTCATGGACTGCCCGTCACTCCAGTCAGTTGATATCTCGGCTTCGCTGACAAAGTTGAGCGCATCATGCTTCATGAACTGCACCTCGCTCAAGTCTGTTGTCATCCCGTCGTCAGTGACCGTAGTGGGCGACTATTGCTTCATGAACTGCCCCTCGCTCACATCTGTCAGCATCCCTGCCTCTGTCACCTCGATGGGGACGGGCTGCTTCCTCGGCCTGAAAGCTCTCAAGACTGTCACATGCGAGATACCGGTGGCTATTGAAGGCCAGTTCTTCATCAACACTCCTATAAGCCAGGCAACGCTTTATGTCCAGGAAGAGTCGCTCGATTCATACAAGACAACATCCCCATGGAGCGGTTTCGGCGAGATAAAGGCGTTCGCCAAGGAGATTGACTATACCGACAACGGCTTCGTATTCCGCCTGTACAGCGCCACGAGGACTGCCGATGTTGTCAGATACGTTGGCACAGAGAACAGAATCACTGTTCCGGAGAGCGTGACGTATGAGGGCGACGAGTTCAGAGTGACACGTCTGGGCGACGAATGCTTCAAGGACTGCTTCTCGCCTGTCTCTGTCAAGGTGGCGTCTTCTGTGACAAGTCTGGGAACAGGCTGCTTCAAGGGCTGCTATTCTCTCACGTCAGTCAGCCTCCCGTCAACGCTGACAGCACTGAGCGACTACTGCTTCGAAGGCTGCAATTTCCTCTCGTCTATCTATCTCCCTTCAGCCCTGACAACGATTGGCGAGGGAACGTTCAAGGATTGCAAGTTCCTCACATGGATAAGAATACCTGCTGGCGTGACATCGCTCGGCAAAAATGTCTTCGACGGTTGTAATGCTCTACTGGATGTGACATGCGACGCTGTCAAGTGTCCATCAGTAAGCGACTTCGGCGAGTTCCCGATATCTGATGCCACACTGACCGTCCCTGACGAGTCATACGAGCTGTACCGCAAGTCATACCCATGGTCACTCTTCGGCACGATAAAAGACTTCAGCGGCACGACAGGAATCAACTCTGCCACAGCAGCCGGCAAGTCTGCCGTACGTGACGTCTATGGCCTTGACGGCAAGAGCAGAGACTCCATGAAACAAGGTCTGAACATCATACGTCTTGACAACGGCAAGACAAAGAAAGTCATGGTGAAATAAGGCATATCTCTAAAACAATCAAATGGGCTTTGTCTGGAGCAATACCAGGCAAAGCCCATCATTTTTTTATTTAAGGGTGGTTCTATAAATTACCACCGTAGATGTATTTTCAGAGACGACACACGTCCACTTGCAGCCAGAAGCCATCGGGCTGCCTGAGCTTGCCGGCATGTGTCGCCTCTTCGAGGCTTGATATCCTTATGTCATCTGTTCACCCCGCCTTACAACTCAGCCACTACCGTGGCTTCGTTTTCAGGTGGGGTTTCTAACAGTCGCGCCCCTTCGGGGCTGTGGACTGTGTGGGACATGTGTATATTCATCCTATCTATACTATACTGTACTATCTATATCACCCACAGAGGGGCTGTGGACTGTGTGGGACATGCGTATATTCATCCTATCTATACCGCTCTATCTATACCGCCCTGTCTATTCCGTCCACAGAGGGAGGCGTGACTGTTAGAGTCCTCGGGGCTTATACGCACATGACCTCTGTCAGCAGCCATGAGGCCGCAACAGAGGTCATGAGATCATTTATCGGCACATCCTTAACGGACGATGCGTATCTTGCGTGTCACTGTCTTTCCATCGACAACAGCCTTGACGACATAGACGCCCTCAGAGAGCTGGCCTATGGCGAGGGTGTCGCTGCCTGTCGCGGCGACTGCCGCTCCGTCAGCAGAGAAGAGCGATACGCCAGAGACATTGTCGCCAGTGACAGTGATATAGCTGTCTGTCTTGCGTATAGAGACAGACGCTATGGTGTTCTCCTCTATGCCTGTCGAGCTGCCAATGATGAAATAAACATCAGAGCCTTTCACGCTCTCCGGCACAGCCTCATAATATACATCGACATTCAGCGCGTGGCGGTCCTTGTCGGCCGACGGGAAGGTGTATGTGAAGCGTGGCTCGGCGAGCATGGCTGTGTTGAGTTTCTTACCATCGACAGAGACATCATATCCGAGGACTGGGAGCTCCATAGTCTGCTTGTCCTCTATCGTCATGCCTATCATGAGATTGTGTTGTATGCCCGTATCGGCGGTATAGTAAGAGTAAGACTGCCCGTCGAGAGAGTAGAGGTCTGAGTAGCCAGAGTATGGCGCATTGGTATCAACAGCTATGACAGACATGCCTGAGGAGACATCATAACAGTCGATGACAACACGGTAGCTTGAGCCGTCCTGTATGTCAATAGGCGTGTCGAGGGTGACGGTGTGCCATCTGTTGACATCACCTTCCTCTATATCGTAAGGCTGCTCGGCCACAAGCTCGCCATCCTTATATATAAGGACGGTGAAGAGGGCGACAGCGACAGGATAGAAGCGGCACGATGTGATGGCATAACCCTTATAACCCTTCAGCATTGAGGCGGGATAGTCACAGCCGAGGAGGATATCGTTATAGCCGTCGGGCACGACAACACTGAGGTCGGACGGTGTCTCGCCAGAGTATGTGACGAGTTTCTTCTCCTTGTCGGCAGGGCGCTGCCATGTGGCTGTCATGTCTGTAGTGTTCTCAAAGCTGACAGAGACATTGTTGACAGCGGGGAGGGCGGCGATGTCGTTCTTTATGTCCTGGCTGATGGTGGCAGGCTCTGACTGCTTGCCGTCGGCATAGACAGCGTTGACACCTATGGTGTGCGAGCCCTCAGAGAGCGATGGTATGATGGCGTCAGTTGCGGTTGTAGATGATACCTGTACGCCGTCGGCATATACGGTGTATTCCTTGATATCATCAACATCGGCCGACGCGCCCTCAGGAGAGAGGATGACACTCATGAGCCATGTGGCGCGGTACATATATCCCTGGGCCTGGTACATCTCAGATAGAGAATAGAAATCGGCGTCTGTCTTCAGGCGCAGGAGATCAGAATACTGGACATCGGCATTGCCGAAGTCGATACCGAAGACATTGTTGCTGGCCTTAGGCACTCTGACGCTGACAGCGGCTACAAGCTCTCCGGCAGGCAGAGGCTGTGGAGTGTCGAGGACGATGGTGTTCATGCGGCCAGACTCCAGCTGCTGTGTTATGGGCTGTGAGTAGAGTAGCTTGAGCGTTGTCCCCTCATAGGTGTAGAGATTCAGCGTCCAGTCTTTCTGCTCAGAGAGCGGGCAGAACTTTATCTTGCTGACAGTACATCCCTTATAAGCGGCCATCTCCTCAGCGCCATAGCGTATCGCGCCCTCAAACTCCACGTCGTCGCCACCAGGGCCGAAGCCATTGACATTGGCCGTGTTGAAGTCAGCATACTCTTTCGTGATGAGGTTCGACTTTGGCTCTGCCCATGTCACGAAGGCATTGTTATAGCCTTTCTGGCGTGAGAAGAGGGCCTGTGGCGCCTGTGTCTTGTTAGGCTCTATGGTGACGCTGAGGGCGTTTGTCCTGGCCGACTCCCTGTCGGCATACACAACAGACACCTCATAGCTGTAGCTCTTGTTCTCGAGATTCGTGTCACAGTAGATAGTCGTCGCAGCCTCAGTAGTGGCAATCTTCTCGCCGTCACGGTAGATATTGTAGCCTGTGATACCGTCGGCGCCGACAGGACCGCCCCATGTCAGCTTGGCGGCATTGATGTCAGAGAGCTGTGAGGCACGGAACGACGACGGAGCAGTGTCCCTCACATCATAGTCGAACTTGATGATGGCCGAGCGCAGGGCTGCCTGTGCCTCGCCAGAGTTGGCATAGTAAAGGATGCACATGACAGAGGCGTCGGCGCTGAGAGACATGCCACGGATTATCTGGTAGAAGTCCGTCCCGTCTTCCATATAGGCGTCAAGTTCCTTGAGGTCAACGCCACGCTGTGTGAGATAATCGTCAATATAATAACGCTCGCCATTGGTGTAGATATATCCACGGTCGTTGTTCGTGCCAACGATAGTGCCGTCGTTGGCTATGTCGAAGAGCTCGAAGCTGGAATCCTTGTTCACAGGCTCGAGCCATGTCTTCTCGCCTGTAGTGACATCATAGACAGCGAGGAGCTTCTGCACATCCTCTGTCTCGGCGTTCCATCCGCCCCAGAATAGAAGTTTCTTGCCGTCGGGCGAGAAGGTACGGGCAGAGCTCCATGGCGACTTCATGGTTGAGAGGAACGTCACCTTGCCATCTGGCTGCCAGTAGCACGCCTGGCGGTTGCCGGTATCTATCCATCCGCCTGCCGCCTGTCCGTCGGGCGAGATGCAGTATGGCATGGCGGTGCGGGTGTTCTCAAGAGTGCGATAGATCTTACCGTCCTTCCATATATAGCCGTCATAACGGCCGTTGACGACGAGCGAGCCTGACATATAATGGCCGTCAGGAGTGATGTCGTAGGCTATGCCGCCGCCTACCTTTCCTTCCGGGAACTCGACAATATGCCACTCGCCGTCGGCATAATATGCAGGGTAGCTCTGCTTTGCTGTGCCGCCGACAGATGTCTCATAGCAACCGGCCACGACACCATCGTCAGATATGCTCCACGCCTCTGACTGGGTTGCTGAGCTGAGCAGCTCGACCTCGCCGCTGATAAGATTCCAGCGGAATCCATAATAAGAGTCGGAGTAATCGACATAAACACCACACGCCCACAGTCCGTTGGGCGACATGTTCATGACCTGATACTCCTCAGGAGATTTGAGTATGACGTTCTTGCCGGCACGCAGGGATAGCGGAGAGAGCCATGCGAGCATAGCGAGAAGCATCACACACAGGATGTTCTTTCTGTTCATTTAGGTATTGTTGTTTATGGTTTTGGATTTTGAATTGTCTGGTATTCACTATGGGAGACATCGCCCATATCGGAAAATTGCCTGCCGCTATGGGAGACGGCAGGCAATTAACGCGATATTGTCCTGTCTTCCTCAATGCCGATGCATATAGGAAGAAGAATTATGTTTTCAGCTTTACTTCAGCGTAATCTTGTAGCCCTTGACGCTGTTGGCCTTCTTTACGAGGACAACGTATGCGCCGCTCTTGAGGCTGCCAAGGTCTATGCTGCCAGTGTTCTGAGCCTTCTTGACGAGCTGTCCGGCCGGTGTGAAGACAGTGATGTCTGCTGTGCCGTTGACAGTGAATGTCTTGCCGGTAAGGTCGAAGGCGTTGCCCTCTGCATCAGCCACAACATTGTCTATGCCAGTCATAACCTCATTGAACTGCTCGAGAGAGATAGTGATAGGCTCGCTCTTGGCCTTGCCGAGAGCATAGCGTGTGAGGACGAAGAGTGTCGCTGTCTCGCCCGGCTTCTCAAGATAGACGTTTGCCTCAAGCTGTGTCGCGTCGGCATCGGTCGTTGCTGTCTCGCCAGCCTGCATACCCTCAAAGTAGAGGTCGTTGGAGATGAAGCAGTCAGGACGGTTCTCCGGGTTTGTCCATGCTATGGTTGCTATCTGCTGGGTATATCTGGTGAAGCCTACCATGACGCTCTCCTCACGTGCGCCAGCGAGACGCAGGTCAGTGACAGCAGGGAGATAGGTCTCTGTCTTCACCTCTGCTATGGCCGAGATATAGAATCCCTTATACTCGATGTTCTCGGCAAACTCGTCGCCAACGCCTACCAAAGGCTGGACGAAATACTCGTGAACGCCGTTAGGCACAACAGTGTCGCGGAGCTTGCAGACTCCTGTCTCGAAGTCGTAGCAGTCAATAGCGGCAGCCTCTGCCACCTTCTTGCCGTCGCGGTAGAGGGCGATGTTGACGTTTGAGCTGTTCGCTATCTGTGGGAGAGAGAAGAGGACATCGACAACACCAGCCTCATCCTCGCTGACCATTGGGAGGATGTCAACACGTGTCATATCAGCCATGCCTGAGAAGTCGGCATACTCATAGATACATGTCGAGCCGGCCTGTGAGTACCATTTGCCGTCGAAGTATGACTCATCGACAACTCTCAGTTTGTCGGTATTGCCGTCGATCGGGGTGTATGTGGTGCGGAGGTTTGGCTGCAAGATGCCCTCGCCGTCAGCATAATACTTGGTGTAAGAGACAAGGATGTCTGCCTCATACGCCCACTCCTCGCGCTCGAACGGTGTCATTGTCGGAGTGCCGGACTCAGGATCTGTACCCACCTTGTTGTGAGTGTCGCTTATCTTGTTGAGGTTCTCGTCATACTCTATGACACCTGTGTAGTTGTAGCTGTCGTAAGCGCCTGTCGATGTATATACCGTAGGCTTGTTGACAGCGGCGAAGTCGAGATACTCTATCGTCTGTGTGACGGTGTTGGTATTGGCGTTCGTCGTGGTCTTCTTCACGACATTGCCAGCCTCGTCATACTCATAACTGATAATCTCTGAGCCGTTCTTCTCTTTCACGAGACGTCCGGCAGCGTCATACTCGTATGTAGTCTCTGATGTCTGCTTCATGGCCATGTCGCCATAGTCATAGAGGCCGTTCTGGAATGTGACAGCGTTTGTCAGATTGCCGTCAGCGTCGAGGATGTTCTTTGTGTAGCGTGTCAGGTCGTATTCGCCGAATGTTCCGTCCTCGTTATATCCGCGTCCGTACTTGGCTACGCGCTCCAGCTTGTTGTCATAGTTATAGAAGTAGAGCTCCTTTGTCATGTCCTGCGTGCTTGGCGCTGTGCCCATAGCGTCGCCATACCATGTCTTGCTGACAAGCTTGCGTGCGTTTGGCTCGGCAGGAGCCTCTGTTGCCACACCGTCAACACTGCCTGGGGCTGCTGTTACACCCGATACAAGGTCGGCAAGGTTTCCAAGGGTGGTGAATGTCTTGGCAGCCACGTCGAAGGCATTGACCTGTGTGCCGGTGATGTAGTAGATAGTATTGTTGTCTGCTGCCATGACGAGGCTGTTGTCTGTGCTGTACTGTACAGACACGTCGCTGTTGTCCACTGTTGGCTCTGCTGGCAGCTCCATGGTTGATGAGTTCAGCTTCCAGAGTGTTGGCACAGGCTGGTAGTTAACCATCTTGTTCTTCACGGCATACATGATGCCTTTGCTGTCGGCCACGATACCGTCTATCTCCTCGTTATAACGCTTCTCCTCTGTCAGGGCTCCTGTCTCAGGGTCGATAGCGTAGAGTGCGGTCTGATAGCCATCAGAAGCCTCATCATATACCTTCTCTATACCGTAGAGCTTGCTCTTCCTGCTATTATATGTCATGCTCTGCATCATAGAGCCGGGCTTGCCTGGCTTATAAGCATAGTTGTTGACATCTACGACATTGCCTGTCTCGAAGTTGACTGTGGCGAACGCTGTGTTGTAGTTGAGATCCTCATAGAACATCACATACTTGTCGCCGACGTTAGCGGCACACTTGATGCCCGCGCTGACGCTTTCCATCTTTATATCGCCCTTTGTCACAGGGAGAGTCTCCTCGCTATTAGCCTTGGCGACATCAAACGACACTGTGTGGGCACCGTCCCATGACACGGCAAGGCCATAAAGCATGACAGGGTCGGTAGCCTGAGCCAGGATGTCTGACTTCTTTATGCAGATAAAGTCAGAGACGGCATTGCCTGCCGAGAAGTGTGACACGACAAAGATGTTCATCTCATCGTATGAGTCAAAATAATCGAATGAAACGGATGTGGCAGCAGGGTCGCTTGTCTTACCTATTTCCATGTCAGATATACTTCCATTGGTCAGTATCCTCCTGAAATATATGTTATGTCCTGTGAACTCACTGCTGGCAAGTCCTGGGTTCTCATCCCATTTGAGGGTGACAACATAAGCAGTCTTGGTGACAGTACCGAGGTCCTCATCATTATATGTGTATGTCTCTTTCTTCACATCGTAGCGGAGATTCTGGACAGCCTTCAGAGTGTTTGTCTGCACCTTTACAGAAGCCGCATTTGACACATAGCGCTGTGTGTTGGCTGTGATGTCGAGGAGCGACTCTCCCTCAAAAGGCACAACGACATACTCCCAATCGCCAAGGCGCACGCCTGTCTCGGTATAAGAGCACTTGCCGTCCCCGCCCTTGATGTCAGCATAAGCAGCCACACCGACAGGCACACCGCTGCGGAATATCGCAAACTTAGTGTTGTCGTTAGCGTTCTTGGGGGCTGTGAATGTGATGGTGACATCATTCTTGTCTGCCGCTGTCACGGCTGTGAGGTCGTCGATAGCCCATGCCTCGCGGCCGTTGTCCTTGAAGTCGGCATACTCATATATTAATGCAGTGGCCGCTTTCTTCCAGCTGACGGTTCCGTCTTCTGCCGTTGTAGGTGAGGTGTAGCTTAGCTCGAGAACCTTATTAGGATTACCATTATACGGCTCGTATGTCTTGCGGCTTGTCAGTTTAGGATTTGCTGTAGTAGAGCCACTGCCATACTTTATATATTCTGTCAGGTTGTTATTGGCATCGTAAGTGTATAGCTCATCTGCATTGACATACTCTGTGTTCTCGTCCGTAACAGTCGAGCGTTTATAGGTTATCTTCTCTATGAGATTTCCCTTCTCGTCATAGTCATAGACATACTTTGCGGAAAACGCGCCCTTTGAGTTTGTCTCGATAGCCATGACAGCCTGTCCGGCCTCGTTGTTAGTGTATGTAATTGTCTTAGACAATGCGCCAGTATAAACATTTGTCACGACCTCCTCAGTGAGAGCACCATTAGCGTCATACTTATACTCATATGCGTTATTCAGGTTCGTTTTTCTCAAAACTACGCCCGCTGCATCAACAGTCGCTGTCTCCTGAAGCACTGGAGCCTTGAGTCCTTCGTCGCCGAAGTCATACATGCCCCACTGTGACATGTTGTATGTCACAACGGTGTTGTCTCCATCCTTTGTCTCATCAAAGATGTAGTACTTTGCTAGCGCAAACTCTGTCCCTGTACCCTTACCGAGGAGACATCCACGCTGCGGGCGGTTGGTAGGCCCGGCAAAGAAATGATCCTGCTTTGTAATGCCAGACGCATCGCCCATAGCGTCACCTATGGTGTAGGTGCACACAAGCTTGCGGCCGGCTTTCCCAGTGTAGTCCTGGGCCTGTGCCACATGCACACCAAGCAGTGTCATAAGCCATAGAAAGGCTGATAAACGTAAAGTCTTTTTCATCAAGTTGTTATATTTGGTTTATAATAAAGATATAATCTTAAGGGGAGATAAAGGGAATTGCATCCGTTTTTCCAATCAATAGGCTCATACCAGAGACACTGTCACTTCCAAAGGATGTCATGCACATATATTGAAGAAAGGCCAACAACATCGCCCAGGAATGATGACAGGATAAAATCCGATGACGACAGATAAGACAAGGTACATATTTTCCAATTACCACTGCAAAAGTACTAAATATTTATGTGCTCGCAAAGAAAAAGATGAAGAAAGAATAAAAAATCATTAAAAACATGACAAATGAGCGATATTTTTCCTAATTTTGCAGCAAACATGAACGCCAATGATGATTCCCGCTTCACATTCTCATGGTTTATCTCATTGGTTTTACGCATTTTTGTCACGGTAGTAACAAACGGAACTGCAATCAAGAGACTATCACACCACACACTTACCCCACCTGCGCTAAAATAGCCTTGAACCAATAAAAAGAACCAAACAATAAAACATGAAGAAAATTCTACTATCACTCTTTGCGGCCTTACTCTGCGCCACAGCATCATTTGGCGCTGCGATAGGCTACACCAACGGCTCATACAACAGATACCAGAACTTCCACTATGGAGACGGGACGCTGCAGGGAATGGCCATACGTCTGCCACACGAGAAGCTCGTGCTGCTCAAGGGAAAGCAGCTGACAGGCATAGAGAGCGTGTTCGGCAGCTATAAGGTGACAGGCCCACTGACAGCCTTTGTCAGCACAGGACTGGACAAGGAGCCATTGGCCAAGACAGAATACACGATGTCATCGTCTGACGCATCAAGCATGACAGCAAGATGGAGGACAATATCGTTCGACACTCCATATACCATCACTGGCGAGGAGGAATGTCTGTACGTGGGATACTATGCCACAACAACAGAGGTTTCAGGCCAGATACTCTCCACAGACGGCAGCTACGACTTGGAGGGATGCACATATTCCATATTCAAGGACAAATGGGTGGATATGTACGGCACAAACCGTGGATGCGCCAACCTCAAGGCCGTAATAGACGAGACACTATCGTTCACCGACGTTGTCATGAAGCGCAGCTTCTTCAACGGATACTTCCAGACGGGCAACAGCTACACCCTCTGGGGACAGATATACAACTTCGGCACAGAAGAGATAAACAGCTTCGACGTGAAGGTATATACAGGCACTACACAGACCCTTCACTTTACTGATGTCAGCATAAAGCCTGGAGCGACATACGACTTCACCCTGCCAGAGATATACGCCTCGACAACAGGAAGCATAGAGATGTCGATGGAGGTGGCGAACATCAACGGAGCGGCCGACGCTGATGCCTCAGACAACAAGTATGCCGACAAGGTCTTCTTCTACCAAGAGGGCATGGAGCGCACACTGCTCGTAGAGGTTTTCACAGGACAGGACTGCTCGAACTGTCCATCCGGACACACGGCGATGAACTCTGTACTCAGCTCGACACCACATAACGTGGCCGAGGTGGTACACCACGCAGGCTACTATCCTGACAACTTCACCACGGTCGAGGATATGCAATATACCATGCTCTACGGCTCATCAAACACCTATGCCCCTGCATTCATGGTCAACCGCTACCCTCTGTCAGGCGATGGAGGTGTTGTACAGGGGATTTCAAAGAGCATAGTGACTGAGGCCCTCGATCTGGCAGCGTCTCTCAGACCTTACGCATCGCTGAAGCTTGAGAGCGAGTATGATGCCGCCACACGCGAGGTGAAGGTGAAGTTCCACGTCCTGGCACATGAGGAGATGCCCGGCAAGGAGAATGTGCTGAACGTCATGATAGTGCAGGACGGACTGAAAGACAAACAGTCGAACGGTGGAAACGAGTATGCCCACAACCGCGCATGTCGCGGAACAGTCACCAACAACGCATGGGGACTGAAGGCAGACTTCACTCCCGGCAAGGTGGTGACATACGAGAAGACATTCACTCTGCCAGAAGCCATACGCTCATCCTACTGGGATGACGTATCGCCAAGCAGCGCAGGCAAGACAGAGGCAGAGATTACAAAGCCGGTGGTGCCTGAGAATATGTACCTCGTGGCATACGTAGGCCAATACTCAGCAGACGACCCCGGACTGAACGATGTATATAACTGTGTGCAGGTGAAGCTCGGCGAGAGCTACACGCAGCACGCGTTCAGCAATGAGTCGTCAGGCATCAAGGCTGTGGAGAACGGCGGCGACGAGGCTTTCGGCCTCAATGTCCGCAACGGAAGAGTGGCTGTTGACGGAAGAGTGGATAGCCTGCAGATATTCGACACAACAGGTCGCCAGCATGACGCTTCTGCCTCTCTGCCATGCGGAATGTATATCGTGAAGGCAAAGGCAGGCGACAAGACCGTCACAAAGAAAATAATGGTAAGATAATCTCGCATTATATTATGGTGGCTCTCAGTGATGATACCGCCCCGATCATCTCTGGGAGCCATTTCAGATTTTGCCCTGCTTATCATTCTAGGGTGGTTCTATAAATTAGCCTTGACAGATTTCGATTCTATTTTTGAGGTCAAAGCGCAAGTGAGAGAGGGAGCAATGCGGGCATTGTGACCGAGCGAACCGACGACAAGCCGAGAGCCATCAAGTTCACTTGAATGGCCGAGGCGCGAAGGAGGAAGACTGCAGGTCAACTTGCACTTTGGGCCAAAAAGAGAACGAAAGATGGCAAGATGTTATACCCCACTCTGAGAATACATCTACGGTGGTAATTTTTAGAACCACCCTATACATACAATACAAGACACCATCATGAAATCGTCAATGAAACACATATCGGCATACTTTCTTCTCTGCCTCATGGCCCCGTGTGGCACCATGGCCCAGGCCACGCTGTCCCCACGCACGCAGATAGTATTGTCAGCGGCGGCGAACAACGCTAAAGGCCAGACCGGCGAGAATAGCGTGACAGCCTACGTGACACACGCTGACGGCCGTCTCTCTACCGTCCACGCCACGCCCTCAGCCCTCGCCGCCATGGCCCACGAAAGCGGCATAAGCCACATACAGCTGACAGCGAGGCCACAGCAGATGCTTGACATCGCACGCGCAGAGACTGGCGCACAGCGTGTCATAACCGGCGAGAGTCTCTCGAAGGCATACACCGGCAAGGGCGTTGTCGTAGGCATTGTTGACGCCGGGTTCGACTATATGCACACAGCATTCAGTAGCACGGCCGACGGCAAGCAGCGCATAAGACGCGTATGGGAGCAGGGCACGAAGAGTTTTGAGGGATGCACCGCACCAGCAAAATATGGCTACGGCATAGAGATGACCACAGAAGAGGCCCTGCAAAGAGCCAAGGCCGATGCCAACATCAACTCTCATGGCACTCATGTGGCGGCGATAGCGGCCGGATGTGACCCCTTCATGGACAACGCATGGTGGGGCACGGCGCCTGACGCTGACATCGTGCTCGTCGCTCTCGACCAGAGCACATGCACCCATGCAGACATCACAAACGCCGTGGAGTACATCTTCGACTATGCGGCAGAGGTGGGGAAGCCATGCGTCGTGAACCTCAGCCTCGGCAACCATGACGGCCCGCACGACGGGACATCGGCTTTCGACCGTATGGCCGACGCCATGCAGGGGCCAGGGCGCATCATCGTGGGCGCGGCGGGCAACCACCGCAAGGACGCCTTCCACATCAACAGGACATTCCTGACAGACAGCGACGACCCACTGCGCACATTCATCGCCTTCAAGCAGAAGCCCACCACAGACAACTATGGAGGAGAGGTGCAGGTATGGGCTGAGCGAGGCATGGAGATAGAGGTGGAGCTGTCGGCATACAGCACATTCAACAAGAAAGACATGATGAGCGTGACAATATATCCCGCCGAGGGACAGCAGACAGTGAAGCTTGGCTCGTATGCCACAGGCACCCTCACCGTCGCCTCAGAGGTAAATCCTGAGAACGGGAAGCTGAACGTGCTCGTCACATCCCAGCTGACAAGCGTCCGCAACAACTACGCCGTCGCCCTCACCGTAAAGCCTAAGACAGCGGGGACAGTCGATATATGGGCCGACAACACATGGCTCACGCTTGAGTCGAAGGGGATAGAGGGATTCAGCGCCCCCACCACAGAGTCAACGATAGCCGAGATAGGCGGCACAGGCAAGCGCATCACGACCGTGGGAGCCTATGTCACCCGCGACAGCTACCAGACCGCGACAGCATCAGGCAAACTCGACGAGACAACGGGCGAGAGCGGCACATTCTCCAGCTGCGGCCCGACAGCCGACGGAAGAGTGAAGCCCGAGGTCTCCGCGCCAGGATGTTTCATCATCTCTGCCCTGTCAGCCTACGACGAGTCGGGCACAAAATATGTGGCCCACACGAACACCACCGCCGACCGCGCCTATGAGTATGGCTACATGCAGGGCACAAGCATGGCGTCGCCCTTTGTGGCTGGCATCGTGGCGACATGGCTGCAAGCCAACCCCGGACTGACTCCCGAGACGCTGAAAGAGATCATAGCGGCCACCTCACGCCGTGACACCTTCACCGGCGACCTGACAGCTGAGGGCGACAACGAGTGGGGACACGGCAAGATCGACGCATACGAGGGACTCGTGAGATGTATCGCCTCGACAGGTATAAAAGAGACTGTCACTGCCTCTAAAGCCCCATGCGACATAGCCATCAACGGCAACACGCTGACCCTCGCATTCCTCACAGACACACCATCGGCAGAGGTAAGCGTGGCCACGGCGGCAGGCACAGCGTGCCTCAACAAGACACTCCATAACGTCAAGGCCGCCACACGCCATGCCATACAGCTGCCCCAGCCGGCAGGAGGCATATACATCATACGTGTAAAGACCGCCTCTGGCACACGCACGATGAAGTGGTCGCCACGGAGACTGTGACCCCATAGCCCCCAAGAGACCGCCTTACATACAGCCATAAGCCCTATAACACGCATAACGACAGATAACGGCATGAGGCAGGAGACGCTTGATTTATATCCCTTTTACCGTTAATTTAGGTTAAAGGTTTAATGTTTTTTACCATTATTTATAATACATATAAAAAATATACGTAACTTTGCATACGTTCAGTGGAATGAGAGACCTCACCCGAGGTCTCTCATTCTTATTATAGATTATATATGATAAACAAAGAGACAGTAAAGACATTAGCCAACGAGTGGCTCAAAGACAAGGAGTATTTCCTTGTTGATGTAGAAGTTACCCCTGACGACCGCATCGTGGTGGAGATAGACCACAAGGACGGTGTATGGATTGAAGACTGTGCTGAACTGAGCAGGTATATAGAAGAACACCTCAACCGTGACGAGGAAGACTATGAGCTTGAGGTAGGCTCGGCAGGTCTCGGCCAACCCTTCAAAGTCATACAGCAGTACATCAACTGCATAGGCGAGGAGGTTGAAGTGCTCCCGAAAGACGGTAAGAAGGTGACGGGAATACTGAAGAGTGTTGACGAACCCAACTTCACCGTGACAATAAAGGAGAAGAAAAGGCTTGAGGGACAGAAACGCCCACAGCTCGTCGAGACAGATGTCACATTCGACATCAACGACGTGAAATACACCAAATACGTGCTGAACTTCAAATAACAAGCATAACCTGTCCGGCAGCGACAGAGACACAACAAACAAGAACGAGAACAAGAAAACAGCAAAAAGAAAACAGAAAAGACAAATATGGCAACCAAATCAACCACACAGCAGCCATCGATGATAGAGACTCTCAACGAGTTCAAGAAGAACAAGAACATCGACCGCACCACACTTGTCAGTGTGCTTGAGGAGAGCTTCCGCAATGTCATCGCCAAGATATTCGGCAGTGACGAGAACTTTGACATCATCGTCAACCCAGACAAGGGCGACCTCGAGATATACCGCAACCGTGTCGTTGTGAACGACGGTGAGGTACAGGACGAGAACCGTGAGATAGAGCTCTCTGAGGCCCAGAAGATCGACCCGTCATACGAGATTGGCGAGGATGTGTCACAGAGCGTTGACTTCGCCAGCTTCGGACGCCGCGCGATACTCAACCTCCGCCAGACGCTGGCGTCAAAAATCCTCGAGCTTGAGCACGACACGCTCTACAACCAGTATAAGGACCGTGTCGGAGAGCTTATCACAGGCGAGGTATATCAGACATGGAAGCGCGAGATTCTTGTCATCGACGACCAGGACAACGAGCTGATACTGCCTAAGTCAGAGACAATACCTAACGACACCTTCCGCAAGGGAGAGCCTGTGCGCGCCGTCATAGCGCGTGTTGACAACGAGAACAACAACCCCAAGATAATCCTCTCACGCACAAGCCCGATGTTCCTGCAGCGTCTGCTCGAGCAGGAGGTGCCGGAGATCAACGAGGGTCTCATCACTGTGCGCCGCATAGCACGCATACCTGGCGAGAGGGCAAAGATAGCCGTCGAGAGCTATGACGAGCGCATCGACGCCGTCGGCGCATGTGTCGGTGTGAAGGGAGCGCGAATACACGGAATAGTAAAAGAGCTCAACAACGAGAACATCGATGTCATCAACTATTCTGCCAACACGAAGATATTCATCCAGCGTGCGCTGTCGCCCGCTTATGTCAACAGCATAACAATCGACGAGGAGAACCACAAGGCCGATGTGTTCCTCCAGCCACAGGAGGTCAGCCTCGCCATCGGACGTAACGGTCTGAACATCAAGCTGGCATCACTGCTGACAGAATACACCATCGATGTCTATCGCGACACCAACGAGGGCGAGGACAGCGACGACTTCTATCTTGACGAGTTTGCCGACGAGGTTGACCCATGGGTGATAGAGGCCATCAAAGGCCTTGGCCTCGACACGGCGAAGGCTGTGCTCAACGCACCGCGCGAAATGCTCATAGAGAAGGCCGACCTTGAGGAAGAGACAGTTGACCACCTGCTCAGCGTCATCAACGCCGAGTACGAGAAATAAAGGGACATAGTGGTTTGACAGAACGCAAAGCCCAGAGAAAGGGACAACGTCCTGCCAAACCACTATTATGATAACAGGACTTGGAGGGCGGAGACGCAAACCGTCCATAAGGATGCCATAACGATATGGTGAGAACATAACAGCCATTGGCAATCCTGCCGTCCTGCAGCAAACAGACAAATGACAAGACACCCCGTGATTATAAAATGACTGCGGTGGGACTCTCTTGAGCATGACACTATCCATTAAAGGGCATTAGAGAAACAACAGACAACAACCCACCATAAACCAGCAAAAAACAATAGATGAGCATCAGACTAAACAAAGCAATCAGAGAATTGAACATAGGAATCCAGACAGCCGCTGAATTCCTTACAAAGAACTATGGCTTGGAAGGAGCCGATAATCCTAACCTCAAGCTCACCGACGAACAGTATGACGGACTCAAGAAAGCGTACGCCAAAGATGCCGCTATGCGCTCTCAGGCCGAGAAACTGACACAGAAGGTCAAGGCCAAGAAGCCGTCGATAGACTTAGAGACTGCCGAGATAGCCGACAAAGCCGCGAAGGCCGTTAACGCCGGCGCGAAAGAGAAAGAGGAGAAGGCCGAGACAAAGGCCACAGAGACATCAACACGGCAGCAATACAAACCGCTCGGGAAAATAGACCTCAACCAGATAAACAAACCGAAGAAGCAGGCCAAGCCAGAGAACGAGACCCCGAAGAAAGAGCCTGACACCGACGAGAAACCTCTCGAGCAGAAGACACAGCCAGAGAAGAAAGAGACTCTGGCAGAGGAGAAACCAGCCAGCAAGCCCGTCGAGACTGTCACACCAGCGCCGGCCGTGAAGCCCGTAGAGCCACAGCCAGCACAGGAGCAGCCGGCCGTGAAGCCCGTTCAGGAGCAGCCTGTCGAGCCAAAGGCCGACAATGGCAATAACAGCGACACAGCCGACAACAGCAGCGACACACAGCCGCAGGAGCCGTTCCGCCTTGAGCGCAACAAGCGTCCGCAGCAGACACTCAATGTCCTGGGCAAGATAGACCTCTCTGCTCTCAACCAGAGCACACGCCCGAAGAAGAAGAGCAAGGAGGAGAAAAAGCGCGCAAGAGAGGAGAAGGCACAGCAGGCACGCGACACACAGAAGAAGAAGCGCGTGCGCATAGGCACAGAGCGCGTTGACCCTAACGACATCGCCAACCAGCCGAAGAAGGACAAGAAGAAACGTGGCGGCAACGGACAGCAGGGCGGACAGTCAGGCCAGCAGGCTAACCAGAACTCTGGAAACAGCCAGAACAACAAGAAGAACAAGAAGAAGAACAACCGCTCTAACCAGCCTCAGGAGATTGACGACGAGGCCGTGGCACGCCAGGTGAAGGAGACGCTCGCACGCCTCACCAACAAGCAGACCCAGAACAAGAAGGGCGCGAAATACCGTAAGGACAAGCGTGAGGCAGCAGCCGAGCAGCGCGACGCAGCCATGGCAGCACAGGTGGCCGAGAGCAAGGTGCTGAAGCTGACAGAGTTCGTCACTGTCTCTGAGCTCGCCACGATGATGGACATCCCTGTGACAAAGCTCATCGGCACGCTGATGTCTATCGGTGTCATGGTGTCTATCAACCAGCGTCTCGACGCGGAGACCATCAACATGGTGGCCGAGGAGTTCGGCTTCACAACCGAGTATGTATCCGCCGAGGTGCAGAATGCCATCACCGAGGAGGTTGACGACGAGGCCGACCTTGAGTTCCGCGCTCCTATCGTCACCGTCATGGGCCACGTTGACCACGGCAAGACCTCTCTCCTCGACTATGTGCGCAACACGAACGTCATAGCCGGCGAGGCCGGTGGCATCACACAGCACATCGGTGCGTACAACGTGAAGCTGAAGGACGGCCGCCGCATAACATTCCTTGACACCCCAGGCCACGAGGCGTTCACCGCCATGCGTGCACGTGGTACGCAGGTGACAGATATCGCCATCATCATCATCGCTGCCGACGACTCTGTCATGCCTACGACGAAAGAGGCCATCGCACATGCCCAGGCAGCCAATGTGCCTATGGTCTTCGCCATCAACAAGATAGACAAGCCGGGCGCCAACCCGGACAAGATACGTGAGGACCTCGCCCAGATGAACCTCCTCGTCGAGGAGTGGGGCGGCAAGTACCAGTGTCAGGAGATATCGGCGAAGAAGGGCATCGGCGTCGAGGACCTCATGGAGAAGGTGCTCCTTGAGGCCGAGATGCTCGAGCTGAAGGCCAATCCTAACCGCAAGGCGACAGGCTCTGTCATCGAGGCATCGCTCGACAAGGGACGTGGATATGTCTCTACGGTGCTCGTGTCGAACGGCACGCTGAAGGTGGGCGACATTGTCATCGCCGGCACATACTATGGCCGCATCAAGGCGATGTTCAACGAGCGCAACCAGCGTGTGCAGCAGGCAGGCCCTTCAGAGCCTGTCATCATCCTCGGTCTGAACGGCGCACCGTCGGCCGGCGACTCGTTCCATATCATGGAGACAGAGCAGGAGGCGCGCGAGATAGCCTCAAAGCGTATGCAGCTGCAGCGTGAGCAGAGCCTCCGCACGACAAAGACACTGTCGCTCGAGGAGATAGCCCACCGCATCGCCCTCGGCGAGTTCCACATGCTGAACCTCATCGTGAAGGCCGACACCCAAGGCTCTGTGGAGGCTCTTACCGACTCGTTCATCAAGCTCTCGACAGAGAAGGTGGAGGTGAAGGTCATCCAGGGTGCCGTAGGCCAGATATCAGAGAACGATGTCATGCTGGCATCGACAGCCGAGAACGGTATGATTGTCGGCTTCAACGTGCGCCCGTCATCGGCCGCAAAGAAGCTTGCTGAAAACGAGGGCGTAGAGATTAACACCTACAGTGTCATCTACGACGCCATCGACGATATCAAGTCGGCCATGGAGGGTATGCTCGACAAGATCAAGAAAGAGGTTGCCACAGGCCAGGTTGAGGTCAAGGAGGTATTCAAGATCTCCAAGGTCGGCACCGTGGCCGGCGCCATGGTTACCGACGGAAAGGTACACCGCACAGACAAGGCACGCCTCATACGTGACGGTATCGTTATCTTCACAGGCAACATCAACGCGCTGAAGCGTTATAAGGACGACGCCAAGGAGGTTGCCACAGGTCTTGAGTGTGGTATATCTCTCGTCAACTGTAACGACATCCAGGCCGGCGATATCATCGAGACATTCACAGAGATAGAGGTGGAGCAGAAGCTTTAACGTCTGACGCCCACTATATAAGCAGTTCAGGTGGGGACAGACAGCCACAGATACATGCTCTCCTGCCGCCACTCTGCCCTACCCTTTCCGGCCAGGACAGTTATCCTTATCTGTCACGTAACCACCAAACATTAACAGATATGACAGACATCTTTTACATTCTACTCGTTCTCACGCCGTTCGTTCTCATCATCTTGTCAGGCGTGTTTTTCCAGCGTGCCAAGTCAAGACAGGGTGTCAAATATGAGCTGCAACGCCACATTGAGCCGTTCTTTGACATTTTTGGTGTGTGTATGCTTGTCAATGTCATCATGATAAACCTTCCGGATGAATATACGTCGAACATTGGTTACTGGTTCCTCAGCTTCATTGTCTCGGCCATAGTGACAGGTATCTACGCAGGCATTGTGCGCGGTATATGCAAGAGGATATGGCCTCTTGATGCGTCAGCGACATACACGACGGTCAATGTGAAAAGAGGCTTGAAGGCTCTGGCATATATCTTCGGCATCGTGGTGATATTGGGCTTTGAGGTAACACTCGGCATAACACTATTTCTGTCAGAAAACAATGACACGACAGAAATCGTCCTCAGTATCCTCCTTATGCTTTTTTTCGTTGTGGGCGCGATATTCGACGTCCGCAGTCTTTTGAAGCTATACAGATAACACAAGCCTGTTTTCACTGCAAGGATGCTGTCAAGAATCATGCCTATAAGTCACGGCTTCCCGAGGCCGGTTGCCTGGACCATCATCAGGCGGAACGACTGTCAGGGGAACACGATTGACAGCTCCGAATGAGGTCATTAAGGGCACACGACACAAGATGTCGTGTGCCCTTAATGCGTTATGACATCCACAATTTTCTGAAAGACACTGAATGGGCGGCTCATAGATACAGGATGACGGCCTCATAGGCTCTGAATGGTAGGGCAAAACAGGCTGAATGGGAACAAGCCTCACAAAGTCGTGTGTGACAAGTGGTTAGCATGTGTCAACAAAAGATAACGAGAGGAAGACAAAACCAAAGGCAGAGCAATGCGTAACTATTCAGCGAATATTGTAAGTAGCACGCGCTGAAAGCGCAGAAGCCCATAGCCCAGGGCAAGCGTAGCGACACCCTGGGTTGAGAATCCATACCGCTTGTACGCGCTGTAAGTGCAAAAGCGTTATGGCCTCATAGCTCATTTACGCTTTTGCGCTTACAGCGCGACAATTACCCACACGAACAATA
>JBJEAW010000003.1:28622-32224 GCA_051869435.1 Prevotella sp. | reverse complement strand
CTATACGATAGGCCGGTGTTGGTCACTGAGCCATCTTCGTCGGTTCTCTTCCAACGACAGCTTGAGCGACGGCGAGCAGAGCCAATTGACGAAACGTGACGTTATCTCCTGAATGGCGACATCAGAGGGATGGAGCATATCGGGGGCATAGAAACGATAGTCACGAAGCTCGTCAAGGAGTATCTCGTAGGCGGGGAAATAGGATGTGCCGCTGACGGTATGCGTGAGGGTGTCAATGGCGAGAAGCAACTTCGACTTCTGCAGCTGCGACTCGTGGAATCCGTATTTCCTGTAACGGTAAGGACTGACGGTGAAACAGACATGCAGCCCAGGGTTCGTCTCCCTCACATGCCTGATAGTGTCTGTCCACACGGCGACAATCTCATCCACAGACGGCTCATACTCAGAGAACACACTTTGCGGCTCTTTATGACAATTGGCGACAACGAGACCAGAGGAAAGACGGTAACATCGTGTCGTGCCGAATGTGACACACAGCAGCCTGGCCGTCCTCAGCAACTGGCTGGCAGAGCTGTGACGGAGGGTTATGCGCCGGCAGCAGTCCTCTTCTGTCCTTGCAGAGAAAAGCGAGGTATGAAGCCAGCTATGGAATACTCCATCCCTGCCAAGGAAGACCTGTGAGACTGGAGCCTCATCAGAGAGCAGACTGCCAACTGCTCCAGCTATGCTCAACGGATTATAAAGCACGCCAAAGGCGTTCACATCAATATCGGCAGGGGGAAGACCGTGAGAGAGATTGTCTCCGACATGCTGGGCGAAGCATGAGCCGAGCATCATGATGCGGTCTCCGATATTAAGGGTCAGCGGAGCCTCCGGGAGGGTAACGGGTGTTGTAAGTTGCATAGTGAGATATTGTGGTTGTTGTGGGGAGACGGTCTCGCCACCATTCCTGCTTCCTTCTATCACGAGAGTTTATGGGGCTTGACTGACAGACAACATGAAGTTGTCCCCCCATGCTATCCCTAAAGCCCCTGAAAGATTGAGTCGCGCACCTTATTCACGATATCATCGTATGTGTCTTCTGCCGATGGCATGACCGGCGGCAGATAGGTTATGGATATCGGATGGCGGGTCGGTATGTGCCGTCCGCGTGGCATGGCCTCAAACGCTCCGGAGATGCATACAGGGATGATGGGGACATCCAGATCTTTGCTGAGAATGGCGAATGTACGCTTGAATTGCCCTGGCTCGGCTGTACGTGAGCGTGTGCCCTCTGGGAATATCACGATATTCTTCTGCTGACGCAACACGGCCGCGAGCTTCATTATGCTGGTCTTCAGCGCCCGACGCTCCATGAGGATAATATTATGGCGTGAGGCGAGATGGCGCAAGAGGGCGTTGTGGACATGATTCTCTGTAGCATAGAAATAGTAATCGTCAATATGCTCCCAACTGATTCCGGCCATCGTCATGGGGCCGTCAAGGAAGCTCTGATGATTCGGGGCGAGGATGACGGGGCCTTCAGCAGGGATGTTCTCTATGCCATGGATTTTCAAGGAATTATGACGGCGGAGCATGAAGCGGAAGAGCCGTGCCAGATACCTGTGTGTCGGCGAGGCTGTCGGCAACGAGGCCGATGTGGTCTGTCCGACAAGCATTGTATGCCAGTCAGCCTCCTCAACATCAGTATGTGTCTTCGTGTCATGAACATGTGACGCGAGGGCCGCTATATCCTTGTATGAGGCCATCGTGTCGGCATTCACCTCTATGCCGAATGTCTGCTCTATGAAGCCTTGCAGGGAGACACGGTCGAGAGAGTCAAAGGCGAGGTCAAGCTCTATATGGCTTGAAGGCTTCACCTCGAGCTTTTTCTCGCGCTCTATATAATCCTTCAGTATGATATACTCCTCATGCCATGGCATATCAGCGGTCACATCGACAGTCTCCACGGCAGCCGTTTCCCCGTCGCGCCGTGAGCCGTCAAGAATGTCACGCAGCTTATAGCGCTGCAGCTTCTCAAGCTTTGTTCTCGGCAGGTCACCGTGATATACCGTGATATTCATCACTTTCTTGTAATTGGCCACGCTCTGGTTGTATGGCTCCAAGACCTCATGTTTGAGAGCCTGCTCCAGCTCAGAGTCTGTGCGTCCGGCCTCCCATGCCGGCTGTAGCACAACTATCGCCCTCAGCATGTCGCCATCCTGCATGACGGCAGCCTCCTTGACAATAGTCTCGAAACGCTCCAGTTTATATTCTATCTCATTCGGCTGAACGTTCTTGCCGTTTGACAGGACAATAATCTCCTTTGTGCGTCCCGTAATGTATATGCGTCCCTTCTCGTCGAGACGGGCGAGGTCGCCTGTATGCAGATAACCGTTACGGTCGATGACCTGTGCTGTCTCTTCCGGACGGTTATAGTATCCGAGCATCACATTAGGTCCCTTCACACATATCTCTCCGTCGATGATGCGGCACTCGACAGCCTGCAACGGCAATCCGCAACATCCCGGGATATAGTCGCCCGGACGCGTGAAGGCGATTATCGGAGCTGTCTCTGTCATGCCATATCCCTCATAAACCTCAAGGCCGAGGGCAGCCAGGCCACGGCCTATCTCAGGGTCGAGAGCCGCACCGCCACAGACACAGACATCTATATGGCCTCCCATTTTCTTATGGACAGAACTGAAGACAAGACGTGAGAGACGACGGCTGCCGGCTTTCTGGCATAATTTGAAGAGAAGCCTTGTCAGGAGATGGGCGTCAATTTTCGCCTTGATGCCATTGTAAAGCGTCTGCCACAGGCGTGGCACACCTATGAAGATGGATATCTTCCCGCGTTGTAGAGTCTGCATGATGTCGGGGCCGGACATTGACGGACATATGGCTACGCCACCTCCTGTCAGTATAGGGGCGATTATCGAGCCCATGAGCGGGAGTATATGATGGACCGGAAGGAGAATCATCGTGCGGCGCGACGGATTGAAGAATGGTATGTCGTCACATACGCCATAGAGATTGGCCTGAAGGTTATCATACGATAGCATCACACCTTTTGGAGACCCTGTTGTGCCGGAAGTATAGATTATCACAGCGACAGACTGGCCACTCTCCCACTCCTGCTCTGACGGCACGGCATCCTCAAGCGGCTCACGCTCATAATCGTCTATCATATGGACCGCGATGTCTGTGCCGGCTATTTGTTGGGCCTTATCCACAAGGCTGCGTTTCTCGGCCGTTGTCCATATGCACGACGGCTGGCAGTCGGTCAGGATATAGGCGATGTCGTCAGGAGTGGATGATGCGTCAACAGGAACTGGTATGCCCCTGTTGTTCCATACAGAGAAGAACGCGTATATCCATCCCTCCCGGTTCTCGCCGACTATTACAGTCTTCATGCCAGGGGCTGTATTGCTGGCTGACGCATATCTCTCTATACGCAACAGCAGCTCATGGTAACTGATATTCTTGTCACTTGCTATGATAGCAGTCTTCTTAAAATCCTTTATCATTTTTATATTTAGGTGAGGTATATTTCACTACTCTGGATAATGAGTGCTTGCATCCCGTCTCCTATTGATGAACGGAATAGCCAATACGACAATGGTCATTGACTCGCACGATGTGAATAGGGTAAGTCGTTC
>JBJEAW010000003.1:0-28522 GCA_051869435.1 Prevotella sp. | reverse complement strand
TAGCCAATACGACAATGGTCATTGACTCGCACGATGTGAATAGGGTAAGTCGTTCATGAGCGGAGGTCACGAACGGTGCCCGTCTCTGATTCACGAGTGCAAACTTGTCATTGACTCGCACGATGTGAATAGGGTAAGTCGTTCGTGAGCGGAGGTCACGAACGGTGCCCGTCTCTGATTCACGAGTGCAAAGGTAGCTAATTATTACGAAACAGAAGAATTTTGGTTCAGAATACTGGTATTTTTCATCCGTTATACATATTTATATCAAGCGAGAACTGTGGTTGACTTCCTGATTACCAATATCTCAAAGTAAAAGTTCTATGGCAGGTGGGTGTTTAGGGGTGTTCCATAAAATTGTATCAAGCCAATTCTCAGAACACCCCTTTACGTGAAATATCCCATGGGGGTTACATCTGTTCGCCCACTCTTTTGTGCATGTTTTTATGTTGTTTTACAACTTCAGGTTTGTAGCTCTGGCCCATATCTCCTCCAATGGTCCGCGCCTGTGCCCTTTCGTCCAGAAACGGCAGAAGAGGTAGAGGCACATGCAGAATACCATGCCGAGCAAGAAGCTTAGCGTATGGCCACAATACAAATAAAGTGACAACCCCCAGTTGTAGAACAGGAACCCTCCGACAATTGACTGCAACAGATATGCCGTAAGGCTCATCTTTCCGATACACGAGAGATGAGATATGGCTTTACGTGCCGCAGTGGTATAGTGGAGTATGGTAATTGTCCCTACATAGAATGTCATCATGCTGAAGTTTCTCCATGCTGTGATAAGTATGTCAAGGCTTTGGCTCACGCATGGCGACATGGTATCAAATGGCAAGAACAGCAGCAGCATCTGGGTCGGGACAAACATAATGAGCGCCGCCCACAATGCCCTGCGCCAGAAAGCAAGACTTGCAGCCTCGCCGAGGAACAGCCTCTTACGTCCGGCGAGCATACCCACGACAAAGAGGAGTAGCGTCTGTGTAAGACGTCCATGCTCGATAGCCCATCCGAAATTTATCTGTAGTCCACATGTAAGGTTTGTCAAGGCAACATCCCAAAATCCACCTTCGGCGCAAACTCTATAAGCATCACTCCAGTACTGTCCTAAGGAGAGGCCCATGGGGAGGGCTGATGGGTCGGTAAGTCCACGTATGAGATAGAAAATCTCTATTGGCTGGAAGAAGAGGAACAAGGCCACAACAATCAACAGACGGTCAGACGCCTTGACGAGAGGAATCAGGAACAATCCGAGCACCGCATATGTGCATAGTATGTCTCCGTTGAAGAAAACGAGATCGGCTACTCCCCACAAGAATAACAGAAACATACGCCATGCAAAACGCGGGCGGAAGTCTATACCCCTCCTTTCCCTATTGTAATGCTGTATATAACAGCTGAAACCGAAGAGAAGGGCAAATATGGCGTACATCTTGCTGGCTCCGAGATAGAAGACCACATCCCACAACCCTTTGTCGAAAGCGGTCAGCTCAGGAAACGAATAGAAATTAAGATGCTCAAGGAAATGAATAAGGATAATGCCTACAACGGCAAAGCCGCGAAGGCTATCAACGACGCTAATACGGTCGGGGCTCTGACTATTTGTGAATTCCATAATACTTAATTGGTTGCTAAATGGTTAAGGTAAGGAAGGCTGTTCATACTATCCCCCAGGGCAGAAGGAAGTAGTAAACAGCCTCCAACCTTAGGATAATTCATTGATTTGTATCTCCATAGATAAACATGTCAAACTGACATTTTCAGTATGACACCTGAATGCGCAGGTATTGTGACATGGACAGGTGAAGACTGTCTTATAGATATAGTACGCTCTTCGCCTGAAAGCAGTTCGCTGGCACTCACCTCACACTCTCCAATTCCAAGATACTCAAAAGCATGAGGTGGGATATTAATGCCTGCCTGCATCTCTTTGCCTGAGAAGTTGACAGCGACGAGTGCAAGTGAGTCTTTGCTCTTGCGCAAGAAAGCATATATAACATTAGAGTCAAAAGCCTGCGAGTAGGGGTTGGCATACATTAGGTCATAGAATGCACCTGTTGTGAAAACCGCATCGTTTGTCGCAAGGTTAAGCAGGAGCGAGTGGGTCTTCTCCAAGGCACGTTCATCTTTCGACAACTCACGGCGCGAGAAATATCCTCTACGGATTGTATCTACACACCAGTAGTCAAAGATTGTTGTACGTCCGTCCCTCCCGGAGAATCCCTCCGCGTCCATGCCTCTCTCTCCGAATTCCTCGCCAGCATACAGCATGAAAGGGTTTGTACGCATAAGGACTGACACGATGAGCGCAGGCACCCCACGTACGGCCTCACCGGCAAAAAAGTCAGAGGCAACACGCTGCTCATCATGGTTCTCAAGGAAATAAAGCATATTACCAGATATGTCATCAGTCTCCTGCCAGCGTCGCGTGATCTCTGTCGCAGGGACACATCCACATGTGACACCGCGCAGCGTGTCATACATGCCCACCTTATCATACAGATAATCGAAACCCGCGCCTATGTATGTCCGGTATTGGGAAGGATCATAAACCTCGCCTATGAATTTGATGTCAGGATATCTCTCACGCACTTTGGATGTCGCATAGCTCCAGAATGCAGAAGGAACCATCTCTGCCATATCACACCTGAAGGCATCAACACCCTTTGACGCCCAATAAAGCAGGATGTCTGTCATTTTCAACCAGGTGTCAACCTCCGGCCTGCCATCACTGCCATAGAAATGCTCAGAGCGGCCTCCGGCATCACAATAGTCAACACCATAGTTGAGCTTGACAGTCTCGTACCAGTCATTACGTGAGGGACAGGCCGAGAAAACATCATTCCCCGTCGCCTTAGCTGGCAACTCGCAGTATGGACGCACAGCATTGCCGTCACTGTCGTGGGCGATATCAAACTGTGGGGCAAACGGTTGGTCCCAACAATAATAGAAATTATTCTTTACAGAGAAATGACAGCTGACATTGTCATCGGCACCTAAATCACGCACACCCTCTGGACAGGAGATAGAATGGTACTCACGTGCGACATGGTTTGGGACAAAATCCATAATGACCTTCATACCAGATTTATGTGTGCGGGCAATAAGCCCCTCATACTCCATCATACGCTCTGGGACATTAACTGCCATGTCAGGGTCAACATCATAATAGTCGGTTATGGCATAAGGAGAGCCGGCCTTACCCTTCACGATGGCAGGATGATTGGCAGGCATCCCGAACGTCGAGTAATCATGGGTTGTGGCATGCCTTATGACACCCGTGAACCACACATGGGTACAGCCAAGGCTTTTTATACGGCGGAGGACTGGCGTGTCTATGTCATTGAACTTGCCGGCTCCATTCTCTTCAAGACTTCCATTATGCTTGCGTGTGACGTTATTGTTGCCGAAGAGGCGGGTAAACATCTGGTAGATGATGATTTTATCCATTATTTATACATATAGATTAATGAGGTGGAATACAAATGGGGATATGGGGTGTGCTATAAATTGGTCTATGTTTTCTTTCCGATTCATGGGGTGGCTTGGATGCTCCTACGTCTCTCGCATTGTATCTCGCTGATTTTCATCCAGTCACGTAGCCCGCTACGCTCCTTCACAAAAACCAGCAATCTACGGCGCGATAGCCGCAGCATCATCTCTATCTGATTTATAGCCCCTCATGTAAGAAAAAAGGATGGGCTGTTTGCTATTTGACAGGCAGACAACTCATCCTTTAATATAATATAATGTACTGCAAGACCATCACATGTGTCACAATGGACATAAGCCAAGACGGGCAGCATGAGAGACTTTATGATGCCGTGAGAAAGGCCATCACAGACAACATTATATATTTTTATGTGTTATGCCAATCCGTGGACAGAGACCTCACGGCTGATTTTTGAAATCATACCCTGAAGTGCCTTGCCCGGGCCACACTCAGTGAAGTCTGTAGCACCATCGGCTATCATCTGCTGCACCTCGTATGTCCAACGCACAGGAGCCGTGAGCTGGGCTATAAGGTTCTGCTTAATCTCATCCGGACAAGTGTGTGCCTTGGCATCAACATTCTGATAGACAGGGATGCGCGGGGTATGAAACTCTGTCGCCTCTATCGCGGCCTGAAGCTCATCCTTTGCAGGCTGCATCAGCGGAGAGTGGAACGCGCCACCAACTGGGAGGACAAGGGCACGCTTTGCGCCTGCGGCCTTAAGCTGCTCACATGCCTCGTTGATAGCATCCTTGTGTCCAGAAATAGCAAGCTGTCCAGGGTTGTTATAGTTAGCGGGAACAACGATATTGCCCTCTTTCGATATGCCAGCACATATCTCCTCTATCTTATCGTCCGGGAGACCGATGATAGCGGCCATTGTCGAGGGAGCCGCCTCACATGCCTTCTGCATAGCCATAGCACGCTTTGACACAAGCTTGAGGCCATCCTCAAATGACAGAGCCCCTGCTGCGACAAGCGCCGAGAACTCACCAAGAGAATGTCCTGCTACCATCTTAGCGTCGAAATCGTCGCCAAGACATATTGCGGAGATGACAGAATGCAGGAACACAGCAGGCTGTGTCACCTTTGTCTGCTTCAGCTCGTCGGCTGTTCCCTCAAACATAATCTTTGTAATCTCGAAACCAAGTATCTCGTTCGCCTTGTCGAACAGTTCTTTTGCTGTAGGGTTGTTCTCATAAAGGTCTTTGCCCATTCCTGTGAATTGGGCTCCCTGACCAGGGAATACAAATGCTTTCATTTATAATTTCCTTTCTTGTTTTAGGTGGGTACTACCTATATAAAAAGAAAGACCCCCAACAGTTTCCTGCCGAGGGTCCTTCTTCGTTTATGTATTTTCAATGCCGTTTTGAGAGAAAACGGCGTTATCGGTGTCTTTACTCAGCAGCTGGTGTCTCGACCTCGGCAGCATCTTCAACAACTGGTGTCTCCTCTACCTTTGTCTCCTCTGCCTGCTTGGCAGGAGCATTCTCAGCGACAACAATGACAGGGAGCTCAACCTTAACCTCCTTGTGGAAGATTACGTTAGCGACATACTCACCGACTGTCTTGATGTCTTTCATCACGATGCGCTTGCGATCAACGACGATGCCCTTGTTAGCGAGCTCAGCAGCCACCTGGGCAGCATTGACAGAGCCATAAAGCACGCCTGTCGCGCTCACCTTGCTTGCTATAGTCACGGTTATACCGTTGAGGGCCTCAGCCTCTTTCTTTGCAGCCTCAAGTATTGCGGCTATCTTGTGCGCCTGCTGTTTGAGATTCTCTGCAAGAATCTTCTTTGCAGAAGGAGAAGCGATAACGCCCTTACCCTGAGGTATGAGATAGTTACGTCCATAACCTGACTTAACCTCAACTATATCGTTCTTGTATCCAAGACCGATTATATCTTCTTTCAGAATGATTTGCATTATTATTGTCCTCCTGTCTTTTACTTCATCATATCAGTTACATAAGGAAGCAGAGCTATCTGGCGTGCACGCTTTACAGCTGTCGCTACACGGCGCTGATACTTCAGCGAGGTACCGGTGATACGGCGGGGGAGTATCTTGCCCTGCTCATTGAGGAACTTCTTGAGGAACTCTGGATCCTTATAGTCAATATACTTGATTCCGCTCTTCTTGAAACGGCAATACTTCTTCTTCTTAACGTCGATTGTCGGTGCGGTAAGATATCTTATTTCTGACTGCTCTGCCATGATTATGCCTCCTTATTTGAAAGTTTGTTACGGCGCTTCTCTGCATACTGAGCTGCATACTTGTCGAGCTTGACAGTCATGAAGCGGATTACCTTCTCGTCGCGGCGGTAGCCGGTCTCGAGTGTGTTAATTACAGATGGTTCTGCCTTGAACTCAATGAGATTGTAGAAACCTGTTGACTTCTTGTCGATGGCGTATGCCATCTTCTTCAGGCCCCAGTTCTCCTCATTGATGATCTCTGCACCATTCTTCTTCAGCAGGGCTGTGAATTTTGCGACAGTCTCCTTTGCCTGATCGTCAGACAAAACGGGAGTCAAGATGAAGACTGTCTCGTACTGATTCATCATAGTTGATTGAATTGTTTTATAATATATTAAAAAGATATTTAATGCGAAGAAACGCATCATACGTTTTGACACGATTCTCCAAAAGCGGCTGCAAAATTACTACTTTTTCCTCACATTCACAAATTTTCATGTCTTTTGCGCCGAAGCAGGTGAAAACATTTAAATATTTTTAACCTCCTGATTACCATTGACGGCAACGATTCTGCGAACGGCGTAAAGTATAATCGCGTAGCTTTAGCATATAGCATAGTGCCTAATACTTGAATGAGGACCCTCCGACAAATTCCCTCATGATTGATGTTGGCGGAATCTCCTTGTCGGATATTGGTGTGAAATAGTGTATGAACTTCAACAATCTGTGAGCCTCTGCATACTCAGGACAACTCTTGGGAACAGAGGAGAGTATCGGCTCGGCATGATTGCGGAGCACGGCGAACTCTATGTTCAGCGCGCTATTGAACATGACATCAGCATTCTCCTGATAGGGGAGAATCCACTGCTCTTCGCTGGCACAGACATTAGGCCACTGTCTTATTGTCTCTCTGGCGCTGAATGCGCCTTTGTTATAGTCTCTGATGATGCGGCGCAGGAGACGGTTGTCACGTGTGGGTATCCAGTTATGGTCGTCAAGCGAGATTGTCGTGAGGGCTGATGTGTATATCTTATACTTAAGATGGTCTGGCACGGAAGATGTCAGCATGGGGTTGAGGGCATGGATACCCTCGATGATGAGGACATGTTTGTCTGTCAGACGCAGGCGTTTGCCCCGCCACTCCCTCATGCCGGTAGTGAAGTTATATTCAGGCACCTCAACCTCCTTGCCTTGCAACAAGAGCTGGAGATGCTCGCCTAATGTCTTACTGTCAACAGCGGCAAAATTGTCAAAATCATATTGGCCATTGGGCAGGAGTGGGGTATCGACACGGTTCACGAAATAATCGTCTGTCGAGAATGACAATGGCCTGAGACCACACGCGAGGAGCTGGATTGACAGACGTTTGCAGAATGTCGTCTTGCCAGAGCTTGACGGCCCAGTGATGAGGACAAGCTTCAGCCCCTGCTCTCTATAGCGACGGTCTATCTCCTCGGCTATCCTTACAATCTTTTTTTCCTGCAACGCCTCAGAGACTTGGATAAGCTCTGTAGCCCTGCCCATCTCGCATGCCTTGTTCACGTCGCCTGTATTGGACATACGCATTATGACGTTCCATCTCACCTGTTCCTTGTAAACATCGTATGTCATGGGCTGGGGTTCCATGGGAGACAGCCGGGATGGAGCTAGGTGGTCGGGCACACGGAGGAGCATACCGTCACCATACTGTTCGAGCCCGAAGACTTTAAGATATCCTGTGGATGGCACCAAAGGACCATAATAGTAATCTACCGTGTCGTCAAGGATATAATAGTCAGTATAAATTTTTCCTGATGTCTCAAGCAGCTTGACTTTATCGAGGAACCCTTGCTCACGGAATATGCTTATAGCCTCCTCAATAGGGACCTCTTTCCTGTGGAAAGACAGATTGGCAGAGACAATCTCGTCCATACGCACACGCACACGCTCTATCTCTTCTTCTGACAGTCCGCGTGTGCGGCGTGTTATGCCAGGCTTGACGATATTACAATAATAGCCTCGTGATATAGGGTGCTCGATATATAGTTTCGCCTCTGGGAATATATCGCGCACGGCTTTATACAACACGAAACATAACGAGCGGATATACACACGCATACCACTTTGCGAGGTGATGTCAAGATACTCTATGTCCCGATTCTGATAGAGCCGGAACTTCAGCCCTTGCGAGGCATTGTTGACTTTCGCTGATATGGGTGGATAGGGTGATGCGATACCGAAAAGGTCGTATATCTCAAGCAGGGAGCTTCCGACTGGGACTTCCCTCATCGTATTGTTGTTCTTGCAGCGTATCTGGAGCATAGTGTTTTTTTGGGGGGGGATTGATTATGGGTGGGTCTATAAATTACCACCGTAGATGTATTCTCTGAGTGGGTATAACGTCTTGCCATCTTTCGATTCTCTTTTTGGTTCAAAGTGTAAGTTCGTTCGGTCACAATGCCCGCATTGCTCCCTCTCTCGCTTGCACTTTAACCTCAAAAACAGAATCGAAATCTGCCAAGGCTAATTTATAGAACCACCCTTATAAAATTGTCAAGCCCATCGGAATGGGGGGGAATACTATTCGACCACCATATTTGGGCCTGGAGTATTATATCCATAACGCTCAGGTGTGAATGCCGATACCCGGAGAGTGTTTTTCCTGACAGTGAAGCCGTCGGTACAGGCGTCAAAATATATAGGGAACGCTCTTCTGTTTGTCGCATACGGAGCCCGAGAAGGCTCGCTGACTATGTTATTCTCAATTACCGAGTTAGGCTGAGCCGACATGGTGTATATTCCTCCCGCATCATAGAGCATACGTGCATAGCCATGGACATTGTTGTTGGCGATGATGTTGTGACGCATACCAGTATCGTGTGGAGTCCACCCCCACCCTATCGCTATGCCGGAATAATTTACGTCAATGACAGTATTGTCAAGAATCCTGAAATCTCTCACGAAACCGCATCCTATCCCGACACACCCCCAGTCCTCGTTGGTGGCGTCGGTGACTCTGTTTCTTGATATCGTGAATCTCTCTGTGTATGAATTCAAGATGGCATTATGGTCAGTGGCTCCCGCAGTGGTCATAGCGTACGGACGGTGTACCTCTGTCGGCCCCTCGGAAAAAGAGCCGCACAGTATTGCCGTGCCACCTATATCGACAAACTCGTTATCACAGATAGAGATGTCTGAGCAGCCTATTGTATAGTCAAGGGCTGTAGAGGACAGATGCTCAAACCGGCAACCGACAAAATCAACACGCTGTGACCATGACACCGAGACGGCGCTCTCAGGACGCGCCACCCAAGCCTGATTCTCAAGGCCTGGAGCCCATGGTAGCCCCTCATGCTCTTTCAGCTTATATGCATCGACTATAGGAAACCCTCCTTGGAGCGTGACATGGCCATACAGAGAGGGGCGCTCCCATGATGTGTATGCGAATCTGATGTTCTTGAAGATGATATCATGCACCCTGTCCACTTGGGTTCCCTCTATTGTCACAAGTCTGTTCTGCACTGGGAATATAACCTCATGCCCCGCTACATCTTTACCAACGTATATCCGGCCGTCAGCATAATCCTGCCACCATTCATTCTCGTCGTCAATATACTGGCGGGCGTTGCGCAGGGAGAACGATGACGAGCCATATTCGCCACCTATGACCGGCTGTGGCCAAGGGTGGGAAAACTCCCAACGGCTTTCAGGCTCGCGGAATGTCAGTGTCGCCTTGTCGCCATCAAGCAGTATAGACTTAACGCGCAATATCGCCATAGCCCAACGCTGGTGGACAACCATCTCAAGCTGCGGCGCATCATCTATGGATGATATACCAAACCTGGTTAAAGCCTCTGACGGAATTGTCACTCTCTCATTATCTGCATCAAAGTCTATAATCTCATCCATAACATACCGGCCTCTGTGACTTGCCATTTGCCGTCTCTCGCCATCTACCCATAAGGTACGTGTGAGGAGTGGCCTCCCAGAGAGCCGGGGCGGCATGAAAGGTGATGACACAGGCCTACAGGCAATCCCTCCGGAAATAGTGGCACCCTCCTCTCCATCAGCTGTTATGATTGTCTTGCTTGACATCGTGCCGCTATCTTCTGGCCTTATGAATATAGGCTCGTCAAGTACGTAGGTCTCAGAACTCTTCAGCCATATATTAATATCAGAGACGGCCCTCTCGTCTTGAGTCCTGCGCCACTCACGTGCTATACGCAATGCACGGCATAATGTCTTTACAGGCTTCTCCCGTGTGCCTGTATTGCTATCATTTCCAGCTGGGGACACAAATATATCACCAGCAGATACATTCGTGCAAATAAGTAACATTAAGACAGGTAATAGGTAGTTCATGGTTTATCTATTGTTATTAAGGTATGTGTATAGGGTGGTTCTAAAAATTACCACCGTGGATATACTTTCAGAGTGGGGTATAACGTCTTACCATCTTTCGTTCTCTTTTCGGTTGCCTTTGGCTTCCTCCCATTACTTCCCTACGGTCAGTGGGTCCAAGGACAAGTCTCGCGCCTCGGTCATTCAAGTAAACTTGATGGCTCTCGGCTTGTCGTCGGTTCAAAGTGTAAATTCGCTCAGCCACAATGTCCGCATTGCTCCCTCTCTCTTACACTTTGACCTCGGAAATAGATTCGAAATCCGTCAAGGCTAATTTATAGAACCACCCTACAAATAGTTAGGGTTAATGTGAAGGTCAATGCCGATATTCTTTATACCCCCCCCAAAAAAACAGAAAGAGCCATAGGGGTCACCAGCCGAATGCTTTCCCGTCCTTCAGCCATAGTCCCTTAGCCTTCAACACTTGCTCTATCACATCGCGTCCGCAGCCGAATCCTCCTGCAATAGGACTGACGTATATCGATACAGATTTTATCTCGTCACAAGCGTCAGACGGACAACATGGGCATCCGACACGCGACATCACCTCAAAATCGGGAATATCATCACCCATATACATAATCTCAGAGCCTGACAGTCCGTGCTCGGCAATATATTCGGTGTATCTGTCAAGCTTGACAGCGCATCCCATATATATATCCTTCACTCCAAGACGTGAGTAACGCAAACGTACAGCCTCTGTGTCTCCGCCAGTAATAATCACGATGCGGAGCCCCATACGCACAGCAAGCTGTATCGCATAGCCATCCTTGATATTCACCGTGCGTAATGGACACCCGTCACTGTCCATGGTAATAGTCGAGGCACTTAACACCCCATCAACATCAAAAATGATTGTCGTAATCTTTGAGAGATCGTAATTTATCATAGTGTGTGATTACATCAGAAACCGCCTTATGCAACAAAGAAATACTCCAGAGAGCACTTTCGCTCTGTAAAGTTGAAATGCTTTTAGCATAAGCTATCTCTTCATGACTGGCTCACATGAAAGGCCGACACCCAACTTCTTGAAAATCTTGCGGTCAACGTCGCTAAGCATCACGGTCGTGTGCACCTGACACCCACGCAGCAATGGAAGCTGCTGCAAAGCCTTGGCACAGTTATCGTCAGAATCGCTCAAGACAGAAAGGGCTACAAGGACCTCGTCTGTATGGAGGCGTGGATTCTTACCCCCGAGATATTGTATCTTGGTCTTCTGTATTGGCTCAATCATGCTCTGAGGTATAAGCTTCAGATTGTGGTCAATGCCAGCAAGATACTTTGTTGCGTTAAGCAGCAAAGCGGCAGAACACCCGAGCAGCTCGCTGCTGTGTGATGTGATTATCGTACCGTCACTAAGTTCGATGGCGGCAGCTGTGTGTCCTGTCTCGTCGCGATGTCTCTTGGCTGCGACAGTTGTACGGCGCGAGTCAGGCGAAATGTTTGCCTGAGTGAACAGGAGACGGATCTTGTTGATCTCATTCTGGTTGGACGCGCCCTCTGCACGTTTGTTCAATGCCTCATAATAGCGGCGTATTATCTCCTCACGCGAAGCCTGACAGCACAACTCATCGTCTGATATACAGAACCCGACCATATTGACGCCCATATCTGTTGGCGACTTATATGGATTGTCGCCATAAATGCCCTGGAACAAGGCATTCAGGACAGGGAATATCTCTATATCACGATTATAGTTGATTGCCACTTTACCATAAGCGTCGTAGTGGAAAGGGTCAATCATATTCACATCATTGAGGTCGGCCGTAGCAGCCTCATATGCTATATTTACAGGATGTTTCAGAGGGAGATTCCATACTGGGAACGTCTCGAATTTAGCATACCCCGCACGCACGCCCCGCTTGTTCTCATTGTATAGCTGGGAGAGGCATACAGCCATTTTTCCTGACCCCGGCCCTGGGGCTGTAACAATCACAAGCGGACGGGATGTTATGACATAGTCATTCTTGCCGAAACCGTTGTCCGAAGCGATAAGCGAGACACTATGCGGATATCCGTCAATCAGATAATGGATATATGACTTGATACCGATATTCGCAAGCCTTGAACGGAAAGCATCGGCCGACGGCTGACCGTTATAATGGGTTATCACGACTGACCCTACCATGAATCCGCGTCTGATGAACTCTGACCGCAGTCGCAAAACATCCTCGTCGTATGTGATGCCAAGGTCTGCACGCACCTTGTTACGCTCGATATCCTCGGCACTGATGACAATGACAATCTCTATGCTGTCTGACAGCTGCGAGAACATACGCAGCTTCGAGTCTGGCTGGAAGCCAGGAAGCACACGGCTGGCATGGTGGTCGTCAAAGAGCTTCCCGCCAAGTTCAAGATATAGTTTGCCATCAAACTGGGCTATACGCTTACGTATATGTTCTGACTGTATCTTGCAATATTTGTCATTGTCAAATCCTATTCTCATATTGATTATCTGATGTTTGTTTGCTTTATGTGAAAAAAAATATTCTAGTTTGCCGGTCGCCTACCCGTAGCCTTATCCTTCAAAGCTTCCATCGGTTGACTTCAGATACCTATCCTACAGGATGCAAAATTAATATTTTTTTATGAATACCGGCCTTTTTTCGGATAAAAAAGTGTAACTTCGTAGCAAAAAATACAATCTCCCGACTCATGGACACGAAAGACAACAGCCACATCTTATTGGAAACGGCACTTGAGAACAGAAATGACATCTGCTGCTCATCACATATGACCCACCCCCTCCCGCCACAGCTGCTGACACCGATATTCCTCGATTATATCGGAATAATCATATGCATAAAAGGCAGGCTTGACATCTGTGTTGACGGAAGACATCATACAGTAAGCGAGAGCGAGACATTATTCCTGTCTGAGAACATACAATTTCAGATAACATTCGCGTCAGATGACATAGAATATTCAATTCTCCTTTATCGCATTGAGCCTATACGGCCCTTATTCGGGACAACAGTCATGATGATGCGCATACTATCAACCCTTGACCCCAGGCCTATATATATCCTGCCATCAGAAAACGAGGAGAAGCTCGAGTCGTATATCAGCCTCCTCGCGCCTGTCGCCATATGCGATGGCGACCATTTCGCTGACAACGAGAGGAACATCCTGCTCATGGGGCTCACATACCATCTGTGTTCCATATTCAGCTCGAAGCTTATACTGAGTGACGGTCTCGCCGGGCACAATATGGATATATTCACAAGACTCGTAGAGCTCATATCCGCCAATTTCTCAAAGCAGAGGGGTGTATCGTTCTATGCGGACAAGCTGTGTCTCACTCCAAAATATCTGTCATCCCTTGTGAAGCGGACATGTGGCTATACCGTACAGGAGTTAGTTTTCAAGGCCATAACACGGCGTGCTATATTCTTGCTGACAGCCACTGACAGGCCGGTACAGGAGATATCATCAGAGATGAGCTTCCCGAACGCATCGGCTTTCGGGACATTCTTCAAGAAACAGACAGGGGTATCGCCGAAGCAATACCGAGAGAGGCAGATAAAGGGGGAAGACAATAAGATGGGCTGACACAGAGGGAAATGACACTTCGCCCCAATGTCAACGAACATCATTCCTCTGCCGCACAGCCTCAAACATCAGTATGGCAGCTGACACAGACACATTCAGAGAGTCAAGCTGGCCGAGCATAGGTATTCTGATATGTGCGTCGGCAGCATCACGCCATGCCTGGCTGAGCCCGGTAGATTCAGCCCCCATGACAATTGCAGTCGGGCCATTCATATCAATATCATAATACAGGCGTGAGTCTTGGAGCTGGGCTGTAAGTATCTGTATTTTCTTTGCTTTCAGGAACCTTATGCAGTCTTCTGTCGGACATGCCACGCACGGGACTGTAAACACGGCTCCTAATGAAGAGCGTATCAGATTGGGGTTATACAAATCGGTAAGAGGGTCGCATACTATCACAGCGTCAACTCCCGACGCATCGGCAGAGCGCAGTACAGCACCGAGATTCCCTGGCTTCTCCACACTCTCGACCACAACAACGAGAGGATTGTCAGGCAACGTGAGACATTCAAGCCCATGCTCCCTCGTCTTGAATATCGCCACCGCACCCTCTGTGCCTCCCCGCAGGGCCATTCTCTCATAAACAGGCCCACTAACGAGTAGCACCTCTTGGCATGGACGGCCTGACAATATATCCGCAGGAGAGAGGTGGGCGACAGTGGGAGCCACGAACAGGCTTTCCATATCATACCCTGAGCCAAGACAATGGGCTATCTCTCTGAGCCCCTCAACACAGAAGACGCTTTCATGCCTTCTTGCAGCAGATTTGTCACGCAGACGCAGGTAACGTTTCACCTTGGGGTTCTGCAAGCTTGTGATATTCTCTGTCATATTATGTGTTTAAGAGTGTGTGATGTATTCTTTTCATCGGCTTCCGTTCTTCCATATCTGGCCTATCTTCCTGCGAATGACAAGACTGTTGAGCAGGGTGACAAGCGTAAGGATTGACAATGCCAGACATATTGACGGCAGCATCGATGGCTCAGACAAGTCAGGGAACAACTGGTATATTGTACCCAAATAATATTGTCTCATCAATAGAAGCATCCCCAAGGCTGCCAACAGGGCTATTCCATTAAGAACAGCCGTGAGACATTGGTAAGGGAACGCCACCATCTTAGGAGAATAGCCTATCAGGAGCAGATTGTCAAGCTTCTCGCTATTCTTCTGTACCAGAAGGTATATAGACAGCAGGAGTATATAGAAGGCAAGAGCCACTATGACAATTCCAACCGCCATGACAAGCCCGACAATCAGGCGCAGGAAGAATGTTGTCTTTCCGGCATCAAGTTTGTCTGAATCCACTTCATAGCCATGCTTGTCGATATACTGTGCGATAGCATCGTCGGCTGGATTAGAGACTTCAAGGAGCAGACGGTCAGGACGGCTCGTCATGCCTGCAGCAAACCGTCGGTTGCTCCATTCGACAAACGATTGGGGGACAAGGATTGTGTTCAGCCTGTTGGAGAAGCCTATCACACGCCCATGATACTCTACAGCTTTTCCTTCCCTGGTGTGAATGTGGAATGCGAGGTTGACAGCACTCGCCAGTCCTGAAGATATCTTAGGGAGCGAGTGAGAGCCTGCAAAGCCAAAGTTATACACATTTATATAACTCTGCGGCAGGACAACAGGCACCGACCTTTCTAATGAGTCAAACTTCCACTCAGCCATCGGAGCGTCAACGAATTCATCAGGTACAGACTCCAGGAAAATCTCTGAGTTGAGAATATCCTGTCCCTGTATTCCCATTGTGGCATCAACCTTGTACTCTACAGATGTAAACCGGCCGACGCGCTTTGAGAATGATTGACGAGCGAGGTCGTCGGCCTCTGCCTCTGTAAATGTGTTATCGCTGCCAGACAGCGTGGTGGACATGCCAATACGCTTAGAGATGACGAGATAATCACTTTTCAAGAATGTGTCCTGCCTCGTAAAAACGGGCAGGACATCATTATAGAACTGACAGCCAAAAAGCACTACCAGCATACCCGAGAGGTTGGCTAATAAAAATCCCGCAAATTGTGGGAAGCTGATGTGCTGGCGGAGTAATTTCCAAACAAGATTCATATAAACAGTTACTGGGATGTAGAATGACACCTTATGGCCAGATCAGGAAGTGATAGAGGAAGTTGGTGAAATCAGGAAGCCACCTGGTATAGCCACCGAATTGTCCTCTGTACCCGCAGACAGAAAGGAGGACGTTCCACCCCTGTTTATTTTTCTCAGGTTTTTCGGATGATTAGAAAGGAAGGTCGTCGGCAGCAGAGTCACCTGTAGAGTCAGGGTTGGCAAAAGGGTCGGCCACAGGCGTGCTTGCTGCCGGAGTGGCGGGAGCAGGGTCAAAAGGTGCCGGTGTTGGTATTCCTGCTGCTGGCGCTACAGGACGGACATCAAAAGCACGTATATTATTGAACCAGCGGCCATTATACTCATGGGCATCTATGTCAAAAGACACATTAACCTCCTGTCCCACCTCGATATTGAAGCGCTGGAGACGGTCGGCGCCAAATACAGAGAACACCATTTTTCTCGGGTATGTGTCATGTGTCTCGATGACGAAGTCCTGTGATTTCCAATCACCACGGGCAGAAGTACCAGAACGGGGCTCTAAAGCGAAGATAATTTTTCCTTGAAGTTCCATTATGTTTTATATTTTTTGTGAATATTATAAATATGCGTCATCATGTTTTGTCTTAGAGGCAGGAACATTAATTTGGACACTGTTTACAGCGTAAAGGCAGCAAAGCGAATATGGACACATTATGTCTATAAATGTTATCGCGGTAATTATGTCCTGCTGTCCGCTCAATCTGCATGGGCTCGAATGATAACCATAGTGATAAATAACATAACGGGAAACATCACGTTCCCAATACGCAACTTATCATCTGCCATTTAATGCGGATATTGTCCGGCGCAAACATGAAAATCGAATGCGAAATTACTAAAATAGTTCTAAAAAGAAGAAAGTTTTCGAATGTTTTTTCTTTTTTTATAAATATAATGCGTAAATTTGTCCCTTGAAAGCTTAAATGAGCTGACGACACGAAAGTATAACCATGCAAAAAAACCAAACCAGCTAAGATGAGATTTACAGTATCAAGCACACAACTTAGTAGCAGCCTTAGCAACCTCTCAAAGGTCATCCTGAGCAAAAACACGATGCCTATCTTAGGATGTTTCCTTTTCGAAGTGAATAATGATGAGCTCACAGTAACCGCATCAGACAACGAGAATGTCATGATATCAACCTTGCAGCTTGAGGAAAGCAGCGGAGACGGCGCATTCTGCATCACATACCGTACGATTCTCGATGCGCTAAAAGAGCTTGCCGAGCAGCCCATATCCATCGAGGTGGACATGGAGACCATGCAGACGAAAATCGTGTATCTCAATGGTATATATAATATTGTCGCAACACCAGCCGACGAGTTCCCTCGTCCAATGCCTGCAATGACTGACGCGAGAACATTCACCATTCAGAGCAGCATGTTGTCTGAGAATATATCCCGGACTATATTCGCAACGGCACAAGACGAGTTGAGACCCGTAATGAACGGCATCTATTTCGGTCTGGAGCCCGAATGCATGTATATAGCAGCCACTAATGGACACAAGCTGGTAGAAAACACCATAATGACAATAAAGTCAGACGCGCCCTCAAGCTTCATACTCCCCAAAAAGCCAGCGACATTATTGAAAGCCGTGCTGCCAAAAGATGACTCTGAGACAACAGTGAAGTTTGACAGCAGAAGCGCAGAGTTCACCTACGCGACAGGCAAGCTGATATGCCGGCTCACAGAGGGACGCTACCCAAATTATAAGAGCGTGATACCACAGGACAACCCCAATGTCGTCACCATCGACCGCAAGAGTCTCCTTGGCTCACTAAAACGTGTCCTGCCATTTGCCAACGAGTCAAGCCAGCTTGTCAGGCTGACGCTGACAAACTCACAGATGGCAGTCAGCTCAGAAGACCTTGACTTCTCTACAAGCGCGAAAGAACACATCGTATGTGACTACAGCGGGATGCCTCTCAATATCGGATTCAAGGGAACGACACTGACAGAGATACTCAACTGTCTTGAGTCTGACGACATTGTGCTCAAGCTCGCTGACTCTGCAAGAGCTGGTGTCTTATATCCTCTACAGCAGCCCGAAGGGCAAAATGTCCTGATGCTTATGATGCCAATGTTGCTGAACGACTAAGCCAAGCGACAAAACGATACAAGCACTATCTTCTACAGAAAAAAGTGAGAATAGAAAGCCTGTTTGTCAAACGTGCTGCGCAGAATCTGAATTATGATATCAGCAGCAGAATGGCCCAAGCTTCCAATTCTCACTTTTCATATTAGGGTGGGGTCTATTAATTACATAGCACATTTATAGAAACTGCCATTATCTGATGTTCAAGAAATGACAAAATATCAGAGTATGTTTTTCATTTTTCTGAACATCACCAAGGCAAGACAACTCTTATACAAAGGCCCCCTTGCCAAACCTGTATATAACAGTTTTATCCATAGAAACAACATGAAGCCAAATCTGACACGTCCGCTTGTCATTTTCGACCTTGAGACAACGGGCCTCGACCTGTCAAAAGACAGTATAATACAGATATCGTATATCAAAGTGGGCCTTGACGGCTCAGAGACCTCCAAGAATATATTTGTAAACCCCGGCAAGCCTATCCCAGCACTGGTGCAGGAACTGACGAGTATAACCGACGAGATGGTAAGCTCTGCACCGACATTCAAGGAGATAGCAAAAACATTGGAGAAAGAATTCACGGGCTGTGATTTTGCAGGCTACAACTCCAACAAGTTTGATATTCCTATGCTTGCCGAAGAGTTCCTGCGTGCAGGTATCGATTTCGACTTCAACAATGCCAGGCTGATTGATGCCTCGGTGATCTTCCGCAAAATGGAGCGTAGGAACCTCGCCGCAGCATACAAATTCTATTGTGGACGAAAACTCGAGGATGATTTCCAGGCACATCTTGCCGACCAGGACACCATGGCAACATGGAAAGTCTTGCAGGCCGAGCTGGACATGTACGCCCCCGAGAGACAAGAAGACGAGGACCGCAAGCTGAGAAACGACATGGACGTGATAGCAGAGTTCTGTAAACCAGACTCACCGAACGTTGACTTTGCGGGACGCATCGCTTGGGGTACGGTAAAGGGTGCCGACGGGAAGCCTCTGCTCAACGCCGACGGCACCGAACGTATGGTTGAGGTCTTCAATTTTGGGAAATATAAAGACATCCCTGTTGCTGACGTTTTAAGACGTGACCCCGGCTACTACTCATGGATATTAAGCAATGACTTCACACTAAACACAAAACAGATTCTCACACGCATAAGGCTGAGAGAATTCAATAACAGAAGATGACCCGTAAGATAGCATACATATTATTGCTGTTATCCATTGCTGTCTCTGGTGTGTCGCAAGAACTGCAGATGAAAGTCAATATAAACCACTCAAAAATCCAAGGTTCTGACGATGCCGTCTTCAAAGAGCTGCAGAAGAGCTATGAGGACTTTATCAACTCACGGCAATGGACTGAGCTTCAATACCAGAAGAACGAGCGCATACAATGCTCGATGAATATAACGGTGACGAAGTATGACAGGGATGCAGGCACCTTTACGTGCACAGCCCTGATACAATCAAACAGACCTGTTTACAACTCTTCATACACAACAACAGTATATAACAATACCGACCAGAATTTTGTCTTCCGCTACCAGCAGTTCGACCAGTTAGAGTATAACGAGGAGAATATAGACAACCAGCTGACAGCCTTAGCCGCGTATTATGCCTATCTGATCATCGGACTTGACCTTGAGACATTCTCTCCTAAAGGAGGCGAGGAGATACTACAGAAATGTATGTATCTTGTGAACAACGCGCAGAATCTTGAGTTCCCTGGATGGAAGTCGTTTGACGACAACAAAAACAGGTTTGCCATCATAAATGACTACCTTGACGGTGGCATGGAACCCTTCCGGCAGCTACAATATGATTATTACCGTAAGGGGCTTGACACTATGGCTGAGAATGCAGAAAGAGGACGTGCGGAGATAACGACGGCATTGTCACTGCTGGATGAGGCTCACAAGAACAAGCCGTTCTCCATGCTTCCTCAAATATGGACAGACTACAAGAAAGACGAGCTGTCAATCATATACAAGGGGAAAGGCACCCAGAAGGAAAAAGAGAAAATCTACGAGATGCTCTTTAATATAAACGCGTCACAAAGCAATGCCTGGGAACTGATAAAGAAATAGCCACACCATATGAGAAGTACCCAGCGTTTTTCCATGAGGAATATAAACTGCCTGTGCATAACCCATCCGACGTTAGCAGTATATAATAAAAAAACGTGCTGTTCTCTTCATTATGCCATTCCCTGACCACATCTGCAAGCGACTATGCCAGTAGCATTCTGAGTATTGTTATTTACAGGTAAATATCAGATTAAGGATGATAACAAATCTAAAGATATACAACTACGCCCTGATAGACAGTCTGGATATAACGTTCGACAGGGGGTTCTCTGTCATAACAGGTGAAACAGGTGCCGGAAAAAGCATCATCCTTGGTGCATTATCCATGCTTCTGGGACAAAGAGCTGACGCCAAGTCTGTCAAGTCAGGAGAAAAGAAGTGTGTCGTTGAGGCTCATTTCAACATTAGCGGATACGGCATGGAGCCTTTCTTTGATGAGAACGATATAGAATATGACGCCACAGACTGTATTCTTCGCAGGGAAATGACCATTTCCGGAAAGTCGCGTGCGTTCATAAACGACACTCCCGTATCACTGGCAACACTGAGGGCCATCGGTGAGAGGCTCGTCGATATCCATTCACAACACCAGAACCTCATGCTTGGCAATGCCAACTTCCAGCTCTCTGTGATAGACATAATCGCGGCCAACGACAAGGAAAGAGGCATATACCAAGAGGCATATAGAGCATACAAGGAGGAAGAGAAGAAACTTGAAGAGATGAGAGCCATGCTCGAAGAGAGCCGTGCCCAAGAGGATTATATGCGGTTCCAATTCTCCGAGTTGGATGATGCGGGATTATCTGACCCTGAGGAACAGGCAGAACTCGAGCAGAGGGCAGAGACCATGAACCATGCGGAGGAGATTAAAAGTGCATTGTACAACGCTGAGGCAAACCTTGACTCAGGCAACGGCATACTACTGATGCTTAGGCGGTTGGAGAACGAGCTCTCGTCTGTTGAGAAGCTGATGCCCGCTACGAGGGAATTGTCAGAAAGAGTACAGTCAGCACATATCGAGCTAAAGGACATATCATCAGAGATAACATCACTGATGGATGGCATAGAGTTTGACCCCTCTGAGCAGCAAGAGACAAACGGCCGCCTTGACCTCCTGTACTCATTGGAGAAGAAGCACAAATGTGAGGATATAGAAAGCCTTATATCTATCAGAGACGACCTTAGGGCAAGACTCGAGCTGATAGACAACAGCGAGGACTCGATAAAGGAGCAAGAGCGCATAGTGGCAAAAGCGAGGGAGGTGGCCGGGAACCTTGCAGACAAATTGACGGCCTCACGTAAGAAATCGGCAAAGAGAGTAGAGGAAGAGATAAAGGCGAGGCTGGTGACATTAGGTATGCCAAGCATACGTTTCGCCGCTGAGATAAGCAGGAACGAGTTGTCACCGTCTGGCCAGGATGAAGCGACATTCATGTTCAGCGCCAATCAGGGTATGCCTCTCCAGCCTGTCGCTAAGGTAGCGTCAGGCGGAGAGATTGCGCGTGTCATGCTGTCCCTGAAGGCCATGATAAGCAAGGCCGTTTCCTTGCCGACAATCATATTCGACGAGATTGACACTGGTGTGAGCGGGAAAACCGCCGGGGCGATGGCCAGGATAATGTACGACATGGGCAGATGTGGAAGACAGGTGGTGTCAATAACCCATCTGCCCCAGATAGCCGCAGCCGGGCAATACCACTACCGTGTGCGGAAAGACGAGAGCGACGGGCACACAATAACAGAGATGTCACGTCTCTCGGACGACGAGCGGATTAACGAGATAGCACAAATGATATCTGGCTCAACAGTCTCACAGGCGGCACGCCAGCAGGCAGCCGAACTGCTCCGGAAGGCTCTGTGAACACCCCGCCCTCTTCAGGCTAAACCAGGTTGGACTCTGCAGAAGCCTGGCACACAAGAGGCTCGTATGTATAGCGGCTACATACAGCCACCAGCACATGGACAACAGGAAAAGAAAAGTCTATACATATTATAAACATTAATGAAACATTATTACAACAACCAGCCCAACGACTATTCGTACATGGAGGTCGAATATGAATCGACATTGCTGGAATATCTCATAAAGAACGTCTCCATGTCCCGGAACAAGATAAAGGACATCTTGAAGGGACGCGGCATCCGTGTCGGCGGAAAGACGGTAACCCAATTTGACTTCCCATTAAAAAGGGGGATGAAGATCGCCATCAGCAAGTCAAAGCGCAACGACACATTCAAAAGCAAATGGTTGAAGATAGTCTATGAGGACAATTATCTTATTGTGATAGAGAAGATGCCAGGAATCCTGTCCATGGCAGGGGCACACACGACGCTTAATGTCAAGTCTGTCCTTGACAACTACTTCTGCAAGACAAGACAGAAATGCAGGGCACATACTGTGCACAGGCTTGACAGAGACACATCAGGCCTGATGGTGTATGCCAAAGACATGGAGACGGAGCAGATTCTCGAGCATAACTGGCACGACATCGTTTATGACCGCCGTTATGTCGCCGTGGTATCGGGCGAGATGGAAGAGGATGACGGCACTGTAGCTAACTGGCTTAAAGACAACAAGGCGTATTATACATATTCTTCGCCTACGGACAATGGTGGGAAATATGCTGTGACACATTTCCATACCCTTGACCGCACCACCGAGCGCTCGCTTGTGGAGTTCAAGCTTGAGACAGGCCGTAAGAATCAGATACGTGTGCATACGAACGATATCGGGCATCCTGTTTGTGGCGATGTGAAATATGGCAATGGCGACGACCCTATCCACCGCCTTTGTCTTCATGCGTACATGCTCTGTTTCCATCATCCGGTGACAGGAGAGCCGCTTGAATTCACGACACCTATCCCGACAGCTTTCAGAAAACTTTTCAAATAAAACTTTGCTTGATATATGGAGAATATTGTATATTATGCATCATGTGTCATTGTCATCCTTATAGGCATATGGCTCATAAAAAGATTTGTAGGATGCCTGCTGCGGTCAATAGTGACGATCATTGTGATTGCCGCCCTGGCATACATCTACCTGACGTACCTTGCATAGAGGCTTGCTTGTGACTTGTTATCCATACACAGCTGGCCACATACGTCCTGGGCTCTCGTGCCGGGGCGTATGTGGCCAGCTTTTTCGTTCTACTATCTACACAGTCTCTTCAATCGCGTTATCCTGAGGCGTTTCTTGTGGCAGCGGATTCTTGTCGCTCTCCCTCGCTCCGAGCTTGACAAGCTGTCTCGCTGTTGTGTTTATGCTCTTCCCGCTTTCTGTTATCTTCTTCTTGACAGCCTCGAACGAGTCGTTTGCCGCATTAAGCGCTCTCCCCAGTCTTGTGCATTCTTTCCACAGCAGCCCTACACGGTTGAGCATCTCATTGGCAAGCTCATAGACACGCTCATGGTTCTCTGCCTGTACAATCTGTGTCCATGTGAGGTTTATTATCCTTAATGCCGCGAAGAGCGTCTGCTCGTCGGCTATGAACACATTCTGCTCCATAGCCTTGCGCCATAAGTCGGGCTTGTGGTTTAGGGCTGTCCATAATGCGCCGGAGTGTGGCACAAACATTATGACATAGTCCATTTTCACTTTCGGAGGTTTTATGTACGACGAGTAGTCCTTGCCCGCCAGTTCTCTCACATGGCGTCTGAGGCTCATGATGTGCTCGTCAAGATGTGTCTTCCGCTCCTCTTCTGTCTCTGAGTTGACATAGTCGAAAAAGGCTGTCAGCGAGACCTTTGAGTCGATTATGACCTCACGGCGCTCGTCAAGATGCAGTATTATGTCCGGCCGGAGTATTGACCCCGCCTCTGTGTGTATTGCCGCGCCGTTGCTGTCTCTTATCGCGGCCTGCGTGTCATAGTGGATTCCGCGTGTCAGCCCTTGTGACTGTAACAGCTCGTCGAGCACCATCTCCCCCCAGTCTCCCTGCACCTTGCTCTCGTGCTTGAAGGCTCTTGTCAACTCGTCGGCAGTTTTCCGCGCCTGCTCGCTATGCCTTATCATCGTCTCGATATTGGCCTTCATCTCGCTTCCTATGGCCGTCTGCCTCAACGTGTTCTCGTTCATGGCCGCCTTCATCTTGTCGATTGTCTCCCTCAGCGGCATGACTATCTGGCCGATATTCTCCCTGCTTGACTCCGCGAACTCCTCCTGGCGTTTTCTCAGCAGTTCGTCGGCCGTGGAGTTCATCTGGGCCACGACCTTCGATATTGTCTCGTCAAATCTTGTCTCCGTTGCGGCTATGCACTCCTTGTTATATCTGTCCTGTGCCACGGAGGCCTCCTTGTGCATCCGCTCCTGGACCCTTATCCGCTCCTCGTATGAGGCTCTCAGTTCCTGCTTCTGTGTCTCGCATATTGACATCAGCTCATCACGTTGTCTCGCCAGACGCGATTCCATGTCATGCCTCAAAGTCTCTGTGTCTTGCCTGTATTTGTCCTGAAGACCCTGAAGGCTTGTCCTTGTCTTCTCATACTCTACCAGGAGCTGTGTCTTCTGCCTTGAGGCGAGCGTCCATCCTGCAAGCAGCCCTATGGCAAGCCCGGCAATGATACATAATATTTCCATCATCTTATAGAATTTTGTTGGCGGGAAAGACGGTCCCGACGGATTGTTGACTGTTCATGTTCAGGATAATGGCCCACGAGACTTGTCCTTTGGACCCGCTGACTTATATCACACAGATGTCCACGGATTGTCACGGAAGTTTTTGTCACGAATTATCGAATTGTCGAATTATGTCCAACATGACACCTATCAACAATGTGGCAACAAGAAAAATTCAACAATTCGATAATTACTTCCCGTTGGTCAGTGGGTCCAAGGACAAGTCTCGTGATAATTTTATCCCGAATTAGCGGATTAGCGAATTTTTCTTTTTGTCACGCTGTAGAAAGGTCCCATGTTAGAAATAATTCGATCATTCTCAAATTCGTGATAAAGAAATAAATCCGTGATAATCTGTGGAATCTGTGGGACAACCATTCCGTGCTAATCTGTGGGATCTGTGGGAAAAACATACTCCCCCACCCTGATTATCCTTGGCCTCCGTCTCTCCAGAACCGCGATGTTATATCCTCCCATTCACCTGCCGGGGTCTTTTTATACATGCGCTGGTTAGTCGTGCGCTTGTTGAGTGGGCCAAGATGCTCTATATATGGCCCTATCTTGATATAGTCAAAAAACTCCTTGAGCAATATGGGGCTGATGACAGTCCTACCGCTATACCATGCCACTTTAACATGCGAGTGTATGTTCTTGATATATATGGCCATATCGTTCACATCCCTTACAGAGGCGTCACCTCCCATGAACGATATGCATGTTATCGAGCCGTCATACTTCCCGACCATCCTGTCTATAATGTCATGGGTCAGCTCCTCGCCATTGTCACCCCACAGATACTTGCTGTGGCATCCCGGACAGCGGCATGGGCAGTTGCTTATATTTATGGCAAGCGTCACCTCGTCAGGTATCTCCTGGAACACTATGCTCTCATTGACAAATTTCATGGTTCTTGAAAAGACAATGAGAGGACACGACACAATAGAGCGGGTATGTCCCCGGAATGTATGATAGCCGGGAATAGCCAGTCTATATATCTTGCCCTCTCACACGTTATAGGTGTGGATACGTGGGGGGAGCCGTCGGCACCCCTTGTTGGTTACTCGCCCATGCGCTCTGGCGCGGCATAGAACCTGCGTCCAGCCTCTTTCTGGCGTGCCTGCGAGAAGTTTGAGACACGCTTCAGGTAGCCTATGATACGTGTCATGTAGTCAACATTCTTCGAATGGCAGTGTGGGCATTCCTTGAGATACCTCTTGTCGATGTGGCCACACTCGTTGCAGATAGTGTTAGGGACATTGAACGTGAAGTAGTTACACCCCTCTACCGCCGCCACATGGAGCAGCTGTTTGTATTGCTCTTTCGAGAGGTGCTCCTCAAGATTCATGTGCAGGGCCGAGCCGCCGGTGAGATGCTCGATGTAGTGTCTGCCATGCAGCTTGAACTTGTCGATGATATTCAGCGACTGGTCCTCGACGATATAGAAGTATGAGTTGTAACAGTCGCGTGGGACGAAGTATCCGTCTTCCCTGTCCCACTTGGCGTGCTTCACACCGACATTCTCTGCCGGGATCATCTCACAGTTGAACATGAGCTCTTTCGTGCGGAACTTCTTGTTGTAATGCTCCACCAGTCCGAGGATGTCCTGCACAAAGTCACGATACTGCGGGTTGTCGGTGATGGTGATGCCCATGAACTCCGCGGCCTCGACAAGCCCGTTCACACCGATTGTGAGATACTGGCGGTTAATGTTGATATAGCCTGCATCGAACAGCGGGAGCATGCCATTCTTCTGGAACTCCTTGAGGTTCTCGTTGTACGCTGTCTGCACCTTATGGCAGAGCTCTATCACATGCCCGAGGAAGTCATGATAGTCCTTGTTGTTGTTGACAGCATACTGGATGCACCTGTTGAGGTTTATGGTCAGCACAGACTTTGAGCCCGTGGAGACTCCGCCCGCGCCGAGGGTATATGAGAAGCCGTTGTCCTGAATCTCGTTCCTCAGGCGGCAGCAGCTTGACAGCGAGTCGGCGTTGTCCGACATGTATGTGAAGAACGAGTGTCCCTCGGCATACATCTCGGCCGTGAAGTCTCCCCACTCCTTGTCCCTCGGCTCGCCATTCTCTGTCAGCAGCGCCATTGTCTCCACAGGGAATGTGAGGACTGTCTTCGTTCTCTCCTTGTTGAACCATTTCATGAAACGCTTCTGCAGCCACGAGAGGCCGTCCCAGTCGGGCTGAGAGCCGTCAGGGAAGTAGAAATTCTCAAACAGCGAGTGGAAATAATACTTGTCGTAGTAGGCCACATTCCAGAATACGGCCTGGAAGTTGCGGGCTCCCGTAGGCTGGTTGATAGAATAGACTATCTGCTCGAAGCAGTCTGTTATGACCTTGTCGATGGAGCGCCGCTTGAGCGAGAGGTCGGCCTGCTTCTCCGGATGCTGCCAGTAGTCTTTGCCATATTCCTTGCCGATGAAGTAGTTCATATACATAAGGAACTCGGGCGTGGCGCACGCTCCCGACAGCATGGAGCTGACGATGAACACCATATTGACGAATCCGCCACAGAACGACTTGAGGTTTGTCGGCGCTGTGGAGTTGCCGCCGATGCCACACGTGCCGTTTATGAGCCAGGGATACATGGTGATAGACGCACAGTAGTTGGCGAGCGATGTCTCGTCGTTCTTATAGATGAAATGGTGCTGGAGCAAGTCCATATACTCGTCGGCAAGGGCCTTGCCGTACATTGACTTTATCCTGTCGGTGAGCATACGGCGGTTAAGCTTGATGAAGGCGCCCTTCGGGAGCTCGCCGATAAGCGTGGCGATGTTCTTGTGCTCGACATTGGCGTTGGCGTCAAACTTTGAGCCTGTCGCGGCGTTGGCCGCCTTACAGTAGTCGGTCAGGAACTTCACACGGTCAAGCTCCTCGCGCGTGTCGGTGTGCCTCTGCCTGTAGAGCATGAACGACTTTGCCACAGCGTAGTATCCCTCCTTCATGAGGGCTATCTCTGTCTGGTTCTGTATGTCCTCTACGGTGACGCCGTCATGGATGTCGAGATTGCTTATTATCTTCGACAGACTTGTCAGATCGACCCTCTCATTGACAGAGTTGAACGCCTTGATTATCGCGTTCATAATCTTGTCAAGCGAGAATGCGTCGGTCGTGCCATCTCGCTTCGTGATGACGAAATTCTTTATTTCCATTGTATATGATCAGCTATTGATTTTCAGTTATATGTGAGGCTTTTCAGAAAACATACGCCCTTACATCCAGCTCCATTGTTTTCTGTTTTGGGAAACTTCCACCGGGCAAAACCGGAAAAAGTTTCCCGTTTCGGATTCCTGTCTGCAAAGTTAATACAAAATTATTTAGCTGCAAAATTTTCAGGCCTGTTTTTTCGATATATTTTTATCACGTAATGTTATAAATCTGTAAACCAGCATTTTGTCTGAATTTTATTAAGCCTCAGATATAACAATTAATCGTAATCGGCAAGAAATGGTCTGTTAGGACATGATGCCCAGGAAAACGAGATTCAACCCCACAACAACTTTCCCAAAAAGACAACCTCCGAGACACACCAACATTAACTTAACCGCTAAGACAAGACCGCCCCCATGCCACACCCTTATCCGCGACTTATGCGGGGCAGCGGATATTTGTCCTCTCAGAAAGGGTTCCCGCAGATTCTCACAGATTTAACCCTGACAGATTATGAGCCCCCTCCCACAGAATTCACAGATTCCCACAGGTTTTTCTCAATTGTCACAGAATGAATATAACCAGTATGACAAAAATGACATTGAATAGCCCCCACCGCGTTATCACAACGTGATGGGGGGCATGGCATAAAAGAAAAAAACTTAGAATCAACCCCTTGTGCTTGATGCGAGATGTCTCTTTCGAGCCATCGATGATGTAGCTGTCTGAAAATCCTTGAGCAAGCTCAGATATTTTCATCCAGCCACATCATCACCCTCTCGGGTTTCGCATCAATCACAAGGCGATAAACATCCATGGCTGTGCAAA
>JBJEAW010000002.1:0-7754 GCA_051869435.1 Prevotella sp. | reverse complement strand
AGGACGTGTGTCACGAAAGAAGGACGTTGAAAGGCTTAGTTGCGGATTTGAGGTTCTATTTTTGAGGTCAACAGACTTTTGACGACGGTCAAAAGTAGAGCTTAGCGAGAGGAGAGCCGAGTTTGCTCGAGCTATCCCGAGTCGTGACAGAGGAAGACGAAGTCAACCAACTTATCCTTGGACCCACTGACCAACGGGAAGTAATCAGAGGAAAACCAAAGTTAAAGTGCAAGTGAGAGATGGAGCAATGCGGGCATTGTGACCGAGCGAACTTACACTGCCCATAAAAGGGCAAGTCACAAGTTTGTAATCTTTCCGTATCTTCTTCTTAATGGCTTTGTCGTCTTATTGTAACCTGATACTCGTACTTTTGCACCCGAATTCAATAATACACAATTATTATATATTCTTGATGCATATGACTATCAGTTTTAAGAGAAGACAGCAGAAGGTGCTGATCGCATTCCTTGTAATAGCAGGCACGCTCTTCAACATCAATGCGGCAGGCCAGCCTGCAAGCCAGTGGCGTGAGATGAAGGGCGACATCAACGTGTTTGTCGCTAACGATTTGGGCCGTAACGGCTATTATGAGCAGAAGCCCATAGCAGGGCTAATGGGGAGGATGGCCGGGGAGATTGGCCCTGAGGCTATCGTCGCGGCAGGCGACATACACCACTTTGAGGGTGTAAGGTCGATAACTGACCCCTTATGGATGACAAACTATGAGCTCATCTACTCACATCCGGAGCTGATGATGACATGGCTCCCTATTCTGGGCAACCATGAATACCGCGGCAACACACAGGCCGTGCTCGACTACAAGGGTGTGTCGCGCCGGTGGGAAATGGAGGGACGCTATTACACCAAGGTCTATAGCAGCAAGGGCGTGACAGTGCGCCTTGTCCTCATAGACACCACACCCCTCATCGGCCGTTATCACAACGATGACACATATCCGGACATTGACACCCAAGACGTTGAGGGGCAGCTAAGATGGATAGACGAGACGCTGAAGGCTGCGACAGAGGACTGGGTCGTTGTCATAGGCCATCACCCTATGTACGCGGAGACGACGAAGGACATCATCGAACAGGAGGACATGCAGAAGCGTCTGCTCCCCATTCTCCGGCGATACAAGGCGAAGGTGGCGATGTATGTCAGCGGCCACATACATAACTTCCAGCACATACGCCGTGGCGACGATGGCATAGACTTCGTCGTGAACAGCTCCGGCTCTCTCTCACGCAAGGTAAGCCCTACAGACGGGACGCTGTTCTGCTCGGCCGAGGAAGGATTCTCTGTCCTGAGTGCCACGAAGGATTGTCTGAGCCTTTACATGATAAATAAGAACGGCGAGACTGTCCATGAGATAAAGAAGAGCCATGACAGGAAATAAAAGGGATATTCTATAAAGGGCGGTTCTAAAAATTACCACCGTAGATGTATTCTCAGAGTGGGTATAACATCTTGCCATCTTTCGTTCTCTTTTTGGTTCAAAGTGTAAGTTCGCTCGGTCACAATGCCCGCATTGCTCCCTCTCTCACTTGCACTTTAACCTCAAAATTAGAATCGAAATCTGCCAAGGCTAATTTATAGAACCACCCTAAATTGGATTGAGATTAAAGAAGACCTGGACCAATTTACAGGACACCTCTAAACCTATCAGCCCTTTTTGTGGCATATCCATACACACATACTACAGTCTCCTTGATATCTCTTTGTTGACCATCATATATCAAGGGACAAAAAAAAGTTTTAGGATAGAATTATTGTATATGAGAACCATACTGACGATGTTGTTCCTGCTTGCCTTCTTTCAGGGTGCTGAGGGGAAGACGATAAAGGGAAAGATACGTGACATGCAGTCGGGAGAAGAAATCATTGGCGCCTCTGTCATCATCAAGGGCACAAAGGCGAGGGGGACATCTACCGGCCTTGACGGCAGTTTCCAGCTTCAGGCGAGCCGCTTTCCCTGTACCCTGATATGCAGCTATCTCGGCTATAAGCCTATGGAGATAACCGTCAGCGAGAATGACGACATCCTCAATATCGGCATGGAGCTTGACGCTGTGACGCTGGGCGAGGTGGTCATTGTGGCAGAGAACACCGGATGCTCAGAGATTGGGGCGCGCTCTCTGGAGCGTAACGCCCTCAATGTGATGAACGTGATGAGCGCGAAGGCCATCGAGCTGTCGCCCGACCTCACCGTGGCCAATGTGATTCAGCGCATGAGCGGTGTGACGATGGAGCGCAACAGCTCTGGCGAGGGACAGTATGCCATACTCCGTGGCATGGACAAACGCTACAACTACACTCTTGTCAACGGGCAGAAAATACCAAGTCCCGACAACAAGAACCGCTTCGTGCCGTTAGACATCTTCCCCTCAGAGCTGCTCGACCGCCTTGAGGTGACAAAGTCGCTGACAGCCGACATGGAGGGCGATGGCATCGGGGGTGCCGTCAACATGGTTATGAAGGATGCGCCACATGAGCGGCTTCTCACCGTCAATGTCCAGAGCGGCTATAACAGTTATTTCATGGACAACGATTTCCTGTCGTTCGGCCATGGCGACATCGTAAGGAAAAGCCCCAACGAGATTTACGGCAGCAGCTACCCGACTGACGAGACCGACTTCTCCCAGCGCAGCCTCCATGTCAGCCACCGCACACCGCTGCCGGACATTGCCGGCGGCTTTGCCTATGGCGACCGATTCCTCAACAGCCATCTCGGAGTTATCGCGGCTCTCAGTTTCCGCAACACCAACAAGGGCAAGACAAGCGACATGTACGACCCGACAGCCGACAATGACGGCATACAGCGCATAACCAACCGCTTCTTCTCTGAGAGCCAGACACGTCTTGGCGCCCACCTGAAGACAGACTACTATATCACCCAGAAGCATAAGCTGGCCATATATGGCGGATACATGGATTTCAGGAACTCACAAGTGCGTGATGCCTTCAGCGAACAGGACGAGACAGTGCGCCTCCGCTGGCAGCGCCAGACCATAGCCAACGCCTCGCTGACGGGTGAGCATAAGATGCTCCGCGGCGACGCCCTCACCGTCAAGTGGGGCGGGAACATCGCCAAGGCAAGACAACAGACTCCTGACAACACCCAGATACAGATGAACAACAACATCGGGGCGACATCTGTCTGGGTGGACAAGAACGTGGGTGCCATACGGCGTTGGGAGCACAACTCTGACCGCGACATCTCAGGCCATATCGACATCAGCTGTCTCCTCAGCTGCGCGGGCGGCACTCTCGACATTGCCTCTGGCGGAATGTACCGCGACAAGAAGCGCGACAGCTTCTACCACGAATATACCTTCCAGCCATACGACAGCGGCAAGGACACGCCCTACGACCAGTTTAAGGGCAGCGACTGGATGAACTACGACGAGATATCCTTCCGCCTGAAGAGCTACAGCCTTACCGACCCCATGAACTATGGTGCGACAGAGCGCATCGGCGCCGGCTATGGCAAACTCACATACACCACCGGGAGATGGAACATCGTGGCGGGACTCCGGGCCGAGCACACCTCACAGGGCTACACCCTCCTCCACGCCACAGAGGGCAACGCCAATGAGGGCATGCAGAGCTACACCGACATCCTGCCCGACGCCCACATAAGGTGGAACATCCACAAGGACGCCAATCTCCGTCTCTCCTACTACAAGGCCATCAACCGCCCGAGCTTCTTCGAGATAGTGCCCTACCACATCATCAACGAGGACTACAACGAGTGTGGCAATCCAGAGCTGAAGCATACCGTAGCCCACAACCTCGACCTCCGCTATGAGTATTTCCCCAGACAGAGCGAGCAGCTCATGGCATGTATCTTCTACAAGGCCATCCATGACCCCATCGAATACGGCATGACGGCCATAGGCCAGGAGACATTCTATACGCCAGGCAATTATGGCAACGCCACCAACTGGGGCCTTGAGATTGACATCATGAAATATTTCAGCTGGTTTGGCATCAAGGCAAACTATACATATACCCACTCAAAGATAACGACATCAAAGCTGCGCGAGCTGACAGCCCCCGACGGCAGTGTCTATACCGAGCGTGCCGACCAGAGCCGTCCCCTCTTCGGCCAGGCCGCCCATGTCTTCAACTGCTCGCTGCTGATGAAAGATGTGAGGCGTGGATGGGACGCACAGCTCGCCGCGTCATACACAGGCAAGCGCATTGCCGTCATTGAGCGTTTCTATGAGAACGACCGTTGGGACGCACCCCTCATACAGCTCGATGCGAGCGCCGAGAAGAAGTTCCATGGCGGATGGAGCCTCTTCCTGAAGGCGCAGAATCTCCTCAACTCCAAGCTGACACGGTATTACAACGCCAACGACCGCAACACCACCCTACAGAACGTGAAAAGATATGACGGCGGCGTGGTGGAACGCGAGGAGAAGAACGGCATAAGCCTGACAGCAGGCGTAAGATGGAGACTGTAGCTTCTCTCACTCTCTCTTTTAGGAGAGCCTCCCCGCCGTGCCCCTCTATATCACCCCATAGACACATCATGAAGAAGAACAACAAATAAAAAGAAACAAATCCCAAACACACACGTATGAAAAAAATGTTCATCTATCTGGCAGCGATGGCTATGACCGTCATGCCGGCAGCGACACTCACGTCATGCAGCGATGACGACAACGCCCCTGCGGAGGTATCCCTCAGCAAATTCACCATCGACCCTACAGCCACCACGCTCACCCCCGGCGAGACGCTGAGCGTCAATGTGCGTTTTTTCCCCGAGGATGTGACAGACAAGAATGTCATATGGACATCCTCTGACGAGACGGTAGCCACTGTCGCCGACGGCACGGTGACAGCCCTGAAGCCCGGCGACGCCACCATCACCGCCACGCCGCGGGCCATGCCGTCAATGGCCAAAAGTCTCAGCGTGAGCGTCACGACGCGGGCACTGACAGCCTCAGGCGATGTCAGCGGCACATGGGAGGCATACTCTACCGTCACTGTCACTGGCCAGCTGAGAGTGCCCGCAGGGGAGAGCCTCACCATCGAGGAGGGTGTTGAGGTCATCTTCAACTCGGCAGACGCCACAGGAGCGGGCATCGAGTTCACCGTTGACGGCAACATCTACTGCCAGGGCACACCAGAGGCCCCCGTCCTCTTCTCCATCCCCGCCCCTGAGCGCAAGTTCCAGAACGTGACTGACTGTAAGAACCTCTGGGGCGGCCTCATGCTCAACAACCCCGCCGCTGACGCTGAGGCACTCTTCGACAACTGCATCATAGAGTATGCCGGAAGCGCCATGACAGAGACATCCCCCTCCGTGACATCAGGCATATACACGGCGGGCGAGGACTATGGCGTGCAGATCACGACAGGCCCGAAGTTCAGGGGCAGGCTCGTCGTCACACACTGTACCATCCGCAACGGCTTTGCCGACGCCATATACATGCAGGGCGGCGAGGCCATCATCACCCACAACCTCTTCTCGGGCAACGGGGCGACAGGCGGCGAGGCCGTCAACGTGAAGGCCGGCACATCAACCCTTATAGCCTACAACGTCATGTACAGCCCCAACACGAACGGCCTGAAGCTCTCCAGCTCAGGACAGGACGATGCCGCAGGCCGCGCGCAGGCAAAATGTGCGGCGTACAACAACACCATCGTCAACGCCGGATGGCGCCGCGACGGCACGAAGGGCGGATGCATATACGTCGAGAAGAATATCCTCGCGAATGTCTTCAACAACCTCATGGTCAACTGCAAGTACCGCGCGCAGGCCCCGAAATGGGGCACGCCGGGTGTCGCCGACGGATGTGACGACAAGTCCGTAATCGACTACAACTGCTATGCTGCCAGCTCTGTCACCAGCCAGCTGCAACAGGACATTGACGACGGCACCACCACCCCCTACCTCAACTACGTCTCTAACAAGAACTACGCCGCAGCTGTCGATGCACACAGCCTGATAGCCAAGGCGGCCGACGACCTCGGCGTCACCTTCGCCTCCTACCCTCTCTCCACCAACAGGCTCGACAACGCTGTCTGCGACGCCGGGTGGGACTTCCGCGCCACATCCCTTCCTGACGGTGCCACCGACGGCACCGCCCTCACAGGCATAGTCAAGACATCGCTCTCCGTCGGAGGAAGAACATATACGGCCGACGCTCCACAGAAATTCTTCGGGGCGATGAGATAAACCACCTTTACCCCTCATTCTATCTCCTATATAGATTTAGGTATCACCATCATCAGGGCCCAGGGCGACATTTTCTCTTGTCTCCCTGAGCCCTGTATTATTTCTCTCGCCTGTCACGTGCCTTATATATCCCCCTGCCCCAGAACTGTGGCCACGGCGTATGCAGGGCACGAAAAAGGGATGCGGGGGAGACAAGACATCCCCCACACGGCCGTCCCGCTCCGCCTCTATGGCTGGATGCAGGGGGCTGTGTGGGGGATGATGTGTCGCCACTCCCCATATGTAGGGGGTGGAAGGATAGTGTGTGTCGTATGATAAGAGGATGCCAGAGGGTGGAATCAATACTCGTCGTCATCAAGGTCATCGACGGTAATGTCGAGATCCTCGGGATTCTCGTCGATAGTGGTGCGGTAGCTCTCGGCGGTCAGCTCGTCGTCATCGGGGATGTCGTCGTCGTCGTCCTTGTTGTAGCTGTCGTCGATGACGTCAAGCTCGTCGTCGCCATCGACGTTGTCTGTGTCGTCGTCGTCATCATACGCTCCGGCTGTTTTCACGATAGCGGGCTTTGCCTTGGCGAAGATGGCCTCTATCCATTTCCCCTTCTCAATCTCGAGCACCTCAAAGCCGTCGGCCACCTTCATCTCATACATTCCTCCAGGCATCTTCAGCCTGTCGGCTGGGAGTATGGTTGTGCTGATGTTGAATCCTGACTCTATGATGTCTCTTATGGCTTGTGAGAGGGAGTCCCATCCTCCGCCGAAGTTTCGCTCTATCACCTCCAGGAGTTTTGAGGCCGATATGTGGCGTATGTTCTCGTATGTGAGGTCTGTCACACGTGCTATGGGGCGTTTCTTTATGCCCCATTTGTGTGTCATCGTCCCATAGGGCAGTGTGGCCACCTTCATGCCGCGCTGCTCGTACTTCTTGATTATCTCAGGCTTGTCAATCTTCAGCTCTTCCATCTCGAATGCTATGCGCGTTATGTCCATATAGTGGCGTGCGTTGTCGATGATGTCGCCTTCTTTCTCTGCGGCCTGCCATAGGCGTATGATGTCGTTCTCCTGCATGTCCCAGACTGAGCTCTTGGTTATGCTTGAGATAGAGAATGCGCCGTCGGCAGAAAGCTTGGTCTTTGTCTTCATATGAATGTGTATGGTCGTATGTATTTTCTGTTATGTCTGTAATATATTTTTATATGCCCCCCTCCGCATGGAGATAGGGGTATATGTAGGCCTCCCCGCTATGATTTCATTTGTATATTATATGGTGAGTTCTATTGATATATATGTCACACAGGGGCAGGATTCAGGAGGTGGAGGGATGGAAACTGGGTGCAAAGTTAAGACTTTATCTTTATATAGCAAGAGAAAATGCTATATTTTTTTGTTTGTCTCAGTATTTTTCAGTAGATTTGCATGACGCTAACATCATGTCCCAGCCTGTAACGGACTGTGAGGGGGCTGTTTCTTATGCCCACAACAGGGGGCTGTACAGGCAAACATAGAGCTTAACGTTTTCGACAAGCCAAATGAGCAGAGCATCAAGCTTGCTTGAATGCTATGCC
>JBJEAW010000001.1:83418-98772 GCA_051869435.1 Prevotella sp. | reverse complement strand
AGCTCTTTTATTGATATATAAATGCAAAATAATATTATATGCCGGAAATCGCAAAAAGATCGTTTTCCGCTAAAGTTCGTTGTCTGCGCTATGGTCAGGACAGACGTTTCATGTTAGCGTACCATAACGATGTGTGATGTGAGCTCTTTCGCCTCACATAAAAAGAATTACTCCTACAGCAAATGCCATCCCTCTGCAGCCTCTACTTACATCAGGGCCGCAGGGGGATGGTCAGGTTAGGGGGGACATTGTGTATTACAGCTTCACTATACAGTCGTAGCCTAAAGTCCAATGGCGTCCTATAGATGTCGTTATCAGTCCTGCACCCTGTCGCGACACCTCGGCGAGGATGATGTCTGCCATAATACGCGCATTGTCGTCATCAAGATGTGATATTGGCTCATCGACAACAAGGAAATCGAAGGGTTGGACGAGCGCGCGCACCATGGCGACACGCTGCTGCTGGCCGAAAGACATCTTCCCCACAAGCTTATCGCGCATGGACGATAGGCCAAGAGCTTCAAACCATTCGTTTATCTCCTGTCTGCTACGGAAACCCTTGACACCCTCTTGGCTGTAGAGGCTGTTCTTTATCTCGACATTCTCCATGGCCGTCAGCTCTGGGAAAAGTCGAAGCTCCTGGAAAAGATGGGAGACATGACGCTGGCGCAGAGCGACAACATCACGGACAGAGAGAGAGGACGCGTCTCTATTGTCAAAATAGAGATGTCCGTCAAAATCATGGCGCTGGCAGAGAATATAACTACAGAATGTACTCTTGCCTTTGCCGCTGGATGCCTCGACGAGATAGGTATTGCCCTTCTCGAAAGATATCTGATTGTCCCATACGTCAGACGAGAGCGTCTTGTCGCCCGAGAAGACATGTGGAACGACATGGTCGAAAGTGATTTTGTCCATCGGTATAAAATAGATGCTTGTCAGCAAGTTGCGTTTTGGTGATTTTGTATAAATTCAGACGTTCATTACCTCCCGTTGGCCAGTGGAACCAGAGGGACAAGTTTCATGATGGTTTTTATCACGAATTATCGAATTGTCGAATTTTTCTTTTTGTCACGCTATGGATAGGTTTCATGTTAGACATAATTCTATAATTCTATAATTCGTGATATAATAATAATCTCCGTGACAGTCCGTGATAATCCGTGTGATATAGGTCAGTGGGTCCAGAGGGACAAATCTCGCTTTAAGGTGATAAGGCAGGGATCAGTTTCTACTTTACAGTATATACTATACGTTTCAAGCGCAGTTTGCCTGGGAGAGCAATGGTTATGGCATCGTCTTGCCCCGGCATTAATGCCGACATGTCGGCTATGAATCCTATCTTCTTGCCTTTTATGAAATTCATGACATTAACCGACAGAGGGCTTGAGGAGGGATGTAGGGCCTCTCGGGATATCTCGACTGAAGGGCCGGCATAGAACTGTAGCTGTGGGGATGACGATACTCCAAAGCAGAGCGACATGTCTGGCGAGCGGAGTATATACTCGCCAGAAGATGATGGCAGAAGCGTATAGCCTTCAGGCAGGGACGACTTCCAGTAAGACACATCACCAAGAAAGCGCTTGTCTCTCAGCTGGCATGCCATGGATATTGACAGGGAGGGGGATGGGACAGAATAGAGCATCATGTCGCCATCGACGCTGTTGAAGATGGCGTTGAAGTCAATCGCCTGGTTGATACCTGCAAGGAGCGACATGGCCGATTCTGCTGATGATATGACTGGGAAGAATGTTTTGCCGTCAATGTTCATGAAGATTCCGAACGACACGTCGGCAGGCATATTGTGTAGATATGTTGCGGATATAGGGCGCAACGAGGCGTATGTCATGGACAGCTGTTTGGCAACAGACTTGTCATTCGAGGATGGTGTGGATGTGATCAGGAGCGTGTTGTCCTTGATGTCCATTCCGGCCGAGAGAATGCACGAAGAGAGGTCGGCCCCCTTAGGAAGTCCGAGAGTAAGGAACGGGACAACACTTTTCGGGAGAGAAGTCGCCTCGGCAGCAATACAGACAGAATGGCCGTCATCCTCTTTAAGGTATTGGAAAAGATGATTCTCTGTAAAACTGTCATCTGAGTCCAGATACCCGGCCAGCTCGCCGACAGCCTCGCTATGAGCCGATGGCAGGAAAGGGCCTATGGCGAGGAGAGTCGTTCCGTTACATCCTATCACAGCCTGACCGCAACAGTAGAATGTGCAGCCGTTGCGGGTGGACAGCTTACGGCAATATGGCTTCGACGACAATCCATCGAAGAATGACATGAGCTTGTCCTCGTCGGCCACCTTCATGCACAATCCTATGTTTCCCACTGATGTTATGAAAAGGTACGGGCGGGAAGATATGTCTAATCCGCAATCTGACAAATCCTCTATTCCGGCAAGGTTGCGGAGGACATCAAGACGCGACATCACCTCCTTGTCGGAGGGGTCGAACGACATGATCAGCTGGCTGTCAGATGGGATGGAGTCCCGATAGTCAGAAGTGCCACATGAGATTGCAGACAGGCAAAATGTGACAACAAGAATAATACTATAAAACTTTGACATCGTGAATGTTACTTTGGTGTGGTGAAAGGGTTGGTTTGTGCAGGTATTTATAATACTTGGGTGTTAATCCTGCCTTGGAGGGATAAATCAGATTGCGAGGTAATAAGGGATTAACTCCAACAGCGTCATACACGCTGCGCAATATTTGCCATGGCTACTGCCATAAGTCCTGCCGTCTCTGTTCTCAGACGACTCTCGCCTAATGTTACAGACTCATATCCCGCGTCCATGGCCTTTCTTACCTCATCAATGCTAAAATCCCCCTCTGGACCTACCAACACGGTTATGTCTGACGGATATTCTCCATCTTGCTGACTATCAGACAAAAGCGTGAAGAGATCAGAACGTGGTATTTCTGAATAACAATGGCATATAAACTTCCTACCGGGGCGTGGTGTGGATATAAACTCGCTGAAAGAGACCATGCCGTTATTTGTCGTCAGATAAGGTTTCCTGCTCTGTTTCATGGCCGAGATGATGATTTTCTCTATCCTGTCGGCTCGCAAGTGTGTACGCTCTGAAAATCTGCAATTCAGGAACGTAAGCTCATCGAGACCGACCTCAACAGCTTTTTCTGATAGCCACTCCATACGTTCCATCATCTTTGTCGGAGCAATGGCGAGGTGTATATGTCCGCGCCATGTTTTCGTTTGCGGCAAAGACTCAAGGATGGAGTAGAAACACTCGCGTTTTGTTGTCAGACTTATCTCCGCCTTATGGAAAAATCCCTTTCCGTCAATAAGCGTCACAGTGTCGCCTGGAGCGAGGCGCAGCACACGCAAGGCATGTGATGCCTCGTCAGGTGGAAGCTGTGTATGCTCAGAGGCGTTCGGGACGTAGAAGAATCTTATCTCTTTCATGTTTTTAAGTTTGGGGGAGTAAGCGTACTGATGTGATTCGGAACACCGAGAAATCAAAAAGCACGGAAGTCTTGAACAATATGTTATCTAAAAATACAAATCCCAAAAGATTATGTCGTCAATCCATTCTGTCTTCTGGTTCTCTGATGAGTTAGGGCGTTCTCAGCTATCTTCGGCAGAAGGTGATTTACCGCGTTTCTTCAGCTCGTCACGTATAGTTGATGCCATCTCGTATTTCTCAAGCTCGACGGCTTTCTTTAATGCATCCTGGAGCATCTTGTCTGTCAGAGCGTTATATGGCAACGCCATGGAGGGAGACCCTGGTATGACAGGGACAGCCTGACGCTTCATAAGCTGGATGGTAGCGTAAAGAGGGACATGAGATATGACATGGAGGAGAATAGCGTCAGAGGCTCGCATAGAGACAGGCTGATAAGTCTCTGTATTCACGAGCATGGCACGATACTCGCCATCAGTAATGTCATTAAGGATAATCTCGTAATGGAGACTGTCCTGCTGCCTGAGAATATTTATAAGGATCTCAGGAAGCATAGTGTTACACTTCTTTTCACGTGAGAGACGCATGTGCATCTCACGCTTCATAATGTCATCACAGACAACGGCGAGTTGCATCCTCTCATCATTGTCTGTTACAATTATGATGCCCACTTCAGGATTGCCGATAATTTCTGATACGGCTTTTACTTTTATCTGTATCTTCTCAAGCATTTATGTGGTTTCTTTCTTCGGTCTGAATATGATAGCGAACAGAATACCGACAACGAATGCGTATATCGCAAATATGCTCCAACACATACGCCAATCGCCGACAGTATAGAATGCAGTGCCCTGAGCCGTCTCCACAGCCTTGCTGTAGGTGAATGTGCTCACAACTGCCTGTGCGCCTAATGAGCCTAATGTCGCTCCGATGCCGTTAGTCATAAGCATGAAAAGTCCTTGGGCTGACGAGCGTATATCTGGAGTAGTGTTCTTATCGACAAACAGGGCTCCTGAGATGTTGAAGAAGTCGAACGCAACACCATATATTATCATCGACAGGATGAAAAGTATCAGTCCAGGCATGGCAGGCGAGCCGAAACCTAACAGTCCGAAGCGGAAGAACCATGCGAACATGGCTATCAGCATGACATTCTTTATACCATATCGTCTCATGAAGAATGGTATGAGCAGTATGCAGGCTGTCTCGCTTATCTGTGAGAGGCTGTATAGGACTACAGGATATTGTACTCCAAAACTGTCAACGTACTCAGCTGCTGCGCTAAACGAATCTATGTATGGCGTCGCAAATCCGTTCGTAATCTGAAGGCTTACGCCAAGAAGCATGGAGAAGACAAAGAATATGGCCATCTGTTTGTCGCGGAACAGCCTGAAAGCATCAAGGCCGAACACCTTTGACAAAGATAAATGACCGTCACCCTTATCATCACGAACAGGGCATGCAGGCAACGAGAAGCTGTATATGCCTAACACGAGCGAGAGTAGTCCGGAGACGGCAAACTGATAGGGGGTGCACTCAAAGTCGAGAATATCGACAATCCACATTGTGACAATAAAACCTATAGTCCCGAAGACTCTTATAGGAGGGAAAGCCTTGACGGTATCGTAGCCCGCGCGCGTGAGAGCATTGAAGGCGACAGAGTTGGACAAGGCGAGCGTAGGCATGTAGAACGCCACAGAAAGGCTGTAGAAAAGGAACAGAGGGGCAAACTCAATGTGTCCGGCATTCAAGAGGCCGTAGCCTGTGGCCGAGAACATGAACGCCCCTGCGAGAAGATGGCATATGCCTAACATCTTCTGTGCAGGAATCCACTTGTCGGCCACAACGCCTATGATGGCTGGCATGAATATACTTACTATACCTTGCATGGCATAGAACAAGCCTATAGTGTTACCGATGTTTGCTGTCTTGCCGAGATAGATGCCCATACAGGTAAGATAGGCTCCCCAGACTGCAAACTCAAGGAAGTTCATGATTATTAGTCTTGTCTTCAGGTTCATGATATATAAGGTTTTTGGGAATGGGCAGAAATTCTGATTTCGGAATGACGGACATTTTCTTTTGGAATATCATCAGGAACTGTATGTCTGACAGGTTCATTCTGCCGATTGTCTGTTGTTAATGTTGTGTTTCTTCTTTTCTGTTTTTTTTCTGACGTGGATATATAGGGTGGGGTAGCGGACGCATAAACCAACTGGTCGTGTATTACCATGGTATATACCAGCCTAAATGATTTATGGATAGGAAGATAGCATATTTTCCTCTACTTGCCCTTTAGTGTCATTATGGCATCGTCGAGAGAAGCAGCCTTGAAAACATATGACCCTGAGACAAGGACATCACAACCTGCCTTGACGAGTATCGGAGCGGTCTTGCCGTCCACGCCACCATCAACCTCTATGAGCGCATGGCTGTGGGTGGTGTCGATTATCTCTCTTAACTGCCTGACACGATCTGTCGTAGCCTCAATGAATTTCTGACCACCGAAGCCAGGATAGACACCCATCACAAGCACCATCTCCACATCAGTTATATATGGGCGGACAGCATCGACTGGTGTGTCAGGACTAATCGTTATTGCAGCTTTCATGCCAGCCTTGTGTATGTCATTGATGATTTTGGCTGTCTTCTCGCCACACGCCTCTACATGAACATTCATCATCATAGCACCAAGTTTTGCGGTGCGCTCGATATAGTCCTCTGGCTGGAGAGTCATATAATGAACATCCATCGGCTTGCGTAATATCTTGCTGATTGCCTCAAGGACAGGGAATCCGAATGATATATTCGGCACGAACAGTCCATCCATAATGTCAAGATGGAGCCAGTCGGCATGGCTGTTGTTGATCTTCTGTATCTCTCTCTCAAGATGAAGGAAATCGGCAGCCAGAAGAGAAGGTGAGATTAGTGTGGACATTGTTAGGGTTGGTTATAGGGGTTAGGAAGAGTTTCATTGGTGTCAGGCAATATAGAATGTCGAGATTCCGGGATTCCGGTCTGTCAAAATCTCGCAAGCAGATATTTAGCCCATCCACCCAAACGAAATTCTCCCTAAACCTGTCGTTATTTATATTCTGACCATGACTTTATTTGCAGGTCGTCAACAGACATCGAGCAGAAAGCGTGTATAAAGGCTGATGCAAGTCGTGGATTTGTGATAAGCGGTATGTTGAGGTCAATAGCGGCACGACGTATCTTGTAACCATTATCCAGCTCACGTACGGTATGGTTCTTAGGGACATTAACCACCATGTCAATCTTCTTGTCGTGAAGCATCTGCAAGGCCTGGGGATATTTACCCTCATCAGATGGCCAGAAGACCTCAATATTATCTATACCATTCTCTTTCAGATACTTATGCGTACCTCCTGTGGCATACAGCTCGTAGCCATTATCCTTCAGCTCTTGGGCGGCAGAGAGCATCTCAGCCTTCTGCTTTGCTGTTCCTGTTGATAGCAGGATAGTTTTCTTCGGAACTCTGTGGCCGACGGAGAGCATGGACTTGAGGAGCGCACATGAGGTGTCATCGCCTATACAACCCACCTCACCTGTGGAGGCCATATCGACGCCAAGAACAGGGTCGGAGCCTTGCAGACGGTTGAAAGAGAACTGTGAAGCTTTGATGCCTACATAATCGAGATCAAAAAGATTCTTGGAAGGCTTCTCAACAGGCACACCAAGCATTATCTTCGTGGCAAGGTCGATAAGGTTAAGTTTCAACACCTTTGAGACAAACGGGAATGAGCGTGAAGCCCTGAGATTTGTCTCGATGACAAGGATGTCATTATCCTTTGCCATAAACTGGCAGTTGAACGGGCCTGAGATGTGCAGCTCTTTGGCTATCTGTCGGGTGATACGCTTTATTCTCCTCACTGTCTCCACATACAGTTTCTGTGGTGGGAACTGTATCGTGGCGTCTCCAGAGTGTACGCCGGCAAACTCCACATGCTCAGAGATTGCGTATGCTATCACCTCTCCGTCTTTTGCAACAGCGTCCATCTCTATCTCCTTAGCGTGTTCAATGAATTTGCTGACGACAACAGGATGCTCAGCAGACACATTCGCTGCAAGTTGTAGGAAACGCTCTAGCTCGTCACGGTTAGAGCAGACATTCATAGCGGCTCCAGAGAGAACATATGACGGACGTACAAGGACAGGGAATCCGACACGGTCGATAAACGTGTTTATATCGTCCATGCTAGTCAATGCCGACCATTCAGGCTGGTCAACACCAATCCGGTTCAGCATACTTGAGAACTGGGCTCTGTCCTCGGCGTTGTCGATGTCCTTAGCCTTTGTGCCGAGAATTGGCACACGCTGCTCAGAGAGCTTTACGGCGAGATTGTTAGGTATCTGTCCGCCTGTAGATACGATGACCCCATGTGGAGACTCAAGCTCTATGATGTCCATGACACGCTCGAAAGTGAGCTCGTCAAAGTAGAGACGGTCACACATGTCATAATCCGTTGACACCGTCTCGGGATTGTAGTTTATCATGACAGAGCGGTATCCCTCGTTGCGTATGGTCTGCAGGGCCTGCACACCACACCAGTCGAACTCAACTGACGACCCGATTCTGTATGCTCCTGAGCCCAAGACGATAACGGTCTTCTTGTCATGCTCAGGTTTGACATCATGGGCACAACCGGCATATGTAACATATAGATAGTTGGTCTGGGCAGGATATTCCGCCGCAAGGGTGTCTATCTGTTTGATGACAGGAAGGATGGCATATTGTTTTCTCAACGCCCGCACTACGAGCTGCGCCTTGTGCATATTCCCCATCTCTTTCTCAAGTCCGACAGCTCTTGCTATCTGGAAATCTGTAAATCCATATACCTTCGCCTTGCGCAAGAGTTCCTTGTCAAGCACATTTACCGAGGTGCATTTATGAAGCTCGTCGTCGATATCGACTATATGGCGTAACTTCTCGAGGAACCATTTGTCAATCTTCGTTATCTCATGAATCTCATCGACGGTATAGAGCTTACGCTGCATGGCTTTCGCTATGACAAAGATACGTTTGTCCGTAGGGTCATGGAGAGCCGCCTTGATATCGTCAACCTTCAGCTCGCGGTTCTCGACAAATCCGTGCATAGACTGGCCTATCATGCGCAGGCCCTTTTGTATTGCCTCCTCGAAGGTGCGGCCTATCGCCATAACCTCGCCGACAGACTTCATAGACGACCCCAGCTCCTTGTTGACACCACGGAACTTTGACAAATCCCAGCGTGGTATCTTGCAGACCACATAGTCAAGGGCAGGCTCAAAGAATGCGGACGTTGTCTTCGTGACTGAATTTTTCAATTCAAAGAGTCCGTATCCCAATCCAAGTTTAGCAGCAACAAACGCGAGTGGATATCCTGTGGCCTTTGAGGCCAGGGCCGAGGAGCGTGAGAGGCGTGCGTTGACCTCAATGACACGGTAGTCCTCTGATTTTGGGTCAAATGCATACTGGACGTTACACTCGCCGACAATACCTATATGGCGGATAATCTTTATGGCGAGGGCACGCAGCTTATGATATTCAGAGTTTGTGAGGGTCTGGGACGGGGCTATCACGATAGACTCGCCGGTATGTATGCCGAGAGGGTCGAAATTCTCCATGTTACATACTGTGATACAGTTGTCATACCTGTCGCGGACAACCTCATACTCTATCTCTTTCCATCCCTTGAGCGATTTCTCAACAAGCACCTGTGGGGAGAACGAGAAAGCCTTCTCGGCAAGCTTGTCAAGCTCGTCCTCGTTGTCACAGAATCCTGAGCCGAGACCGCCAAGGGCATAGGCGGCGCGTATGATGACGGGATAGCCCAGAGCGGCGGCGGCCTTGCGTGCTTCGTCTATATTCTCACAAGCCTGTGATTTTATGGTCTTTACATTAATCTCGTCAAGTTTCTCTACAAACAACTCACGGTCTTCGGTGTCCATGATGGCCTGGACGGGTGTGCCGAGCACCTTGACATTGTATCTCTCGAGAACTCCACTCTTGTAGAGCTCTACTCCACAGTTGAGGGCTGTCTGTCCGCCAAACGACAGGAGGATGCCGTCAGGACGTTCCTTCTTGATGACTCTCTCAACAAAATATGGCTGGACAGGCAGGAAATAAATCTGGTCGGCAACGCCCTCCGATGTCTGGACAGTAGCTATGTTTGGATTGATAAGGACGGTCTCGATTCCTTCCTCCTTGAGTGCCTTGAGAGCCTGTGAGCCGGAATAGTCAAACTCACCTGCCTCGCCTATCTTTAATGCTCCAGAGCCGAGGAGCAGAACTTTCTGTATTGTCTTGTCTAACATTGTCCTTATCTATTATTTATGAAGCAAACCTACGAATTTGTCAAAAAGGAATTCTGTATCTACCGGGCCAGAGCATGCCTCAGGATGGAACTGTGCGGAGAACCATGGGTGGCGCTTATGACGTATTCCCTCGTTCGAGCCATCGTTCATGTTTACGAACAATGGTTCCCACTCGTCCCCAAGTGTCGTGCTATCGACAGCATATCCATGGTTTTGGGATGTGACGAAACATGTCTCTGTATTAACCATGCGCACTGGCTGGTTATGAGAGCGATGGCCGTATTTCAGTTTGTATATCGTTGCTCCGGCAGCTTTAGACAACAGCTGGTTGCCCATGCAAATACCCATTACAGGGCGAATCTCTGATTCTGGCTTTCTGTCCTCTGTCTCAAGGAACCGCTTGATGTTCATGACAGCCTCCACACACATGTTTGGGTCGCCAGGGCCATTTGCGAGGAAAAGCCCATCAAAGTCAAGGGTGTTAAAGTCATAGTTCCATGGCACGCGGACAACGTTTACGCCACGGTTTATAAGGCATCTGATGATATTTGCTTTCACGCCACAATCGACAAGTATGACTGTTGGTGCCTTTGATGCGTCGGCCACGTTAAGCGCTTCATACCTGGCCACATCCTTGCATGACACCTTATCAACAAAATTCACGCCCTCATATTCGGCCTCTGGTATATTGTCAGGCTGGTCGTCAAATAGTATCTTGCCCATCATCACGCCATGCTCACGCAATACTTTCGTCAGCTCTCTCGTGTCTATACCTGTTATGCCGGGGATATGCTCGCGCTTTAGCCATTCAGAGAGAGACTCTGCCGCATTCCAGTGACTATATTCCTCACAATAGTCTGCAACGACTATTGCCGAGGCATATATTCTGTCGCTCTCCATGTATGTCGGGATATTGTTATCCTCAAATGTGAATGGAGGGACACCATAGTTACCGACTAATGGATATGTGAGCACCATTATCTGTCCGGCGTAAGAGGGATCGGTCAGTGACTCTGGATAGCCGGTCATGGCCGTATTGAACACCACCTCTCCAGCGACAGGACTCTCATATCCAAAGCTTTGGCCTTGGAATCGTGTTCCGTCTTGAAGGACTAATGTTACATTCTTCATATATTTAAGTTTGTGTTTGTTTTTATATTGTCTTGGATGAATTGGTGAGATTTTTGTCTTGATAAGGCCATCTGTGTCATTCTTTTATCTACAAGGTAGATTGTAAGGTGCCCCGCCTTCATTGCTTTCCAAAGGCTCTTTTCCTTTTACTCTACGGTGACAGATTTGGCCAGATTGCGTGGCTGGTCAACATTCTTACCCTTACAAACAGCTATATGGTATGCCATAAGCTGGAGAGGTATTGTCGCTATAAGCGGCTCAAGGCATTCCATGGTATGGGGCAGCTCGATAATCTGGTCGGCTATCTTCGATATCACCTCATCGCCTTCAGACACCAACGCTATGACGCGGCCGTTGCGTGCCTTTATCTCCTGTATGTTAGAGAGGACTTTCTCATACATATTATTATGTGTCGCTATGACGACGACAGGCATGTCAGAGTCTATGAGAGCGATAGGCCCGTGCTTCATCTCTGCGGCAGGGTATCCCTCTGCATGTATGTACGATATCTCTTTCAGCTTCAATGCGCCCTCCAAGGCCACTGGATAGCTGTATCCTCGGCCGAGGTACAGGAAATTGCGGGCGTAAGTGAATGTGCGGCTTAGTTCTTTTATCTTATCGTTTGTCTTCAACACTTTCTCCATAAGGCTCGGTATCTTGACAAACTCGCGTGCGATGTTGTCGAATGTAGTGTCGTCTATTGTGCCCTTCACCTTAGCTACGGCCATGGCGAGCATTGTGAGCACTGCCACCTGACCTGTGAAGGCTTTTGTCGATGCCACACCTATCTCTGGCCCCACATGTATGTATGTGCCCGCATGTGTCGCTCTCGCTATGCTTGAGCCTATGGCGTTCACGATACCATATATGAATGCGCCTTTCTGTTTGGCCAGCTCTACGGCTGCCAGAGTGTCGGCAGTCTCTCCACTCTGTGATATGGCCACGACGACATCATCAGGCGTGATGACCGGATTGCGGTATCTGAACTCAGAGGCGTACTCGACATCCACAGGGACACGGCAGAGGTCTTCTATCAGCTGCTTGCCTATCAGGCCGGCGTGCCATGATGTTCCGCATGCCACGATTATAAAGCGCTTTGCGTCATGGATTATCTTTGTGTTGTCCTGTACAGCACGCAGATAGACATTTCCGGGATGACTGCTCGATATGTGTCCGCGTATGCAGTTGGCGAAGCATTCAGGCTGCTCGAATATCTCCTTCAGCATAAAATGCTCATACCCGCCTTTCTCTATCTGTCCCAGTTTCAGATCGACAGTCTGTATCTCTAATGCAAGGCGGTGATTGAGGATCGAGACGACATCAAGATCACGATTACGCCGTATGACAGCAATGTTCCCGTCTTCAAGATATACCACCTTGTCGGTATATTCGACGATAGGAGTGGCGTCGCTTCCGAGGAAGAACTCATCCTTTCCGATACCCACCACCAGCGGGCTCTGTTTTCTCGCCGCTATAATCTGGTCGGGCTTGCTTTTGTCGAGTATAGCTATGGCATAGGCGCCTATGACCTGATGTAGGGCCACCTGTATGGCTGTCAGCAAGTCACAGCTCTTTTTGGTCATAATATACTCTACGAGCTGCACGAGGACCTCGGAGTCTGTGTCTGACGTGAATGTGACACCATATTCCTCGAGTTTGCGTTTCAGCACGGCATAGTTCTCAATTATGCCATTATGTATTATGGCGAGTCTGTGCGAGGATGAGTAATGCGGATGGGCGTTTCGTTGTGATGGCTCTCCGTGTGTCGCCCATCGTGTATGTGCCAGCCCGATGCTTCCGCTTATGTCCTTGTCTGAGCAGAAGCTCTCAAGGTCGGCCACCTTTCCTTGGGCCTTATAGACATTCAGCTCGCCCTTGTTGTTTATAAGAGCCACGCCTGCGCTGTCATATCCTCTGTATTCGAGGCGTTTAAGCCCCTTGATGAGGATAGGATATGCGTCTTTCTTACCTATGTAACCGACTATTCCACACATATTTTCTTCTTGTTTGTTTTTCTATTGTTAGATGATGTGTCTCCCGTCATCGTCCGTCTTTCCCTCATTTGCCTTTTGTGTCATGCCATCCCTTATCATTGTGATGGCATACGTGTTTTCGTCCCGACGGAGACATTATGGTTTTGGAGAATCTGTCAAGTCTTGACATGCCCCGGGACGCTGCGTGGCACATTCTGATATACACTAATCGAGTTGACTTGCTGAGAATCATTTTTTACTATCTTCAGCACGTCAACTCGACATAGTTACTTGTTTTTATTTAACCACCTGTATCACAAATGTCGCGAGCGACATCAGCATGCCGGCAAGTGAGAAATACAGTCCGGTATATTGGTTAAAGTATGCGTTCTTTGCCTTTATCTTATTTGGAGTGACATAAATGATGTCATTCTGCTGAAGATAATAGTAAGGAGAGTTTATCAGACCCGCGTCGTTGAGGTTAATCCTGTGGATGCTCTTCTCGCCTTTTGCGTCCTCGCGTATGAGCATGATGTTCTCTCTGTGTCCGAAGATTGTGAGGTCGCCAGCCGATGCGATGGCCTCAAGGATATTCATCTTCTCGGTCGAGACAGGTATCACCTTCGGACTTCCCACCTCACCCATGACAGTGACATGGTAGCTTGACATCTGTACCGTGACGACAGGATTCTCTGTCTCTGTCAGATAGACTTTCAGGCGGCTTGCTATCATGTCCTGACACTCTGTCTTAGTCATTCCTGCCACGTGGAGCTTACCGAGAACAGGGAAGTTGATGTTTCCCTCGTTGTCCACGAGATAAGGTATTATCGAGTTGCTTCCTCCTGTTGTGCTCTGTGAGTATAGGTTGAAGGGCTTTCCTGCCTCAGGGTCTGTGGTGTTAATATAAATAGTCAGCATGTCCTTTGGCATTATCTTGGCCTCGTACAGCATACGTGAGGCAGCCAGGTCTATCTCGTCGGCATTCTGGAGATAAGGTATGTTTTTTACACTGGAACAGCTCGCTAAGAACACGAGTGTCAACAACATTAGTGAGGGTATGAGATACTTTTTCATATTAATAATTTTTGCTCGATTTTCGTGCAAAGGTAGATACTTTTTTTTATTCAGACAAATATTTTATGGTTAAATTGTAATATGCCAGCTCTATTTTTTTGTGGTGATTATCTGTCAGGCTGTTGGGGGCTTAATCTTAGTGTGTTATACGTGCGCGTTATATCACCTTACTGTAATATGGAAACACCCTTGTTTCACCTCATACTTTACGTATGCCCTGTTGGCGAGGCGTATGTCTCTCAACACCTCGGCAAGCACCCATTTGAGTGTGTCGTTCGTTACCGCTCTCCTCTGTCCTTTTCTTGGGTCATAGACTGTCACGTATCTGTTGTAGCACACATCGAATGTTGTACCGTAGAGATGGCATGAGTTCTCCGTGGCGTTACCATTACGGCGCCTCAGCCTATCCACGTCTTCTTCTGTCCTCAACACGCTTGTCACGATAATCTTGTGGAGGGGGATGTCCTTAACATATAGCGAGTCGAAATATTGCCGGCCGATGTCATTAAGCAGGTTAGCGGCTCGTGGCACAAGGTATGGTATGCTGTTGTTCAGCTTGTCTATATGGAAGTAGGGGTTGGCTGCTATATAGACAAGCTCGTTCTTTCGCCTCTCCGCCTCCTTCCTGTCCTTCACGGCCTTCACGCCCCATTGCCGAGCGGCCATGATGTGGACGGGCTGCTGGTCGGGGAAACAATCCCTGAACCTCGGGACACTGTATATCTTGTGTGGCGTGGGCTTGGAGGATGGAGCCGCCCCGGATTGGGCTGTCGTGGCGTGTCTTTCTGGCATGGGGCCAGTGATGTCACTTGTATGTATCGTGTCCTTAACCACAGACTGTTGGCTGTCGGCCTCTTTGTTGTCCTCCCGCATGTCGCCCGCTATCTCTGGACGCGCACATCTATATAGAGCCAGGAGGATGACGACGATGCCAAAAATATGTAAATACCTGTCTTTCGAAACTGTCATGAGTGAAACTTTAGAAATTTCTGACTACAAAATTATAAAAAATTCATTGGAATATGAAAAACTTTTCATAATTTTGCAGAAAAATTTCAGTCATGCACTGTCGCTGTCAGAAAGGAATGGCAACGCCCTGATTGACATTCCGGATGGAGATGTATGATGCAATATGCTGTATCTCAGGCGTTTGATGTCATTCTCCGAAAGGTACTGAATGAGCAGCTCATTTATACTGAATGAGGGGCTCATTTATACTAAATCATCGCCCCATTGGCTCTGAATGAGAAACGGCCAAATAATCAATGCGAGAACCATTGTATATCACAGGTTAAAAACGGGGATGCAAAAATGGTTGATGAAATCATGGCGCAGAACACATATGATATACCGTAATATGACGAATGTCGTGCAAGCGAGAGCAGAGCTAAACTTGTTTAAGCTATGCCGGGCGCAGCCGATATTCAACGA
>JBJEAW010000001.1:33574-83318 GCA_051869435.1 Prevotella sp. | reverse complement strand
CGAGAGCAGAGCTAAACTTGTTTAAGCTATGCCGGGCGCAGCCGATATTCAACGAAATCAGGTGCAGCAGATATTTTCTAAAGCGAGAATTATCCTCCAGCCCCACCGAACAAAGGGAAGCAATTAATAGAACCCACCTATATTCAGATAAACGACAAGAACGGTTTTGATAGAAAAGCATATTATACTTGAGGATGTTGAGCCTCTGATGTTCTACGGTGTGGGCAACGCCCATCTCCAGATGCTGAAAGCCTTGTATCCGAAACTCAGAATCAACGGGCGAGGCGATGTTATACGTGTGCTTGGCGATGACGACGAGATAGCTCTGTTTGAGACAAATATCAATAAGCTGCGTGACCATCTGCTGAAGTATAACTCCTTGAACGAGGAGGACATATTAGACATCATTAAAGGAAAACAATCAAAGGCCGACGCCGTCAAGGGCGTCATAACCTACAGCATATCCGGCAGACCGATAAAAAGCCGCTCGGCCAACCAGCAACAGCTTATTGACGCTTACCAGAAGAACGACATGGTATTCGCCGTGGGGCCTGCGGGTACAGGCAAGACATACCTGTCCATCGCTCTCGCTGTCAGGGCGCTGAAAGAGAAACATGTGAAACGCATCATCCTCTCGCGTCCGGCCGTAGAGGCAGGAGAGAAGCTCGGGTTCCTCCCCGGCGACATGAAAGAGAAGATCGACCCATACCTCCAGCCATTATACGACGCGCTCGAGGATATGATACCGGCCGTAAAGCTACAGGACATGATGGAGAAGAACATCATCCAGATAGCTCCACTGGCATTCATGCGCGGAAGAACGCTGAACGACGCCGTAGTAATCCTTGACGAGGCACAGAACACGACGACAGCCCAGATAAAAATGTTCCTGACACGTATGGGATGGAACACAAAGATAATCGTGACGGGCGACCTCACACAGATTGACCTCCCACACAACACACGGTCAGGTCTTGAGGAAGCCCTGCACATCCTGAGCGGCATAGAGGGGATATCAATCATAAAGCTCGACTCGTCAGACATAGTAAGACACAAACTTGTGACACGAATTGTTAACGCATTTGATAAATATAGAAATGGAAGCATTAACCAAGACTGAATTCCAGTTTCCTGGACAAAAGAGTGTGTACCACGGAAAGGTACGCGATGTTTATAACATCAACGACGACCTGCTTGTCATGGTCGCTACCGACCGCATCTCTGCCTTCGATGTCATTCTTCCAAAGGGCATCCCGTTCAAAGGCCAGGTTCTTAACCAGATAGCATCCAAGATGCTTGATGCTACAAGTGACATCTGTCCGAACTGGAAGCTTGCCACTCCCGACCCTCAGGTGACAGTAGGTCTCGCTTGCGAGGGATTCCGTGTTGAGATGATAATCAGAGGCATCCTTACAGGCTCAGCATGGAGAGACTATAAGAAAGGTGTGCGAGAGATATGTGGCGTAAGGCTTCCTGACGGCATGAGGGAGAACGAGCGTTTCCCCGAGCCTATCATCACTCCAACGACAAAGGCCGACGAGGGACACGACATGAACATCTCACGTGAGGAAATCATATCACAGGGTATCGTGTCTGCTGAGGACTATGCAGTCATGGAGGACTATACACGCCGTCTCTTCAAGCGCGGACAGGAGATAGCAGAGAAGCGCGGACTAATCCTTGTCGATACAAAATATGAGTTTGGAAAACGTGACGGCAAGGTTTATCTTATCGACGAGATACACACGCCTGACTCTTCACGCTATTTCTATGCCGATGGCTATGAGGAGAAGTTTGAGAAGGGCGAGCCACAGCGACAGCTTTCAAAAGAGTTTGTGCGCCAATGGCTTATTGACCATGACTTCATGAACGAGCCTGGCCAGACCATGCCTGAGATTACCGACGAGTATGCCAACAGCGTCTCTGAGAGGTACATCGAGCTTTACGAGCACATAACAGGCGAGAAGTTTGACAAGGCAACAGGCGAGAGTGACATCAACGCTCGTATAGAGAGGAATATCACGTCATACCTCTCCGGCAAATAACCAAAAAGCAATGCATACGGTATCTATGGCATGGAGCTTGGACACATGTCCCGCCCCCTGTCATAGATTAATCCATTTGTCCTACGCGGATGCCATTCGTTCATCTCCGCTATAAGCCATATCGCCGTCATGGCATGAGGACAGAGCATACATACAACAATTCCAGCCCACTGTAACACAGAAAAGACCCGACTATGGACAAATACGGCATTATCGGCTATCCATTAGGCCATTCGTTCTCGCCAGGCTTCTTCAACGAGAAATTCCGTAATGAGCGGATAGATGCTATCTATGAGCGGTACGAGATACCACAGATAGATGGAGTCGCCGAGATTATCGAATCGACTCCGAATCTTCGTGGCCTGAACGTCACAATCCCTTACAAGCAGAAGATTATGGAGTATCTCAACGAGCTGAGCGACGAGGCGCGTAAGATTGGTGCGGTTAACGTAGTCCGTGTCACACACAAGGACAATAAGGTTTTCACCAAGGGGTACAATAGCGATGTGATAGGCTTCATGCGCTCTATCGAGCCACTCCTTGAGAGACACCACACCAAAGCTCTCATCCTCGGCACAGGAGGAGCGTCCAGAGCCATAGAGTATGGCCTCCACCAGCTTGGACTCGAGACATTGAAGGTCAGCCGCTACGAACGTCCCGGTACGATACAATATGAGAATGTCACGCCTGATATTGTGCGCGACTACAAGGTTATCGTCAACTGCTCTCCCGTCGGCATGTATCCACATGTTGACGTTTGCCCGGACCTTCCCTACAGCTGTCTTGACAGCCACAATCTTCTCTACGACCTCGTCTATAACCCTGACGAGACGCTGTTCATGAAACGAGGCAAGGCAAACGGTGCCATCGTCAAGAATGGGCTTGAGATGCTCTTGCTACAGGCTTATGCCTCATGGGAGTTCTGGAACGAGGAGGGGTAGGACGGTGGGATTGAGCCGCTGGGATGATGATAACGGCATCCCCAAGATGGATTTAAGGCGGCAGAAAAGCCTGCAAACACAATATAACGGAAATATTAATCTTTTTCGGTGGGCATGCCCCTATGTCCCATCCTAAAACTTCATCATGGACAACAGATACATGTTACGCGGTGTGTCAGCCGCAAAAGAGGATGTTCATAATGCGATAAAGAACATTGACAAGGGACTCTATCCCAAAGCTTTCTGCAAGATTATCCCTGATATCTTAGGCGGAGACCCGGAGTATTGTAATATAATGCATGCCGACGGGGCTGGCACCAAGTCATCCCTCGCCTATATGTACTGGAAAGAGACTGGCGACATAAGCGTGTGGAAAGGCATCGCGCAGGACGCTATCGTCATGAACACCGACGACCTCCTTTGTGTCGGAGCAGTTGACAATATCCTCGTGTCGAGCACGATAGGCCGCAACAAGATGCTTGTTCCGGGCGAGGTCATCTCTGCCATCATCAACGGTACAGACGAGCTCCTGCAGGAGCTGCGAGACATGGGTGTCGGCATATATCCCACAGGCGGCGAGACGGCTGATGTCGGCGACCTTGTCCGCACGATAATTGTTGATTCGACCGTCACATGCCGTATGCGCCGCTCTGATGTCATAGACAATGCCAACATCCGCCCGGGCGATGTCATCGTGGGACTGTCATCGACAGGCCAGGCGACATACGAGAAACGCTACAATGGAGGCATGGGCAGCAATGGCCTCACATCCGCACGCCATGATGTCTTCGCCAAATATCTCGCAGAGGCATACCCTGAGAGCTTCGACCACAATGTCCCTGCCGACCTTGTCTATAGCGGCCGTTACCGTCTGACAGACAATGTTGAGGGCTCGCCGCTTAATGCCGGCCAGCTCGTCCTCTCCCCGACAAGGACATACGCTCCTGTCATAAAGCGCATCCTCGACGATATGCGAAAGGAGATTCATGGTATGGTACATTGTACTGGTGGCGCACAGACAAAGGTGTTACACTTCGTGTCAGATGACTGTCATGTCGTGAAAGACAATATGTTCCCTGTACCGCCTCTCTTCCGTGCCATTCATGATTGCTCAGGTACAGACTGGCGTGAGATGTACCAGGTGTTCAACATGGGCCACCGCATGGAGATATATGTACGCCCGGAACATGCTGCCCGCATCATGGAGATAAGCAGGGAGTTCGATATCGACGCCCAGATAATAGGCCATATCGAGGAGGGATCCAAGAGCCTCACGATAAAGAGTGAGTATGGCGTGTTTGAGTATAAATGACGTTCTCCGCCATAAACCAGCTTACAAACAGCGTCCACAAACATATCCCGTTGAGGACACTAATACGGTTGAAACATAATATTATCACCTCACACTTCCCCCCCCAAAAAAAAAATGAGATATTCCCTCACACAGCGGCCATGACGGCAGACTGTGCATGTTAGAATTATATGGAGAATAACAATATACTTCAGAAGCTTGAAGGTCTCGAGGCGAGATACGAGGAGGTCAGCACCCTCATTACAGACCCCTCAGTCATAGCCGACCAGCAGCGCTACGTCAAGCTCACTAAAGAATACAAGGACCTTGAGGATATCGTGCGCCTCCGCAGACGTTACCTCGACTGTCTTGAGGCTATCGCCGAGGCGAAGGACATACTCATGAACGAGCCAGACCCGGATATGAAGGATATGGCACGCGAGCAGCTCTCAGAGAGCGAGGCTCTCCAGCCCACACTCGAGGAGGAGATAAAGATAGCCCTCATACCTAAAGACCCTGAGGACGCGAAGAACGTGCAGATGGAGATACGCGCCGGAACAGGAGGCGACGAGGCATGTCTCTTTGCCGGCGACCTCTTCAAGATGTACAAGGCTTTCTGCGAGTCGAAGGGCTGGACAGTCTCCGTGACAGACATCTCAGAAGGGGCTGTCGGAGGATACAAGGAGATAGACTTCGCTGTCAGCGGTGCAGATGTCTATGGTGTGCTGAAGTATGAGTCGGGTGTCCACCGCGTACAGCGTGTCCCTGTGACAGAGTCAAACGGACGCATGCAGACATCTGCGGCTACCGTCGCCGTCCTGCCAGAGGCCGAGGCTTTCGACGTGCAGATTAACGAGGGCGAGATAAAGTGGGACACATTCCGCTCGTCAGGTGCCGGCGGACAGAATGTCAACAAGGTGGAGTCTGGTGTACGCGCACGATATATGTGGAAGAATCCTAACACAGGCGAGGTAGAGGAGATTCTCATAGAGTGTACCGAGACACGCGACCAGCCTAAGAACAAGGAGCGTGCCCTCTCACGTCTGAGGACATATATATACGACCGTGAGCACCAGAAGTATATCGACGACATAGCCTCACGCCGCAAGAGCCTTGTCTCCACAGGCGACCGCTCAGCCAAGATACGTACATACAATTTCCCGCAAGGGCGTGTGACAGACCACAGGATTGGATTCACGACACATGACCTTGCCGGTTTCCTCGGCGGAAATATACAGCCCATGATTGACGCCCTTACTGTAGCTGAGAATGTTGAGCGCATGAGAGAAGCCGAGCTGTAAACTTTCTGCCGGCCGACAGAATCAGAATACATCTCCAGCAATTCACTACTTATATTGAGACGGCATTATCCGTGTGACATCCTTATAGCCTGTATCCAATAAAATCATTACATATATCTGAAAACAAGAGAGATATGAACAGACAAGAATTAGTAAGCCATATAATGGAGAAGCGCAGCTTCCTCTGTGTAGGTCTTGATGTTGATTTAGCTAAGGTCCCGCAGCATCTTCTTGAACTTGATGATCCTATCTTCGAGTTCAACAAGGCCATCATCGATGCTACAGCCCCTTATTGTGTAGCCTACAAGCCTAACCTCGCCTTCTATGAGGCCTATGGTGTCAAGGGCATCCAAGCTTTCGAGCGTACTGTACGATATATCCGGAAGAACTATCCCGACCAGTTTGTCATAGCCGACGCCAAGCGTGGCGACATAGGCAACACATCCAAGATGTATGCCCGGACATTTTTCGGAGAGTATGATGTTGACGCGCTCACCGTCGCACCATATATGGGTGAGGATTCTGTAACACCTTTTATAGAGGGATACGACGGCCGTTGGGTCATTCTCCTCGCACTGACGAGCAACAAAGGCAGTCTTGATTTCCAGCTGACAGAGGACAAGGACGGCACACGTCTCTTCGAGCATGTCATCAGGCGCTCCCAGCAATGGGGCGACAAGGACAATATGATGTACGTCGTCGGCGCAACACGTGGCAGCCTCTTTGCTGATATACGCCGTGTCGCCCCAGAGGCTTTCCTCCTCGTCCCTGGTGTCGGCGCACAGGGAGGCTCTCTCGCCGAGGTGTGCAAGTATGGCATGATAGCCGATTGCGGGCTTCTTGTCAATAGCAGCCGTGGCATCATCTATGCCGGCCACGACGAGAATTTTGCAGCTGTGGCGGCCGACAAGGCACGTGAGCTTCAGCAGCAGATGGACGAGCTGCTCGGATAACACTCTCAAAAGCCTTAAGGGATACTTCCCCCGCTTATCCCATCGTCTTTGTTAAAGACAACACATTACAGTCCCGCCCCCTGTCAATACTCTTTTCATCACAAGAGAGTAAAGACAGGGGGCGGGACTGTTTATGTATTCTGCCAGATGTTGTCGATGATATCCGTGAGTGTCTATTTCCTCTTCTGCCTAAGTAGCCTGCCCACAGCCTTCTCTAACGACTCTGTCGGCTCGAGTATGTTATAGTCTTTCCAGAACTCGTTGTCGGCAAACTCGTCAACCTTGTCGTAGAACACGTGTTGCCGCCTGTATGTCTCGGCATATGGTATCATCTCCGGCATACCATCGTCAAGCTCAACTGTGACAAGCTCGGCTGTTGTTGTGTATGCTGACGAGAAGAGTCTTCGCTTCCAGTCACACTTGAAGCGTATCGTGTTCCTGACATAGTTCAGGGATGCCTTGCCACCGTGCCTCATATACGCTATTACAAGACTTACCTCCATGGGTTTGAACCTCAAGCCTTGTGGCTTTTTCTGCAGAATCATTCTTGTTGCCTTGATCCTGTCGTTCGTGTCGAGCGACATCTCTATGCGTGATATCGTGTAATCCTCACAGTCTATATATGCTGTCCCATAATACAAAGGGTAGCCAACGATATACCTGGGCTCGAATGTTATGGCAAAATGCATCCTATCGTCAATCATGACAAGATGGTCTTGCTTGAAAGTGTATAGTGGCAGGGTCTCATCGTCGAAAAGTGCTTCTGGATTCTTCGCCACATCAAACAATAAAGCGAGGTAGGGGCCACCCTCAATCTTTACAGCCAGCGTGTCGCGCGCCTTCTGGCTGAGCAGTCTCCTTCCCCTTGTTATGCGTATGCGGTCCTGGGCTATATCCCTGTTCCTGTAGTCAGTCTTGTACATGTCCATCATGGCCTCAGAGATAGCTATGAACGTGTTACGCTTCTGTATAGTCTCGCGGTAGAAAGCGTGCGACATGGTGTGTCTCTCCTGATAGTTCTGCGGAATGCGTCGTATAGCCTCCTCTACAATCTCCCTGCCGTCGCCGCCATATACGACCACCTCGCTAAGGACATTCTTTGCGGGCATCATATACACGGCCATCTCTTCCCCCGGACGCATCTCTATCGTCGTCTCAGGGACAAGACGGTTGATATAGCCTATGTGGGAGAATGTTATTCCGCCCCGCATCTCCCCTTCCCCCACTTTCAGCGAGAATACTCCGTTTGCGTTTGTCACGGTGCCCTTGGCTTTATGGGAGAGATAGACGTTGACGTTCTCGAGACGCTTTTTTGTTATTGCATCCTTGACAATTCCGCTCACTACATAAGGCGGAGAAGGTCTGTTGGCAGAATCCTGCCCTGCGGCATTATGTACTGGTGATAACATGGCAAGCATGACACATATCATCATTCTTACGACACGTTTCATAATCGGGAAGTATTAAATAGGTGTAACACACCACAAAGATAGCCTTTATGCGCGACATATCAAAATCTGTCACGCTTTTTTTATTATAATTTATTGTTTTATGGGAGTGGGCAATCTGATGCTCTGATTTCCTATACATAAGAAAAATGCATTATGATTGTTAGGCTCGAAATAAAAAAAACATGTCACCTCATGCAAGTTCCGGCTTGTGTCTGGTTTATATAATTGGCGGGGATATGGGGGAGACGTGACCATCTGGCCTATGGCCCACATCAATAAGTTATGTCAGACCCTAAGAAAAGCCCGTTCATCATCCGTTTTCCACTGTTCGGCAAATAAAAGTTTGTGTGACGTGCTGATAGGTGTAACTTTGCATCTGAAAAAAAGCGAACAGGACTTGAACAGTATCTTTCATCCCAAACGAATATTTATGATAATCAGTCAAAAACACACCCCTCAGCTGACGCTCCCCGCCATTGTCCTCATGTTATGCCTGTCGTGTACGGGCAAGAAACCTGACACTGCGGAGCCTGTCATAGTGGCGACATCACACCCTATCGCCGCCACACAGGGGGGTGCGGAGGCCTTCTCGTTCATCTCCCAGCCGTGGCGAACGTCAGAGCTGTCGTTCAGAGTCAGCGGTCAGATTGACCGTCTTGAGGCATATGCCGGCAATAGCTACCGTCGTGGCAGTATCATCGCCGAGATAGACTCTCGTGACTTCAGGCTCAGGAAAGAGAAGGCCGAGGCGACGCTAAGACAGATGGAGGCAGAGTTCAGGCGAGTGGAAATGCTCTACAAGAAAGAGAATATCCCCGCGAGCATGTACGAGAAAACACGGGCTGACTATATTGCGGCGAAGACGACGTACAACGAGGCTGTGAACAACCTGAATGACACACGCCTCATAGCTCCGTTTGACGGATATATAGGTGATGTCTATGTAGAGAGGTATCAGGATGTCCGTGCAGCCCAGCCTGTTCTCAGTCTGATAGACATCAGTCAGCTGAAGATGGAGATTTACATCACACAGGACGTAGCCCGCTTGGCAAAGAGGGGTGGCGAGGTCTCTCTCATCTTCGATACAGAGCCTGAAAAGACGTATAAAGCGCGGATTGTCGAGGTGGGCAAATCGACCATGGAAGACAACCTCTCATACTGCCTTACGGCTATGCTGCCTAACAACGACGGACATCTCATTGCCGGCATGTCGGGCAAGGCTTATCTGCAACAATCCTCGAGCAAGGCGGCGGGCGGTGTCGATATTCCTCTTTCGGCTCTGTGTCATCGCCCTGTTGACGGAGATTACGTATGGACGGTAGATAAAACCAAGTCTGTCGTGAGGAAACGCAAGGTGGAAAGCGGACAGATTCAGAAAGATGGGATGGTGCGTATAGTCAGGGGATTGTCAACAGACGACCTCATTGCGACGACAGGATTACGCTTGTTGTCCGACGGCATGACGGTCAGGCTGAGATAGATAAAAGCTCTCCCACGACTTGATTCCAATATAACTCATGGCTGACGTCCAGTAACACATTGCCCCCCCCGACATGCCTGATATCATGCATAACAGGGTAGGGGACATCCACCTGTACTCAGGGCTGACAACACTTGGATTGTACTTCGTTCACTACCTCCCGTTGGTCAGTGCGGTCTGAGGACAAATCTCACGTCTCGGTATAACCAGAGGAAGTCCCAGCCTCTGCCACTGCCGCTCCATCGGTTGGCTTACCAAAACATCTGAATAAATACAACCATATATATAGTCAAATATTTTACCTTATCAATCATTATCATGAAATCACATGTGGCAGGATTCTAATCCTCAGGCATCTTAGCGTGTGCCCCCTCATGCTAAGGTGCGACACATGTGATGTGAAATAGAGAACGCTTTCGATAAGCCAGAAGGCCAGAGGGAGCTTGCTCACTCTGTATTGGTGAGAAAACGTCTGAATTTATTCAAACACATGATGCAAATAATAGAGTATTTCCTTAAAAAGCGGAGCGTCACCCTTCTCATCCTTCTTATAGTCTTGTTTGGTGGCTTTTATGCGTATCTGCGGATGGGCAAGCTGGAGGACGCTCCCTTTACAATAAAGCAGGCACTTGTCATCACCCCATATCCCGGAGCTTCTCCCTCTGAAGTTCAGGCCCAAGTGACCGATGTCCTTGAAGAGGCCATCCAGTCGCTTGGCGAGCTTTACTATCTGAAGACCGAGAACAGGGCGGGAATGTCGAAAATCACAGTTTATGTGAAGAAAGAAATCCGTGCCCATGAGATGCAGCAACTATGGGATAAGCTGCGCCGCAAGGTCAACGACGTCCAGGGCGAACTCCCTCAAGGCGCGGGACCATCTATAGTCAACGATGACTTCGGAGATGTCCTCGGTGTGTTCTATGGGCTTACAGGTGATGGCCGTACATACCGTCAGCTCGACGACGAGGCAAAGCTGATAAAGAACGAGCTGCTGAAGGTAAAGGACGTCGCGAAGGTCGAGATATACGGAATGCCAAAACCGACCATAGACATCACTCTCCGTCAGGCTGTCATGTCGCAGAGTGGCGTGACAACAGCGGATATAGCCCGTGCTATCGAGTCGCAGAACAAGGTGGTTGATGCGGGTGGTGTTGATGCGGGGACGTGCCGTCTGCGCATTGAGTCGTCAGGCAATTACCGTTCTATAGACGATATACGCTCTACTACGATACGTACAAGTCGTGGTGGGCATTTCCGTCTCGGGGACATAGCGACCGTGGAGGAATCATATATTACCCCTCCATCAAACATCATGCGTATTGATGGCAACCCGTCGCTCGGCATAGCCATCTCTACTGTGCCTACGGGCAATGTTGTCGATATGGCCGAGGCTGTACGTGAGACGCTCGACAGGTTCTGCCAGACCATGCCTCAGGGATATAAGCTTTCTGTTATATATGACCAAGGACACGAGTCAGCCGTTGCTAACCAGGGATTCGTTATGAATCTTGTGATTTCTGTTGTTACAGTGGTCGCTATTCTTCTCTTCTTCATAGGATTCAAGAATGGTCTTCTGGTGGGCAGCGGCCTCGTGTTCTCCATATTCGCCACGCTTATCGTGATGATGTCCTCGGGCATAGCTCTACAGCGTATGTCTCTGGCGGCTATTATCATAGCTATGGGCATGCTGGTTGATAACGCCATTGTCGTCTCAGACTCAGCGCTTGTCAACATGCAGCGTGGTATGCGCAAACGCCCTGCCATCCTGAAGGCGTGCCGCACCACGGCTCTCCCTCTTCTCGCCGCTACGGTCATTGCCATCCTTACGTTTCTCCCTATCTACTACTCGCCACATATCACAGGCGAGCTGTTATCCTCGCTCGTGATTGTCATCGGCGTGTCACTGATGTTCAGCTGGGTGTTCGCGCTGACCCAGACACCATTCTTCATACAGGAGTATGTACGCCGTCCGCGTCCCGACGAGCTGAGGGCAGATATATTCGGAGGCAGATATTATGACATGTTCCGCCGCCGTCTCCATTGGGTCTTAAGTCACAGGATGTTGTCTGTGACGACACTTCTCATAGCTCTCATAATGTCGGTATGGAGTTTCAAGTTTATCCCGAAAGTCTTTGTGCCAGCCCTTGAGAAACAGTATTTTACCATTGATATGTGGATGCCCGAGGGTACTAATATATACGAGACTGACCGTATGACAGGAGCTATCGCCGATTATGTGAGCAGCCAGGAGAGTGTGGAGACTGTCACAACATTCGTCGGGCGCACTCCGCCCAGATATTATCTCTCCAACATCGCTTTCGGCCCACAGCCTAATTATGCCCAGCTGCTTGTCAAATGCGTTTCCCCGGAGGATGCTGTGCGTGTCCACTCGCTTCTTCAAGATTCCATCAGGCCGCTCTTCCCTGAGCCTCTGCTGAGGGTGAACAAGTTTGAGCTGAGTCCGTTGACAGAGGCCATGATTGAGGCACGTTTCCTCGGTCCTGACGCTGCTGTGTTAGACTCGCTTGTGGGTGTCGCTATGGATATCATGCGCCGTAACCCGAAGGCTGCCGATGTGCGCAACGAGTGGGGCAATATGACCCTCCTCATGCGTCCTGTCTATGACCCGATGAAAGCCGGTGCGGCGGGCATAACGAAAGCCCAGATGATGCAGTCGGCCAAGTCTATAAGCGACGGCATACCTGTAGCTGTATATCGTGACAATGAGCGTCAGGTGCCGGTATTGCTGAAGACGTTCGCCAGCGACATCTCTGACCCAAAGGCCTTAGGAAACTTTGCCGTTTGGAACGGCGAGCGCTCAGCCCCCCTCTCACAGGTGACAGATGGTGTTGAGACCGTGTGGGAATGGCCACAGGTAAGGACATATAACCGCCAGCTCTCGATGGCTGCAATGTGTGGTGTGCAGCCCGGACATACTATGGCCGAGGTGCATGGAGAGATACGAAAGGAAGTGGAAAGCATCAGCCTGCCTGAAGGCTACAAATTCTTCTGGGATTCTCAGTATAAGGATCAGACAGAAGGTCTTCAAGCTCTTGCCAAGTTCTTCCCGTTGGCATTCCTCATTCTTATAGTGATACTCGTAGCCCTGTTCGGCAATTTCCGCGAACCTGCTATCATTATCTGTGTCCTCCCTCTCTCGCTCATAGGTGTGGCGGTTGGTATGCTCGTGACGGGGTTTGACTTCGGGTTCTTCCCTATTGCAGGATGGCTGGGCCTCCTTGGTATGATTATAAAGAACGTCATCGTCCTGCTTGACGAGATTGATGTCCAGCGCCGCAATGGGGTCAAGGCATATATGGCCGTTGTCGAAGCTACGGTGTCAAGGACACGCCCTGTGCTTATGGCTGCTACGACGACGATTCTCGGCATGGTGCCGTTGCTCTTTGATGTAGCTTTCGGAGGCATGGCCGCCACAATAATATTCGGGCTCTCTTTCGCCACCATCCTTACATTGTTCATCACCCCCGCCCTCTATACTATAATGTACAGAATAAAACCAAGCTAAACCAATGCGTTATACCATACAACTATTAACCCTCTGCCTGGTCATGTCCGCGTTCCATAGTGTGTCTGTAGCCCAGGAGACAGAGCTTCAGCTGAAGTATCGTGACATGGCTGTCGCTTATAGCCATGACCTTAAATCGGCAGGGAAAGCTGTCGAGGCGAGCCTCCAGGCCACTAAAGCCGCGGCCAAGGATCTCTACCCGAAACTTCGTGGCGATGCCAATTTCCAATATACAGGCAATCCGCTCCGGCTGACCCTCGACCTCCCCTCAATGGGAAGCCCCATGACCTTTACTGGTAAAGACCTCAAATACGGAATTGGTCTCTCGCTCGTCCAGCAAGTATATACAGGCGGCCGGCTGCTTGAGACCATCCGCTCAGCACGTTACCAGCACGAGATATCATTGTCTAACGAGGAGATGCTGCGCACGGCTGTATGCTGTCATGCTGACATCCAGTATTGGAACACAGTGGCGAGAAAAGAGATTGCAACCATCACGACAGATTATTTCAAATCTGTATCCTCGTTGGCACAGACCATCCGCGAACGTGTCGAGTCAGGCATGACCGACCGCCAGGACCTCCTTATGATAGAGGTTATGCAGAATGAGGCCGAGCTACAGATGTCACAGGCTAAGAAAGACTTTGATAACAGCCTTATGGCTCTCAACTCCCTCATAGGCCGTTCTCTATCCCATTCTACTGAGATAGACGATACTGTCATGATGGTTGACAGGGATATCGACGCGTTACAGCGAACATTCCGTCCTGAGCAGAAGATTGCTGAGACACAAGTCAAGATTGCCGAGAGCAGCCGACGCCTTACGGCTTCGGGATACAAGCCACAGCTCTCAGTGGGAATCGACGGGACATACTCATCGCCGGGCTATGATTTCCGTACGGACCTCGACCCTAACTATGCCATATACGCCAAGATGACTGTCCCTCTCTTTGAATGGGGCAAGCGGCGTAACGAGCTGCGTGCGTCAGATATGAGGCATGGTATGGCTGTGGACAACGCCCGCAAGGTGGAGGACGAGATAAACCTTGAGATACTTACCGCCCGCAACTCGCTCAGGCAGACCATGACACAAGCCAAACTGGCACAAAACTCTCTCGACAAGGCATTCCAGAACGAGGCGCTTGCCATAGAGCGTTACAAGGCGGGGAAGGCATCAGTCATTGAGGTTATTGACGCGCAGACTTACAGACAAAGGGCACAGGTGAACCTCGTACAGGCCAAGACAGCAACCCAATGTGATAACGCTATGCTCCTGAAGGCTCTCAACGGTTATAGATAGACTATACCGGTCTTTTCATCAACGGTCATATCCAAGTGTATATCCACCCCAACCCCCGTCTGTAGCCTTGAAATGCTTGTTATAGAGGGAGATTCACCTCTTGATGTAAACGACACAAAGACAGTCATTTTCAGAAAGACAGCCAAGATGACATTATGAAGAATATTCTAATATTTATCGGCCTGGGCCTGTTCTCGTATTACCTTATAGTCAACTTCACAGACTTCTCTCCCCATGTGGCAGACATTCTCTACTCGCGTGGAGCGCTTGTCTATACCGTCATAGCTTTCACGCTTCTCGGCTATGTCACTATATATATATCAGAATGGGTCAACAAGCGTTACATCCAGAACCCTGAGACTTCAGGCATGTCACATAGCCAGAACGTCCGCACGCCCGCTTTTCTGGACTGTTTGAGGAGAAGGTATTTCACAGCCGCGAACATCATTGTCGGCCTTCTCTTCCTCTCTATAAACTATAGCATGTGTGTCATAGCCAAGGTTCTCGCCGGTGTCCAGCCCGTTTGGGCTATATCGCCGGTTGGCAGGCGTGTTCTCCTCCTGATATGGATAGCAGAGATGGCAGTCATACTCCTGCTCCTGTCCAACCGCACTCTAAAGACCAACCAACGCCTGAAGCAGGAAGCTGCGCGACTACAGATAGAGAACACGAAGGCCAAGTACGATGCGCTTCAGGCCCAGCTGAATCCCCATTTCCTTTTCAACAGCCTGAACACCCTCATAGCCGAGATACAGTATAATCCTGATAACGCCATACGCTTCACGAGACATCTGTCTAATGTCTATCGCTATGTCCTACAATGTCATAACCGTCATCTCGTCACGCTCGGCGAGGAACTTGAGTTTGTCGATTCGTTCATATTCCTCCACAAGGTGCGCCTTGGCGATTGTCTCAGCTGTAACATAGATATTGCCGACAGCCTGTTAGAGAGCGAGCTGCCACCGCTTACTCTCCAGCTCCTTGTCGAGAATGTCATAAAGCACAACTCCATCTCACAGTCAAGACCTATGGCCATAAGCATACGTGCCGCAGACGGCTATATGGTCGTCTCCAACCCAGTGTCGCCTAAGAACAGTCTGTTCCACAAGTCGGAAGGCAATCCAAGCCCGCCAGCTTTCAATTCCATGCCTAAAGACTGTCGGGCTGAGGACGCCTTGCATGGCAGGCGGAAACAATCCGGTTCTGCACGCTCCCAGGTGTCGTCAGGCATAGGGCTGATGAACCTTGCCACACGATGCCGTCTTGTCTGCGAGCGTGACATTTCCATAACCATGGAAGATAATACGTTTACCGTTAAAGTACCCTTTGCAGAATGACAAAACCCATTAAAGCCGTCATCATAGAAGACGAGATACCCTCAGCCCGTCTCCTTCTGTCCATGCTCTCCTTGCTCAGGCCTGAGTGGGAGACAACACTTGTGTCTGGAAATGTCGAGGAGGCTGTCGCATGGTTCTCGTCCCATCCACATCCCGATATCATTTTCCTTGACATCCATCTCTCCGATGGCAATGCTTTCGACTTCCTGTCTGCCGCCAAACCCTCATCGTCAGTTATCTTCACCACGGCTTATGACGAGTATGCCATACGCGCCTTTTCTGTCAATAGCATTGACTATATTCTCAAGCCTGTTGATGAGCAACGCCTCTCTGATGCCGTCCGCAAGTACGAGCAGCTGTTTGAGCGGCAATGGCATGCTACCGGGGAGTATCTCCAGACACTACTCGACACGCTCGGCTCTCCAGCTCACAAGTACCGCCAGCGATTCCTCATCTCGTCGAACGAGGCCTACCGCTCGCTTCAGGTTGACTCCATAGCATATTTCTATTCTGAGGAGAAAGTCACGTTTGCCGTTACGCCCTCTGGCAAGGAACATGTCATCGGCCTCTCGCTTAACAAGCTTGAGGAGCAGCTCGACCCCTCACAATTCTTCCGTGTAAATCGCCAGATGATTGTCAATATCGACGCTGTCGAGTGTGCCGTCCCTCTTTTCAAGGGGCGCATGAAGGTTAAGGTCAATCCGCCATTCAAGTCAGATATTCTTGTGAGTGAGGGACGTGCCTCCTTCTTCCGCCTTTGGCTCGATTTTTAGTGATTGTTAACTTATGGCTATGCAATGTAATCTTGTCTATGCCATTATATATACGGACAGGGTGATAAACCTCGTCTGATGATAGCTATCAACACACATACACTTAATTTATTATCTTAAAACATTAAATAAAATTAAATCAAAATGAATAAAATATTCTCTCAGGCGAGACTCTTCGCCTTTATCCTCACAGCAGGATGCCTCTTGGGTTTCACCTCATGCAGCGATGATGATGACATACAGGACCAGACAGAGATAACAGCCGCCGATGTCTATGGCAGCTATAACGGCCGTATGACAACAGCCGTGGCCCAGCGTCTTGACGGAGAGTCAGCCCCAGAAGGAGTCAGCATAAAGGCTGAGGTGAAGGATGATTCTGTCTATTTCGATAGTTTCCCCATCGACGATATCGTCCTTGCTGTTGTGGGCGACGAGACTCTTGCCGACAATATTGTCAAGGCACTTGGCGTTGTCAGCTATAAGGTGGGGTATGTTCCTGCCATATCCTCCTCACGTGACAATATCTCCCTTACCTTCCAGGCCGAGCCTCTCAAGCTCTCTCTGACACTCCCCTCGGAGAATGCCGGCGAGGAGCCTCAGACTCTCTCCATAGAGGTTGAGACAGAGATAGCGGAGAATGGAACATTCAGGGTTGAGGATGGCAATCTGGCGTTCTCTGTCAAAGCGTCACGAGTTTATCTCGGCGATGGCGAGGATAAGGTTGAGATGACCGATTTCGTCCCGACCCTCTTCAGCTTCGACATGTACCAGTACAGACTCACACATCATCTGTAAAAAACACACTTTTTTCACTAAATCAACACTTGTTCATCATTAGTTAGTTAGTTAAGGTATAAAAGTGATGTAATGTCCCCGGGGCAATAACAGGAAGCGTGCTTAGCCAGCGCATGACCTTCACTTCCTTGTTGTTGCCCCATTTCTGTTTTCAGAATCTTATCTTCAAGAACATTGGACAAACGAATAAACGAAGTGTCAGAACTCTCGAATAATCAGGTATTTCAATTATCTTCGCCCCCACATAACCCTTATTAACCTCTCCAAAATCAACAATCCCATGGATATCAGATTAGAACCCAAAGACATCATCGACGCATACAGCACTCCTATTGTCCAGCAGACCTCATTCTGGTCGGTAGTGAAGGAGCGTCTTGGCACGCGCTCCTGCGCGTTTTAGTTTTCTGTCAAGAACAGAGACCTTTATGATGGTGTCGGCGGTTTCTCTCGTACCGATGCCGACTTTATCATGTTTTTCCAGCGTCTCAGCCGTGAGAATTACGTGGCCTACGTTCCGTATGGACCTGAAGTGGAGCCTTCTGAGAGCAACCAGGGAGTCTTTCTTGAGGAACTCTCTGAGATGCTCCGGTCATATCTCCCTAAAGGATGCGTCATGCTCAGATATGACCTAAACTGGATGTCCCATTGGTGTAAGGAGGATGACTTTGACGACAACGGCAACTGGACTGGCGACCCTCCCATGGAGTTTCAGGAGCTGAAGCTGAACTTTGGCACATGTAAGCATAATCTGCTTAAATCAAACTCAAACATCCTCCCTGCAAATACCATCGTCATAGACCTCAGCAGGAGTGAGTAGGATATACTCGCGGGCATGAGGCCAAAGACGCGCTATAACATCCGGCTTGCCATGCGCAAGGGCATCAATGTCCGGCAGGCGGGCGTTGAGGGGCTGGCGACATGGTATGGGCTGTATGTCGAGACAGCCATGCGTAACAGGCTGTATCCTAACGACATCAGCTATTTCCAGTCGATGTTCGCCTCAAAGATAGGCTATACCGGTAAGGGTGTCAGCGTGTTCCTTCTTATAGCCTACCATGACGATACGCCTCTTGCCGCTATGTTCCTTGTCGTTTCTGCCCATAGGGCGACATATCTTTATGGAGCCTCATCGTCGTCCATGCGCCATCTCATGCCCACCTATGCCCTACAATGGGAGGCCATGCGTCTCGCCAAGGCGGCAGGGTGTAAGGAGTATGATATGTTTGGTGTCGCCCCGTGTCCTGACCCATCCCATCCTATGTATGGCCTCTACAAGTTCAAGAATGGCTTCGGAGGCGAGATATACCACCAGCTCGGATGCTGGGACTACCCCCTCGACAAGGAACAATATGACATCCTTCTGGCACGTGAGATGACTATGCACGGCTATTACGCGCGTTAGCCCCCATAACTCCCGCTTACGTCCATCTACACCAACCCACATATAATTTCTCTGTCCGTTCAGTTGAAACACCAAACATCAGTGGGCTACATATCATCTTTGTCCGACAACCACGGTTCTTTCCATCAACCACAATGGCCAATTTTATATAGGGTTATTCCCCTTGTGTGCCATTTGGTGCAAATGGGCGGCTCATACAGTCTAAATGAGCCGCCCATTCTGTGTTTATAAGATCCTCATTCAGTACCTTTCGCAAGAAAGAGTCTAAAGTATTGAAATAAAGCTTATTATACAATTCGATTATTTTTTTCTCGTCATGGCTGTTTCAACCCTGCGCTTCTGCCCGTTACCCGGTCATGAATGTCGGAATAATAGGAACACCAGGTGGGGAAATATGCATAAAAAGCGCCTCATGTAACAAAAACATACAAAAATGGTACGAGACAAGATGTTATATAACGAAATAATGCGTAATTTTGCATCCTGAAATATTGGCAGGGGCCATAACTATGAAAAAGGCTAAATACGACACCTCTGTAACGTTAAATGGGTATGCTCATCTCGCATCCACCTTAATATCATTATCCGTCCCTGTCTATGAGTTACGGCATGTACTACTGGCCTCTCCGTCATGCCTCCGTCCTCCACAGGGATATCCGGCATTTTCGTCTGAAACACTATCAACTAACCGTTCACATATAGTCAAAACATGAGATTACTTCTTTTCCTTTTCCTTTCTGTCACGGCCGCGTGCTCATCGTCAGCCGATGTTGTCATGCCGGACAACGCTGATGGCATGTTCAAGAATCCCGTACTATGGGCTGACACTCCCGACCCCGATGTCATACGTGTCGGCGATGACTATTGGCTCGTCACGACGACCATGCATCTCATGCCCGGAGCCCCTGTCATGCATTCGAAAGATCTCGTCAACTGGAAGACTGTGAGCTATGTCTTCCCCTCTCTCCATGATACTCCGAAATATGACATGGAGGGCGGCACAGTCTATGGACGTGGACAGTGGGCCACATCATTGAGGTATCTCGACGGCACATATTATCTCTACTTCTCTCCCAATGACGAGCCGTTCCGTGGGTATGTATATACATCAACCGACCCGCGTGAGGGATGGACTCTCGCCCATAGAATCCCACATTTCCATGATGCCTCCCTATTCTTTGACGACGACGGCCGCGCATACATCTTTTACGGCACAGGAGAGATGAGAGAGCTGCTGCCCGATCTTAGTGGCGTGAAGCCCGGCGGCCGGCAGGCGAGAGTCTTCGAGCGTGATGCTGAGGAGAACGGTCTGCTTGAGGGAAGCCGTGTCATAAAACACGACGGCCGCTATTATCTCATCATGATATCGTGGCCACAGGGCAAGCCGCGCCGCCAGGTTTGTTATCGCGCCGACAACATCGAGGGCCCATATGAGAAGAAGGTGATACTTGAGAGCACCTTCGGCGGATTCTCCTATGCCGGACAGGGCACCATTGTCGATGACGGTAAGGGCAACTGGTATGGACTCATATTCCAGGACCGTGGTGGGGTAGGGCGCGTCCTTACCCTCATGCCATGCACATGGAAGGACGGATGGCCCATGCTGGGCGATGAGGACGGGAAGATACCTGCCATCATGCCGAAACCTGTCGCGGGGTATGACGGAGGCGCCATAGTCTCTTCTGACGAGTTTGACTCAGACAAGATGAATATCGACTGGCAATGGAACCATAACCCTATAGACAAGGCATGGTCGCTCAAAGAGCGGAAAGGATGGCTAAGGCTAAGGACAAGCCGCGTGGCCGGGAATCTCTTCCTTGCCCCCAACACCCTGACACAGAGGATGGAAGGCCCAGAATGCTCAGGCATCATAAAGATGGACATCTCAAACATGAAAGACGGCGATGTGGCCGGATTCTCTGCCTTCAACGGCGATGCGGGTTTTGTCAAGGTCACGAAGGAGGGCAAGAGCGTCTATGTGACAGGCGAGAGCCAGAGCGTCGCGCTGACAGAGAAAGAGAAACGTGTGACAGAGGTGAAGGTAACAGAGGCTTACCGTCAGCGCTTAGATAATCCCCGGCATATATATTTCCGTATCGACGCCGACTTCCGTCCTGGCAAAGACCTCGCCGATATATATTACAGTCTCGATGGCAAGACATGGGTGAAGGTACTCGCCTCGTATAAGATGATATTCGACTACCGCCGCTTCTTCATGGGCACGAAATTCGCCATCTTCAACTATGCCACAAAGGCTGCGGGTGGATATGTCGATATCGACTGGTTCCATTATTCTAAAGGAGAAAAGTAGCCGATGCTCCTCTCACCATCGTGAGAAAATCTCTTTATGACGAATTTCTGTAAGTCCCATTAATTCGGGGCACTCGGGAAATCCTTGAGACAAGCTCAGATATTTTCATCCAGCCACATCATCACCCTATCGGGTTTCGCATCAACCACAAGGCGATAAACATCCATCGGCTCAGCTCTGCGTTCGGTTTGCACAGCCATTGACTTCGTCGAAGGCTGGCTACACTCGGCATAGTCAAAGCAAGCTTTGCCTCTGCTCTCGTTTGCACAGCCATTGATGTTTATCGCCTTGAAGAGGATGGTGGCCTTCTGAAAGAAGGTGGTGTAAGGCTTCAGCTTGGGGCGTTAAGAGCTTGCTCTTATAAGACCTAGGCGGAAGACTGACACCAGGGGCTCTGCCCCCACATACTCTTCAAGGGGTTTATAATGGTTTTTGTGATACGTAACTGACACAGGGTTTACTGGTAACCCATAAATTCCCATTAATTCTATAAAACTCTCTAACCAATGTTCAAGAAACTTCTCTCTGCGGCATTCCTTATGGCCGCCACCCTGACATCAGCCCAGAATCCTTATCTCCCGCTTTGGGAACACCTGCCCGACGGAGAGCCACGTGTCTTTGAAGACCCTGACAACCCTGGGAAGATGCGTGCGTATATCGTCGGCTCACACGATGTATCGTTCAAGGGATATTGTGGCAATGACATCCGCATATGGTCGGCTCCTGTTGACAATCTTACCCAATGGCGTGACGAAGGCCCTGTCTTCAGCCATTACGTTGACGGACGCTGGGACACAATGTTCGCCCCTGACCTTGTCGAGGTGAAAGACAAGAAGACGGGTAAGAAGACCTACTGGCTCTACCCACACTCTCGTGGATGGCGCCGTGTCGCGATGGTCTGCAAGGGCGACCGTCCTGACGGCCCCTTCACCCCTGTCAATCTTAATGCCGACGGTACAGCCTGTGTCGATGGATCACTGATTGATTTTGACCCCTCTGTCTTTGTGGATAAAATCACCGACAAGCGCGACCCTGACTTTGAGCGAGGCTTCAGGGCCTATGTCTTCTACGGTTTCCGTCATTCTACTGCCTTCGAGCTTGACCAGGACAATATGTATGGTGTGCGCCCGGGGACAGAGATACATGACTACTTCATCCCCGCCAGCGAGCGTTATGGTGTTGTCCGCGACCCTGAGGGGACAGAATATCCTGCCCTTTACAAAGGCCAGAACCCTGGCGATTTCAACTTCTTCGAGGCATCAAGCATCCGCCAGGTGGGCAACAAGTATGTCATGGTTTTCTCCGGATATAGTGGCCCCGACTATGGCCTCCCCTCCACCAACTCTGCCCTCCGTTATGCCTATGGCGACACGCCGTTGGGGCCATGGCGCTCAGGAGGTGTCCTTGTCGATTCGCGTGGTGTCGTCCCTGACGCTGATGGCTCACACCTCGTATGTATGAATGCCGGACATAACACTCATGGCTCTATCCAGGAAATCAACGGCCAATGGTATGTCTTCTATCACCGTCCTCCACGCGGCTTCGGCTATGCGCGTCAGGCCATGGTGGCCCCAGTAAAGATAGAGTGGGACAAGAAGCCTGTCGCCAAGGGAGGCAAGGTGCGCATTGTCGCCTACGACCCATACTCTAAGAATAACGAGTGGACAGCCGCCACAGCCGACGGCATGACATACTCAGGCGCAGAGGTGACGAGCGAGGGATTCCATATCTTCGGTCTGCCGCCTTATGCCTACTACTCGGCGGGAATAGCCTGTTACATGTCCGACCAGCGTTGGCTTCAGGACAACTTTGACGTGTGGACGAACAGCATGGATCTTGCGGGCATACAGAACGGTGGCATCGTAGGCTTCAAGTATTTCGGATTCGGCGGGCTCGCCAAGGCTTCCAAGGGCATCCATCCTTTTGAGGCTGCCAAGCCAGGCGATAAGACAAGTATCTCGCTAAACATGACACCAAAGGGTAGGGGAGCCTTCCGTGTGCGTGTCATGCTTGACGGCCCTTATGCCAATGCCACATGGAACGGCAAGGAGATAGCAGTCATAGACGTCCCAGAAGACGCGGCTAAAGAGGCTACAACATTCGAGGCTCCTGTTCCTGCTGTCGAGGGCCTCACAGGCAAACATGCCATATACCTCGTCATTGAGGGCGAGGGGAGCGAGGGTCTCGTAGATATCCATGGCATAGGGTTCGCCAAGGACGGCAAGCCATGCCATCGGCCTTCTGTCCCCGCAGTCTCCATCCTTGTCGATGGCAAACGGCTCCTTATGCCTCCACTCCCCGTCTTCTCCACAAACGAGAACGGCCTGATGGATCTTACCCGTTACCAGCTCTATGCCCCGCTACAGCCGTCATCATCCATCAGGGTTGAGACAGAAGGAGGAGACGTAGAGACCGTGATAGGCAAGATTGTGGATGGCCGCGCCATTGTCCGTTGCACATTTGCAGGCAAGGAGAAAGTGTTCATGATAAACTGATGATAGTGGCCAGAAGCAGGTTACGGGGATGTCGTTGATTCTGAATTCATGAATCATCGACATTCCCGTATCATCGAATTCCAGAACCACCGAAATCTCGACAACCCCTGAGGCGCTGGCACATCGTTAACGCGACATTTCGTATCTCCCCTTAAATTTCCTCAACAAAACACCAAATATTATGATCACCATATACACATCCACACCTTCCACCACACATAACGCCCATACAGGCCATGCCATGAGCCTCTTCCTGACATACATCGTGTTCTTCACCTCCGTCATGACCACCCATGCCCAAGACGTGGAACGCTTCTACGAGCAGAACACCGTCCTCAATTATAGCGACGGAGAGAAAGCTGCCGGCGATATCCCACAGCCGGCCGGTTTCGATCCCGACTTCCATATTTACCTGTGTTTCGGCCAGTCGAATATGGAGGGCAACGCACGCATAGAGCCGCAGGACAGACAGAACATCAGCACACGCTTACGTATGCTCTCTGCCGTAGATATGCCAGGCATCGGGCGCAAGAAGGGTGTGTGGTATGCAGCTGTACCGCCGCTGTGCCGTGAATGGGCAGGACTGACCCCAGCCGACTATTTCGGCCGCACTCTCATAGAACGCCTGCCAGAGGAGATAAAGGTAGGCATAGTGCATGTGGCTGTCGGCGGAGCGAACATAAATCTCTTCAACGAAGACCTCTGCGAGGAAGACATTGCAAAGGCACCTGATTGGTATAAGAATTTCTGCAAGAGCTATGACAACAATCCTTACCGCGTTCTTGTCAATCTCGCCAAGCAGGCTCAGAAGGTAGGTGTCATAAAAGGCATCCTCCTACATCAAGGCTGCACGAATAATGGTCAGGCCGACTGGCCCGCACGTGTGAAAATCATATACGACCGTATGCTCTCTGAGCTTAACCTCAAGGCCGCCGAATGTCCACTCCTTGTCGGAGAGCTAATGACACAGGAAGAGGGTGGGGCATGTTATCATCATAACGCTATCATCAACCGTATTCAGGAGACCATCCCCACAGCCTATCCTGTCTCGTCAGCAGGATGCCCCGGCGCGCCAGACCATCTCCACTTCACGGCAGAGGGCTACCGCATACTTGGCCGCAGATATGCCGAGGTAATGCTCGACATACTCTCACGCAATAGGAAGCCAGCCTCAAACTGTTGTAAGTAATTATTGTTCCGCAAGTACCATTTGGCAGGGTAGGGAATGAACGTTTTGAGCACGCCTTGAAACGGTAACAGCTCATAGCCAGTGGCAACCGATACTCAACAAAGTTAAAAGAGGAGGAGGAAATAACTCCTCCTCCAAAGAAAAAAGAGGCTTTACCTAACATTTTTCTTGCCTTTGTTTATTTGGTTTTCATGTTTATTTCGTAACTTTGCAAAATCTGATATGTCAAAGCGCAGCGACACCCTGGGTGTATGTGGGAATATAAGCAATGCGCTGTAAGCGCAAAAGTGTTTTCCCCATTGCATTAAGGTTACCTTGTTCTCAAAATTGAATATATCCACTACATTATATGCTAATTATTCTTACCGTCATGCTTACAGGCATCCTTATCGGAAGGCTGACGAGATCTGTACCAGGAATGCCGCTAAAGCAATTGACACTATTCCTTGTATGGTGTCTGCTGCTCATCCTAGGTTATGAGGCAGGAGCAAACGATGATGTGATGACTTCTATCGGCACATTAGGCTTAAAAGCTTTCATCCTGTCAGTGGCAGGCCTTGCGGGCAGCATCTTACTCTCAAGCATGTTGTGGCACAGCATAAAACACAAGGAGGAGCACCGATGAAATCGAGCTTTTTCATGCTAATACCGTTTGGAATAGGTATCATGACAGGGCTAGCACACATCCTCCCCGATACTGTCCTTGATTCTGGGCTGTCATCCTATGCCCTCGCTCTCCTCATGTTCGTTGTCGGTGTGTCTATAGGTCGCGATTCTGGCATCCTCTCTAAGTTCATGAGCCTTGACCGCCGTCATCTGCTGTTACCCTTGTGTACGATATGTGGTACGCTATGCGGCTGTTATGCCGCCAGCCTCGTCATGACTCATACACCATCAGCCAACGCTTTAGCTGTAGGCGCTGGAATGGGCTATTATTCGCTATCAGGAATTATCATAACGCAGTATATCGACCCCGAATGGGGCACAATAGCCCTTCTCGCAAATATCATACGCGAGACGGTTGCCATACTTCTCGCTCCAATCTTTTACCGTCTCTTCGGTCCGCTGTCAGTTATATCGGCAGGAGGGGCGACAACGATGGACACTACATTCCCGGTAATCATCAGCGTTGCGGGCGAGCGGTACTCGATACTAAGCATTTATCACGGTTTCATCGCAGATTTTTCTGTTCCATTCCTCGTCACATTCTTCTGTATGTTATAACGATACATGGGATATTGCGGAGCATGTCATAATGAGGAAGAGTCTTTTTACGATGAAGACGGAACATCTCGTTCTTTTTTATGGGTGACAAAACGTGGGCGTACAGTTATTTATTAATATTGGTTAAATGTATTTTTGATTGTTTGGGTAATCAGAAAAAAAAGGCTAACTTTGCATCCGCTTTTGTTAATAAGCACATACGATACATACATTCAATGTAAATAAAAATGATGGTCCGGTAGCTCAGCTGGATAGAGCAACAGCCTTCTAAGCTGTGGGTCTCGGGTTCGAATCCCGACCGGATCACCACGAAGAAAGGGACTTCCAAAATAAGGGAGTCCCTTTCTTCGTGGTCAATTACAGTATTCGACGAGATGTAAAGAATAAGTAACCAGGAATCACCATTTAACATAATCGGCATTCTACACAAATTTTATACAGCATGAAAATACTAGTCACGGATTATCGAATTTAAGAGAATTCCAAACTGTGGAGCAAATGAAATCCGAGATTCGATAATCCGTGACGAAAAAGAATACCGGAGAATATGTCTTGTAATAATTCTGCTTATTAAAGGTAGCTTCTATTAATTACAACTCTTAACCCCATCAAAGCCAATTTATAGAACCGACCTAAATTACATTCCGCTTATATACGCGTAATGCCCCGAGCAGTTCGTTGTTTTCCTCTTTTGTACCTATCGTGATACGGAGACATCCGTTGCAAAGACGGACATTGTGTCTGTCACGTACTACTATACCTTTTTCTATAAGATAATTATATATCTCCTCAGGCTCTGTCACACGGGCAAGGAAAAAGTTGGCTGAGGTATCATATACCTTCTTGCATATCGGTAACTGCAAGAAAGCATCTATGACACGTGTACGCTCCTCAAGTATCATCGTAACCCAATGTTGTACAGAATGAGCGTCTGAAAGTATTTCGTATGCTTTCTCCTGTGTCAACTTGTTTATATTATAGGGGTATTTTACCTTATTGAACAGCTCAACAATCTCGGGCGAGGCGAATGCCATGCCGAGTCTTAGAGCCGCAGAGCCCCATGCCTTGCTCATGGTGTTGAGGACAATGGCATTAGGATATCTGTCAAGCTCCTTGCGGAATGTGGCCTGAAGGGAGAAATCCGAGTATGCCTCGTCAATAACGACAATTCCTGAAAATTTATCCAAGACGTATTCAATGGCTGAGCGGTCTATGTCGTTGCCTGAGGGGTTGTTTGGCGTGCATATCCATATCACCTTTGTCCTACTGTCGCAGGCGGCAAGAAGTTTGTCTGGATGAAGCCTAAACATATCGTCGAGCAGCACAGGACGATACTCTACATCGTTGATGTCGGCACATACCTTGTACATTCCGTATGTAGGCTCTATGGCTACAACATTGTCTCGTCCAGGATTGCAAAAACATCTATATACGAGGTCTATGGCTTCGTCTGAGCCATTACCGAGAAAAATTTTTTCTAGATTCACCCCCTTTATTTTTGACAGGAGTTCTTTCAGCTCAAGCTGCAAAGGGTCAGGATATCTGTTGTAGGGAGAGTTGTAGGGATTCTCGTTTGCATCAAGGAAGACGTGTGCGTTACGCCCACTGAACTCATTCCGCGCACAGCTGTATGGACTTAGCTTCCATATATTATTGCGTACTAAATCTTTTAATGGTCTCATTATTATGTTGATAGCTATATAATCTATAGTGGTTTACTCTAACTTCAGATAGTTCATTCTGACGGTCATGGCATTCTTATGAGCGTCAAGATGCTCATTCCCGGCCATTATCTCCACTGCACGTCCGATAGATGAGATACCACGTTCAGAGAGATGCTGGAATGTTATTTTCCGACAGAAGCTGTCGAGGTTCACCCCGCTGTATGAGCATGCATAACCGTGTGTGGGCAGGGTGTGGTTTGTCCCGCTCGCGTAGTCGCCAGCGCTTTCGCATGCATACGGGCCGAGGAAGACGCTGCCTGCGTTGACAACCTTTGTTGCAAGAAGCTCATAATCAGCCGTATTTATAATGAGATGCTCTGGAGCGTAAATGTTTGACAATCGTATCGCCTCGTCAGTATCATGGACAACGACAATCTTGGAGTTCGCGAGAGTCTTTGAAGCTATGTCCTTACGTGGCAAGGAGTTGAGCTGCAAGTCAATTTCGCGAATAACCTCATGGGCTTTCTCCTCGGATGTCGTGATGAGTATAACCTGTGAGTCTATGCCGTGCTCAGCCTGTGAGAGGAGGTCGGCTGCCACGAAGGTAGGATTGCTACATGCGTCGGCTATGACACACACTTCTGAAGGGCCTGCTGGCATGTCAATGGCGACATCATGGAGCGACACCTGTTGTTTGGCGGCCATGACATACTGATTGCCTGGACCAAAAATCTTATATACCTTTGGGACAGTCGCTGTGCCGTAGGCCATGGCTCCTATGGCCTGTATCCCGCCTGCCTTGAATATCTTTGATACTCCAGCCACTTTTGCCGCTACGAGGATGGCAGGATTCACCCTACCCTCCTTGTCAGGTGGAGTACAGAGCACAATCTCACTGCAACCGGCAATCTTTGCCGGAGTGGCGAGCATGAGGACAGTGGAGAAGAGTGGTGCTGTGCCGCCTGGTATGTACAGCCCCACCTTTTCTATTGGCACGGATTTCTGCCAACATGTGACGCCATCGGCTGTCTCAACCTTATGGCCTTCAAACTTCTGTGACTCATGGAATATGCGGATATTGTCATGGGCAAGGAGAATGGCATCACGAAGACTACTGTCAATATGCTTCCATGCCTCGGTGATTTCATCGTCAGAGACGGTAAGAGCATGTAGCATGACATGGTCAAAGCGTTCTTCAAAGTCGATGACGGCTGCATCACCGCGGGATTTTATCTCATCAAGAACGCCTGTAACAACCGAGCTGAGCTCTCTTACATCAAGATGAGGACGCTCACAAATAGAGGGGTAATCTTGCTCTGTGGGGTATATAATTATATTCATGGATGAGGGTGCTTGAAAATGTATGTCTGGAAAGTTATGTGTGGCGGATAGGAATGATGGGCGCTTGGAAAATATCTCTGATTATCAGAGGCATCGGGAGGTATCCATCCCCTACCCTTTTGCTCTGGGTTTATTCTGGAGATGTCACATAATCATCTTCTCTATAGGAAGCACCAGGATGCCCTCTGCACCCGCCTCCTTTAGATGACCCACTATCTCCCAGAAGTGTTTCTGGTCGAGAACTGTGTGGATTGATGTCCATCCCTCTGTCGCAAGAGGCATTATTGTGGGAGACTTGATGCCCGGGAGAATCCTGACGATATCGGCCACACGGTCAGAAGGGGCATTCATGAGAACATACTTCTTGTCGTCAGCGATAAGTACAGACTTTATACGGAAGAGGAAATCCTCGAGTATCTGCTCCTTGTCCTTGTCCAATGTTTTGTTGCCAATAAGGAGTGCCTCGCTTTTCATCACGACCTCAACCTCCCTAAGTTTATTGCTTATGAGAGTTGAGCCTGAGCTTACGATATCAAAGATGCCGTCTGACAGGCCAATGCCTGGAGCTATCTCTACAGATCCCTGTATGGTATGGATGTCAATATCAAGACCGTGCTCCATGGCAAACTTGCGGAGGATATTGGGATATGATGTCGCTATCTTTTTGCCGTTAAACCATTCCAGACCGTTATACTCAACGCTCTCTGGTATGGCAAGCGATATACGGCATTTGGAGAAATTAAGGCGACGGACAATATTGGCGTCCTCACCACGCTCAACAAACTCGTTTTCTCCAACGATGCCAATATCTGCCACTCCACTCGCCACACACTCCGGGATGTCGTCGTCGCGAAGGTATAACACTTCCAGCGGAAAATTACTTGACTGGACGAGGAGCGTGCGGCGGGCTGTATTGATTTTTATGCCTGCCTCTTTCAGAAGATTCATAGTATCCTCATAAAGACGCCCTTTTGACTGAACTGCGATTCTTAACATGATCTTTTTACCTTGATTTATATTTGCTCTCTTGTCTGTGTGACTTCTCCTGATGACGTTATCTGCCATAACTCCTCCAATAACTCCAAAGAGATGAAAAAGAGAAAGGCCGATGATGACAATATATCACACTGTTTTAATAAAACTTATAATTTGTCGCAAAATTAATATAAAATTTTGATATATCCAAAGAAATATATACTTTTGTGTGACATATCAGAAAAATGGGAAAGCTATTCGTTTTTATTCTCGTGATCATCTCCTTGATATCGTGTGGCAAGAAGCGAGAGGAGAAGGTCTATACGCCATGGGGCACACCCATCACAACAGGTGGTGAGATGACTGCCGATACTGTATCGGGAAATATAACGCTCGATGACATAATCTCACAAGGAGAGATGATAATGCTAACAAAGAGTGGGCCTGAGACATACTATGACTATAAAGGTCATGGTATGGGTGTGCATTATCTGTTGTGTGAGAGGTTCACGGAGAAGATAGGTGTAAAGCTGCGGGTGGAGACATGCAAGGACAGCACAGAGATGATAGAGAGACTCGCGCGAGGCGAGGGAGACATCATAGCATGCCCGATAGCACGCCAAGAGGGTACGGCAGAGTGTGGGCCGGGATGGCTCGTGGCAGAAGACAACACTTCGCTCCTCGAAGCCATCAGGCGCTGGTATAAGCCTGAGATGCTTGAGGAGACAGCAAGTCGCGAGAAATCGCTTCTCGCTACGGGCGGGGTGGTAAGACATGTCTATGCACCTATGATAAACCGCCAGAAGGGACTCATATCAAAATGGGACAACCTCTTCCAGAAACATGCCCCGACTGCACGTCTCGACTGGAGACTGCTTGCTGCCCAGTGTTATCAGGAGTCATGTTTCGACCCCAGGGCACGATCGTGGGCCGGTGCCTGCGGACTTATGCAGATAATGCCATCAACGGCAAAGATTCTCGGGCTTGCAATCGACGACATATACAAGCCCGAGCCTAATATCGCGGCGGCATCACGATACATGAGCCTGCTGATGGCCGAGTTCCGTGACATACCGACACAACAAGACCGCATATGCTTCGCCCTCGCCTCGTATAACGGTGGAAAGAACCATATACGCGACGCAATGGCGTTAACAGCGAAATACGGCTGCAACCCCAATTCGTGGAATGACGTGCAGGAATTTGTGCTCAAGCTGACAAAGGCTGAGTATTATACGGATAATGTCGTGAGATACGGCTATATGCGCGGCACAGAGACGACTGACTATGTCAACCGTATCATGAGACGATGGCGAGAGTATGGTGGACGTCCAGGAAGAATGGCACCCCAGTCTCCTGGGCTATATAACGGGCCGTCAACACAGCCGTCAATATCAGGAGGGAACGTGACACCAAGGCCAGCCAAGAAAACAAACCGCTATAAGCTGTAAGAGGCGGGCAGAGTCAATACAGCCAAATGGGAAGTTTTTTGAGCCGGGGGTGTGAGGTTTCAATCCCATAAACGACAGTATCCCAACAAAGTTCCGGAAGATCTGGATAATCCAAATATTCCGGAACTTTGTTGTCAGGATATATATGTGTGTTTACCCACAAAACAGACTTACCTTATAGAATACTCGCGGGAATAGCGCAGCATCTGGTCAGCATACTTCTCATCATAGCTGACTGTAACGTCTGTAATATTACCGTTGCTATCTTTCACTGCCTTATAGACAGGATTGATGAATCCTTTGTATGGAGCTATGTTGAGTTTCTCGTAACGTTTGAGCACCTCGTTATGCAAAGATGCGTCAATCTTCACTCCATAGCTCTCGACAAGGTCACGTGCTCCGGCGAAGTCGCCTGTTGACTTTATACGCTGTATCTCGGCGAGAAGCTTTCCGAACAGTCCGCGCAGCTTCTCATAGTCGTTAATCACGACGTATGTCTTGCCGTCGCGCTTGGCCATCTCGACGACATCCTTACCTCCGTCAGCCTTTCCTTTGCCATGCTCGTATGCCCATCGTGCTATGAGAGCCCTGTTGCGCATGTGCGACTCCTCGATCTGATCGCCCGGTTTTATTCTGACAAGCTGGGTCATCAGACCGTTCAGCATCTGCTTGATATACTCTGCCTTATAAGCCTCTTTGTCGGGTAGCAATCCCAGCTCAATAAGTTTGTCATCTGCAAGATAATAAAGGGCGAAGAGGTCGGCACGAGCTTCCTCTATCGTGCTTCCATACGCCTTCAGGCTGTCAGCATCAACACCTGGGAGTAGCTTTCCGCTTCCATGTCCGAGACACTCATGGAGGTCAGTATGCAGGTCGTCGGTCATGACCCCATACTTGTCCATAAGCTCGACATCTGTCTTTGAGGCGGCGAACTCGTCCATCATTCCCCCTCCCTTGGCAGCCTGAGAGTAGGCATGTGTAAGGTTGGCTATTGTGACAGACTTGCTGCCGTGCTCTGCCCTTACCCAGTTGCTGTTAGGCAGGTTTATACCTATTGCTGTAGACGGGTATAAATCTCCTCCAAGTATGGCGGCACGTATGACTTTAGCTGACACACCCTTAACCCTGTCTTTCTTAAACTCGCGCGCCACAGGCGAGTTGTCCTCAAACCATTGTGCGTTAGCGCTCAGCTTCTCGGCCCTCTTTGTGGCGTCTATGTCCTTGATGTTCACGATGCTCTCCCATGAGCTCTTCATGCCGAGAGGGTCGCCATACGACTCTGTGAAACCATTTACGAAATCGACAACAGGGGCTGTGTTCTCCACCCATGCTATGGTGTATTCGTCGAATGTCTTGAGGTCGCCAGTCTCGTAGAAAGACACGAGCTTGTCTATAACATCTTTCTGCTTGTCATCCTCGGCAAACTCCCGCGCCTTCATCAGCAAGCCTGTTATCTTCGACAGGTATGCCCCATACCGGCCCGTTGTTGTCCATTTGTCCTCGTATATCCTGCCGTCCTCACCCTTCACAAGTGTAGAGTTCATACCATACATGACGGGATGTGCCTGGTCGCCTTTGGCCTTCATCCTGGCGTAGAAATCCTCAGCTTCTTTCTGTGTCACACCCTGATAATAATTACATGCGCTTGTGAGGATGAGGTCCTGTCCCTCTGCGAGGTTCACACGCTTAGGCAGAACGTTAGGGTTGAAGATAATCTCCGCCAGCTCATCCCGACACCCTGTCTCTTTGACAAACCATTCACGGCTGAATCCTGGCTGGAACTTATCGCTACCGTAATGGTGGTGTATGCCGTTCGAGAACCACACTCTTTTCAGATATACCTCGAAAGCCTTGAAGTCAGCACTCTCCCTGTCACCCTTATAGCCGGTATATAATTTCTCCAGCATGTCTCGTATCTCAAGATTATGTCTGCCGTTCTGGTCGAAGAGGATGTTCCTGCCCCATAGCGCAGCCTCCTGTAGATAATAGATGAAAGTCTTTTGTCTCAGCGTGAGCGACTCGAATCCGTCAACCTTGTATCGCAACATCTCGATGTCTGCAAAGCGCTCGTCACAATACTTGAAGTTGTCGTCCTGGCTGGCATCATTGCCTGTCGAACATGCCGTTAAGATAGAGGTCAGCATGATTGTAGGAATGTATTTATTCATTATGGTAAAATTGTTTTTACATGCGAGACACGGCTCGTCATGATATGGAGTTAATTATTTCGCTTCAAAGATATATAATTTATTCGTGACTAAGAAATTTTTTCGTATAAATAAACCTTTTATAATAATAAAAACGTATTAGACGATGATGAGGGTCGGCAAACACCAATCTGAATCTTAAATTATCGGGATTTAGAAATATAGTATTACCGATTAGCCGGCTTTATCCCACCGCCAATACCCTCCCTTATCCCTCTTTGCGCCTTCCACCTTTTTAAAATAACAGCTGGCCATATCCTTTGTGTGAACATGACCAGCCATCAAGGGGGGGGGGGGATATTATTTGTTATCAGTTTACAGTTACTGCTATTTTAACGCCGTTATCAACACGGCGGCTATCGTCGCGACAGAGCTTGCCAGAGCCATGAACAGCGACGTGCGGTTTGCGTCAAGCTTCTTCTCGGGCGGTGTCGGCACGACGACCTCACAACCGGGCAGTATCTTGCCCTTGTTGATGCGGCTTACTTGTCCATTAGGATAAACAATATACGCAAGACGACGCTTTGCCTTCTTCGTTAGACCACCGGCCTGGTTTATGTAATAGCTGGCCTTGCGGTCCTTCTCATAGGCGATAGTATTAGGGAACATGACCTCGCCGCTGATCTTTACGACATTATTCAGCTGGGGGATGTATATAGAGTCGCCCTCGTGCATGACGATATCATTGCCGCTGCCGGGGTTGTTGAGAGCCTTCCTGAGGTCGATGCCCACGCTGTATGATGTCTTCTGGAGGGAGGCCATGATTTCGAGCGAGTCAGCCATATTCTTTGCCACCTCAAGCTTCATGCGCTGTATGTCGAGCTCTTTCTTGGACACTTTCCTGATAAGCTGCACGCCGTCAACATACGCGTTCTTCGTCATGCCTCCGGCACGCTTCAGGATGTCTGTGATGCGCTCTTCTTTGTTCGAGAGGACGTATGAGCCGCCATAGAGCACCTCGCCAGAGATATTCACGACTCGTTGTTCCTGATAGTTTGGCGAGCGGTGGATTGTCACGATGTCATAAGGACGGAGCTTCAGCCCTGTCTCTCCCTCTATGGCAAGCCCCTCGGCGAGTGTGGCCTGATATATCTTCGCCATTTTCTTGCCGTCAGGATTATCCTCGGCCGACATGATGCGGCGTGCCACTTCGACATTGAGAAGCGACGCCGACTCGAGCAGTCCGCCAGCCTCTGTTATGAGGTCCTCCAGTGTCTCGCCGTCAGAATATTTGTATATGCCTGGCATGACGACATCGCCGTATATGGTAAGGCTGCGTTTTGAGGTTATCTCCTCTGTTGATGATATTATCAGCTCATCCTCATTCTGAAGAACGACATCGGGCGACGAGCCGTCAAGAATACCCCTGAGGTTTATGGTCATGGAGTTAAGGGTGCGGTCTTCTCTCATGCGGTGTAGCACGGCACGTGTCGAGAAAGCCTGTTCCAACAGCCCGCCGGCCTGCTCTATGAGCGTCTTTACCGTGTTCACATTGCCACCGAGCTTATACTGTCCCTCGCGGAAAACGGCTCCTGTTATAGTGACGGTATTCTTGTATCTCTCGATTATCGGGCTGACTATGGCGACATCCCCATCCTCACATGTGAATGTCGTGAAGTCCCATTCATCAACGTTGTGGACAGTCAGCCCGTCATCGCTCTTACGCTCTACTCTGACTTTCTGCTTATAGGCGTCGCCGGTGAATCCGCCAGCAAACTTCAGGAGCGACTGCAGCGACTCGTTCTTCTTCATCTCGTAGTACATCGGGCGTTTTATCTTCCCCTCAACCTGCACGAGATTGACGTATGGCCCTACCATGATGACATCATTGTCCTGTAGCATGACATTGCCTGTCAGACGACCGTTGAGGATGAAGTCGTATATATCGACGGTTGTTATGACTCTGCCATTCCTCGACACTTTCACCTCGCGCAGTGTGCCTATACTGTTGACACCACCAGCAAGATACAGGGCGTTGAAGACGGTGGCGAATGCCGAGAGGGTATATGTCCCAGGCTCTTTCACCTCACCCATGACATTGACGATTATTGTCCTCGTCTGGCCTACTGTGAGCTTGATGTTCGAGTCTTGGTAATGTCCCCCGATGGCACGTCTGACTTTTGCCTGAGCCTGAGCCACCGTAAGGCTGGCGACATGCACCGGACCCTCGTTAGGGATAGTTATCGTGCCATCAGGTGATATCTTCATTGTCTCGCTCAGCTGCGACGCACCATAAATGTCAAGTATGACTTCGTCCCCCGGGCCCAGAGAGTAGCTTGCGGGCGTGGCGACGTTCATGCTTGACTCGAACGTCAGATTATTCGTCCTAAAGATGTCATGGCCGAATATCTTGATGCTGTCCTCCTCGTTCTCAATGTCTCTCTGGTCATAGTACATATCATTACCAGAAAAATCATCCTGAATATAGTAAGCCGAGTTGGACGATGCCGCCATCCTCCTGTTCTTTGTGTTTGTATCGCGACGTTCGCCATTATTCACTCTTCCACGGTCCAAATCGCCTGTGGCGGATTTCTGGGTTTTCTGCTGCGACTCGTATTGCGATTTCAGGCGTTCCAGCTGCTTTATCGAAACGCCCCGGCTGAGAAGTTCTTTCGCTATCTGTTTCTGGTCTTTGCCTTGTTGCACCTGTCGCCTGACATAGTCAACTACCTGCTCGTCTGACATCTGGGCATAGACAGACGCCAAAGAGCAGCCGAACAGCAAGAAGAATATGAGAAGTTTTTTCATTTTTTGTTATGTTGGTAACTTTATTTATTGTTTATATAACGGCTTTTGGGTAATATTATTGCACGGTATGGGGAAAAAATGATCCATGACAGAGCGTTTTTTCTTGTCCGGCTCGGATATTTCGTGTAATTTTGCATCATCAATATAGTTTCTTGTGTGACAAATCATTCACATTACACGTAATATAAACCAAGAACAATGAGAATCATAATATCTGAGGAGATCAAGTCTGTTTGCCCGGAATTCGTTGGCGCTATGGTCTCTGCCTCTGTGACGAATAGCGAGTATAACGATGGGCTGTGGCATGAGATTGAACGATGGGGCGAGCGCTACCGTGAGACAATCGACACAGAGAGCCTTAAGCTTATGCCGCCCATAGAGACAACGCGCCGTATCTATCGGGCCTGCGGGAAAGACCCCAGCAGATACCGTCCGGCGGCAGAGGCCCTGATACGGCGTATGCTTCAGAGGAAAAGGCTGTACCATCGTGACACGCTCGTCGATCTGGTCAATCTCGGGAGCATAGCCTATGGCTATAGCATAGGAGGCTTTGACGCTGACCGTATTGTGGGAGACACACTGACTCTGGGCATCGGACGCCATGACGAGCCGTATGAGGGCATCGGGCGTGGAATGATAAACATCGGGGGGCTGCCTGTCTATCGCGACGAGGTGGGCGGCGTGGGCACTCCGACAAGCGATAACGAGCGTACGAAGATGTCGTTGGAGACACGCCATGTTCTCGTCCTCGTGAACGGCTATGACGGAGACCGCGAGAACACCCTGAGATGTGCTGGGTATATCGCAGGGCTTATCAGACAATACGCCGATGGTAAGGACATTGTCATACGCAACTACGATTAAGGGAGGTTCTATAAATCAGCCTTAGATAATATCGGCTGCACTCGGCATAGCCCAAGAAGGCTTGGCCTCTCCTCTCGTTTGCACAGACATTCATGTTTATTGTGCTGCGATTTCATCATTTTACGTCAGACGAGTGTTATGTCATCCCGTGCGATATCACCCCCTGTGTGTCAGCAAACAGCCCAACATGGCAACCATTTGTCAATATATAATCTTGACACAATGTACAAATGTCATGTGATACAGGAATATTTTATACATAAAGTTGCATATGAAAAAAATAATTATTACCTTTGCAGCCGCAAGAAGACTTAAACATTTCACACAGTAAAATACATGAGTAAACTAATCAAGCCAACAGGATACAAGCCACTCCTCGACGCAGCACAAACAGAACAGGGAATAAAGCTGATAAAAGAATTCTTCCAACAGAATATAAGCACAGAGCTAAGGCTGAGACGTGTCACGGCGCCACTCTTCGTCCTTAAAGGTCTCGGCATAAACGACGATCTGAATGGTGTCGAGCGGGCTGTATCGTTCCCTATAAAGGAACTTGGCGATGCACAGGCCGAGGTGGTACACTCGTTAGCCAAATGGAAAAGGCTGAAACTTGCCGAGGACAAGATAAAGCCTGGATACGGCATATATACAGATATGAACGCCATAAGGGCTGATGAGGAGCTCGACAACCTCCATTCGCTATACGTCGACCAATGGGACTGGGAAGCCGTCATAACCGAGGGGCAGCGTACACAAACGTATCTGCGAGAAATTGTCAAGCGTATATATGGTGCGATACGGCGTACAGAATATCTTGCGTGTGAATGGTATCCACAATTAGAGCCTTTCCTGCCAGAGGATATACACATAATACATGCTGAGGAATTGTTACAGATGTTCCCCGGCATGTCGCCGAAAGAGCGTGAGGATGCTATATGCAGGAAATATGGAGCTGTCTTCGTTGTGGGAATCGGCGGGAAACTCTCCAACGGAGAGAAGCACGACGGGCGCGCCCCTGACTATGACGACTGGTCGACGATTGACGAGAACGGCATGATGGGGCTCAACGGGGATATACTTATATGGTATCCTGTCCTTGAGCGTTCGTTCGAGCTGTCGTCCATGGGCATAAGGGTTGACAAGGACGCTCTGCTGAGACAACTGGAGTTGGAGGGGGAGACCTCGCGTAAGGAACTATACTTCCACAAGATGCTTCTCGACGGCAGGCTCCCACTCTCTGTCGGAGGAGGCATAGGCCAGAGCCGCCTGTGTATGGTAATGCTACACAAGGCTCACATCGGCGAGATACAGGCCAGTATCTGGCCGGAGAATATGAGGCTCGAATGCCGGGAGCATAACATGCCTCTGATATGATATCCTGACAACACGACGTTTTTTTGCGTACATTCCTCTTGTCTGTCTCCGGATATCTCTGTCCACTCAGGCCGTTGTATATGGCTGAAAGCTTGTCCTGTACTGGAGAATAGGCTTTAGAGTAATACCCGGACAGAGCGGATTCTTATGAAAAACAGGAGCGATATGCCGGCGTGGGCATAAATCCTGAAACATAAGAATCCGCTCTGTCTGTGTCTTGACGAGACGGATGTTGTCGCCAACTATCAGTATATTCTTCTTCCAGAGAGAGTCACTCGCCCAGCAGATAACCGACAATTCTCATGTTTGCTTTTGCCAGCTCAGATGAGGCGTAAGAGAGGTTCTTGCGGAATTCATCAAGCGTGTTCGCTCCGCCATCAAGAAAGTCTGTAACAGATTTGACAAGGAGGCATGGCATCGAGAACAAGGAACAGACAAAAGCCACAGCGGCAGCTTCCATATCTTTTAGCTCTCCGCCGTTCTCCTTAATTATCTCCAAATCACATGGCTGCATGTCGAGCGATGAGCCTGTTGTCACTTTCCCCATCTTCATCCCGAGCTTCTCAGCCAGCAGCTCCTTGCCTTCGTATAGCGGATAGTTGCCGAGAGCCTGTGTCCCCCATTCATCGTCGCCCATGACCCTCCTGTCATGGAACATCACAGAATGGCCTATATATACATCGCCTATTCCAGCCCCGTTGGCTTTGAATGCGCCACATGTGCCACTGTTCACGATGATATCAGGCTGTAACGACTCTATGGCTTTAAGTGTCGTGACGGATGCCGCCTCACATCCGACAAGGCTCGAGCCATGCTGTGTCCCGTTCGTGACGACATATAGCGAATTGCCATCGTCAAAACGTTTCTCATACAGCTGGCATGGGAGCGGGGAGAATGCTCCCGGGACTTTCTTTACTCCATAGCATTCAATGAACGGAGCCGCCTCGGCTTCCATAGCGACAATATAACATATTTTCATACGGTGTGAGATTTTATTTTTTTGGATAAGCAGGTGGCCTCTTATGCCCTTCACTTCGTCCTGACTCACAAGAGAGTCCTGATGTGGAAAAACTCGTGATTTCAGCATTGAGACCCATTTCTATTTGCAAAGTTAATAAAAAAACATGAGACTCTCTGTCTCATAACGAGATATTCTTTCCTTCCATGATCCATTTATCCTTTTTTCCTCTATTCAATTGGCGATATCAACCCGTATGATAAACACCAAGCGACCATGCATGTTACCCCACCCCATATCCTTATTACTGTTCTCTAAGCGAATATGGTAAGTAGCACGCGCTGACTGAGACAATATAAATCTATATTTTCTTGTTACAAAACGCATTCGCTGAATGATTACTCTAAGCCGTAACTTTCTTATAATTTCTTAATTTTATGTTGTGTTTATAAGATGATAAGATTATTATTATTAAATTTGTATTTTGTTAGGTGCAGCTCGTCGTCAAGACGATAAGTCTGTCATATAACGTTACACCACAATTTTCAGATATACTAAACATAAACAACAAAACCGCCAAATCACAGGCATGAAGACATTCCTTTCTTTTCTATTCTCATTTATCGCCCTGACGATATCAGCACAGTCGCCAGCTGTGAAGAAGAGCTCGCGTGCTGTCTTTTCGTTGAACACTTTCCGTAGCGACGGCTCTCTCATAGGTACATCCCATGGCATCTTTATCAGCGGGGATGGTTATGCTGTCTCACGCTGGAAACCTTTCGTAGGCGCCTCGAAAGCCGTTGTTGTGGATGCCCAAGGCAGGAAATATGATGTTGACGCCCTCGTCAGCGCTAACGATATCTATGATGTGTGCAAATTCCATGTATCCGGCTCTACCCCATCGGCTCCTGTCGCTAACGCCACAATGCCCGAGAAATCCACTCTCTGGCTTTCATGCTATAGCGTAAAAGCCCCGAGACTTCTACGCTCTACGGTGAATAAAATCGAGACATTCTCTGTGACGGGTACAAATGAATCAAGCAAATCATATCCATTTTACATCCTTAACCTCCAGACGCCTGAGGACGTCGATTGTTGTCCTCTCCTTGACGATGCGGGGAACGCCATAGCCTTGCTCCAGCCTGTAGCTGGCAAGACAGGCACGTCGAACGCCGTCAGCGTGAAGTTTGTGGCAGATATGCAGAGCATGATAATAGGACAGGGCGCCAACACGCTCGCCCTGTCAGCCATACCTCCCCTGATGCCGTCCGATTATAAGGATGCCCAGGTAGCCCTCGTCCTTGCGGGACAACAGCGTGACCCTGAGTACTACGCATGTGTCGTTGAGAGCTTCATACGTAGTTTCCCACAGAAAGCTGACGGCTATGTGACAAGGGCACGTCTGCGTCTGAGCTCCAAGGATGTCGCGGGGGCTGACGCTGACATGCAGAGAGCTATCGACGTTTCTGACGATAAGTCAGAGACACATCTCGCATTCAGCAATCTCATATTACAGAAAGAACTGTATCTGAAAGATGTCCCATACGAGTCATGGGGCTATGACAAGGCACTTTCTGAAGCTCAGGAGGCGTACAGGCTGAACCCCATGCCGGTTTTCAAGCAGCAGGAAGCGAGGATTCTCTTCGCTAAGGGTGACTACAAGGCTGCTAAGGAGATTTATCTCTCCCTTCAGTCAACATCGCTTGGAGGCCCTGAGACGATGTTTGCGGCGACACAGTGCAGCCAGGCTTTAGGCGAGCCATTGGCGGATGTCATGGCCTTGATGGACAGTACGATAGCAGTCTGTCCCCACCCTCTCACATTCCAGTCGGCACCATACATCTTCCAACGTGGATTGATATACCAGCAGAATGGGGAGAACCGTAAGGCTGTCAGCAGCTATAACGATTATGAGCGTCTGATGGTGGGCAACTATATCGCGCCAGACTTCTATTATAACAGATTCGTCTGTGAGCGTGACTCACGCCTTTACCAGCAGGCTCTCGACGACATCAACAAGGCTATCTCGCTCAACCCCTCTGAGCCGCTCTATCTCTGTGAGCTGGGCTCTCTGCAGCTGAGGCTGAAATATTTTGACGAAGCCATCTCCTCTGCAAACAAAGCCTTGATAATAAACCGTTCCCTGCCAGACGCATATGCCATACTCGGAGCAGCCCAATGTTACAAGGGCCAAAAGCATGAGGGGATGCTTAATCTCGAACAGGCCAAGAGCTTAGGTTACGAAATGGCCGACGAGCTGATAAAGAAGTTCGGCAGATGAAGTTTATGAGGGGTTGGGAAAAATTGATCATCAGGAAGAAATAGGCCGGGCGTCATCTTATGGTTATATCCATACGGATGACGCCCGGCCTATTGTCGTTTGCATCATTAAACGCACATCGGCGGGGAGGGAAGGGTGTATGAGGGGGGTCACATGCTTCCTATAAAAAGGAGGAGCATGGAGAGGAGGACAAGCAGGAGATCGAGCGCTTTCGACCGCAGGTTCTTCTCATGGAAGAATAATGCGCCAAAAAGAAAGCTGACGATTACAGAACCACGGCGTATCATAGACACAACGCTTATCATGGCCCCCTCAATGCCGAGCGCGTAGAAATAGACGAAATCGGCGGAAGAGAGGAAGAGCGAGATGAGAGGGATGGTCCATGTCCAGCGGAATGGTGTAGATTTGTGACGACGGGGGAACCACAGCAAAAGCAGAACGACGGCCATCATAGCCAGCTGGTAGATGGTGTACCACGACTGGACGGCCATCTTGTCAAGCCCCAGTCCGCCATCTGAGGGGCTTGCCATTAGATATTTGTCGTAAAGTCCCGACAGCGCGCCGAGTATATTGGCAAGGACAATAAAATATATCCACTTATTATGCCACCAGTCTATGCCCTCCTTACGGCTTGACGACTTCAGCATCTCTATGCCCACAAGAGCCACGATGACACCAAGCCATTGCCACACGTTAAGACGCTCAGCGAAGAATACAAGCGCGCCAAGGAGCACCATGACGGGACGTGTGGCGTTGATAGGGCCTACTATGGTCAGAGGAAGATGCTTTAGCCCGAAATATGCGAGGAGCCAGCTGCTGAGGACTATAAGCGATTTCAGCAGTATATACCTATGGGCTTCCCATCCGTACTCGTGGACATAGAATAATGATGTCTGCTGAAGAATATCTGACGAGGATAATATGATGAAAGGGAGAAAAAGCAGCGATGAGAAAAGCGTATTGAGCATAAGTACCGGGATAACGGCATTTGACTTAAGGCTCTGTTTCTTGAAGACATCATAAAAGCCGAGAAGGGCGGCGGAGAGAAAGGCTAATATTACCCACATGTTTTTTTACTTGTAGTTAAACGGAATTAGTGGAGGAGCTAAAGGATATAACTCCATGACGCAGGGGTGTGAGGGCAAGAGAGCTCATATTGCTGAGCCGTAGCCGATATTCAACGAAGTTAAATGCAGCCAGCCTTCGACGAAGTCAATGCCTCTGCTCTCGTTTGCACAGCCATGGATGTTTATCGCCTTGTGATTGATGCGAAACCCGATAGGGTGATGATGTGGCTGGATGAAAATATCTGAGCTTGTCTAAAGGATTTTCATCCAGCCACATCATCGATGGCTCGCAAGAGACATTTCGCATCAAGCTCAAGGGGTTGATTTCGGTTTTTATCTTTCCAGTTGATACAGGATTTCCCGAGTGCCCCGAAATGGAGGACGAACATATGTTTGGAGCAAAAGATGTCAATATGTTATATCCTCAAGGAAAAGGGCTTGGGGAGGCATGGACTCGCGTGCCTCGCTCCGTTTGCCGCTATCGACAACGGCCTTGAAATCATCAAGAGTGAGCCGGCCACGGCCGACATCGACAAGCGTGCCGACAACAGCACGCACCATATTACGGAGGAAACGGTCGGCGGTAATCTCAAAATACCACTCTCCCGGACGTGTCTCTACCCATCTTGCCATGCTTACATCACATAATGTGGTCTTCACGTCCGAACCGGCCTTACAGAATGATGCGAAATCACTAACCTCAAGAAGATATCCGGCAGCACGGTTCATGAGGTTGAAGTCAAGAACATAATGTGTCTCTAACGAATACTGGCGGCTGAAGGGTGACTTGCAGGTATGGATATAATAATGGTAAGTACGGGACTTTGCGCTGAAACGTGCGTGCATATCGTCCGCAACACGCTCCATGCCATATACGGCGATATCGGGCGGCAGGATACGGTTAAGGCGATAGGCCGTCTGTTGGGGGTCTATCTCCTCCTGCACATCAAAATGAGCGTACATCGTACGGGCATGTACTCCTGTATCTGTACGCCCGGCACCAACAACGCCAACGTCATGGCGCAGGATGGTAGAGAGACAACGCTGCAGCTCGCCCTGTACAGAGATGGCGTTAGGCTGTATCTGCCATCCATGATATCGTGTGCCGTCGTAAGCAAGACGTATAAAGTATCTCATGGGGAGAATGGATTGGCTGTATTAATGATTATTGAAATACGGGGGAAACGACAAATGTGCCTCCATCTTGTGCTCATAATGCGTGTGTATAGGGTGCGGCAGGGGGGAAATGCGCTCAGACACAATGGTAAGAGGCTATCTTGCGGAATCCGTTCAGGAAATCGCGTGATGGCATACGGCGTTTGCCCGAGACCTGAAGCTCGAGTATCTCCAGCAGAGTGTCGGCGGTAGATATGTATAGATGGTTGTCCTCAACGACTACTGTTCCCGGGGCGACAGCCATATCTTGAGGAAGAGACAGGGACATATGGGTCTGGGCGGTCTTGAATATCTTTACCGTCAGCGAAGGCTCGCCCTCGGCCTCCATGACAGTCCACACGCCTGGATAAGGCGACAGGCCACGGACAAAATTGTATATGGACAGGGACGGACGGTCCCAACACAGACGGCAGGTGTCCTTGAAAATCTTTGGGGCGTGGCGTAATGGCATTGAGCTGCCGGCGGCTGGTGAGGTGGCGAGGAGGTCATTCTGGGATATCGACTCGACGGTTCCGTTTCCCTCAATAATCTTCTCAAGAGTGCTGACAGCTGTCGCTGCGCCAAGATCCATGAGGCCGTTATAGACATACTCAACATCAGCGTCGTGGGGGATTGGGAATGGGCGTTGCTCTATGATGCGTCCGGTATCTATATCATGGTCAAGGAAGAAAGTTGTGACTCCTGTGACTGTCTCGCCGTTTATAACGGCCCAGTTGATAGGGGCTGCCCCACGATACTGTGGCAGAAGAGAGGCATGTACATTGAATGTGCCGAGGCGTGGCATAGCCCATACTATCTCAGGGAGCATCCTGAAAGCCACAACGACCTGAATATCGGCTTTATAGCCGCGGAGGTTATCAATGAACGCCTCGTCCTTCATCTTCACCGGCTGGAGGACAGGAATGGAATGGGCTACAGCATATTGCTTGACAGGAGAGGGCTGGAGAGTGTCCTGATGGCGTCCGACAGGCTTGTCTGGCTGTGTGACTACGGCCACGACATTAAATCCTCCCTCGACAAGAGCCTGAAGCGTGCCGACAGCAAACTCAGGAGTGCCCATGAATATTATGCGTAAATCTTCTTTGGTCATCTTCGTTATTTTATTTTTTTATAATGGTGGGACATATATTGGCATTGTGCAGGGGTATGATGTGCAGGTAGAGGCGGGGTTAGTCTGTACTGAGGTCGGCCACAATCTTGCGGTAGAGCGAATAGACGTGTGCACGGCTGACATAGCCTATCAGCTGGTTGTCGGTCGTGATGACAGGGAGCTGTTGGGCGTTTGTGCTGTCGAATGCCTTCATGACATCCTCCATGGGGTCGTTGACACCAAGCAGGGCGGGAGGCTCAGACATGAGCTGGCTGACAGAGAAACGGTGGTACAGCTCTGTACGGAAGAGTATGTGGCGCAGCTTCACCATGTCAATCTCCCCTAACAGATGGTTCCCGCTATCGACAACAGGGAGCACATCAACACGTGAGCGGCTTATCTTATGGACAAGCTCTGAGAGCATCATGTCGGGAGCAACGGCCGAGCAGTCGCGCTCGATAACGGTATCAAGCGACATGAGCGTGAGGACAGCATGGTCTGTGTGGTGTGTGATAAGCTTGCCCTGGCGTGCGAGACGCATGCCATAGATGCTATGAGGCTCAAATATGTATATTGTAAGGTATGAGACAGTGCTGACAATCATTAGAGGGATAAAGAGGTCATAGCCTCCTGTCAGCTCTGCTATGAGGAACACACCTGTCAACGGAGCGTGCATCACACCAGACATGACTCCTGCCATGCCAAGTAGCGCGAAATTATTCTCCGGGACGATAATACCGGGGTCATAATAGTTCCAGACACGTGCGAAGAGGAATCCGGCAAAAGCTCCGATGAACAAAGACGGCGCGAATGTTCCGCCACATCCGCCGCCACCGTTTGTAGAGGCCGTCGCGACGGCTTTCGTGAGTACGACCATGGCCACATATACTATAAGCAGACTGTCATAGCCCGAGAAAGGCGAGCGGTCCATAAGCATTGTCAGCTCAGCCTCCGTCTTGCCGTTCAGCAGGATATTGATGGCCTGATATCCCTCTCCATAAAGGGATGGGAAAAGAAAGATAAGCAGGCTGAGGACACTGCCACCGATAGCGAGACGGATATAAGGATGGGACTTCAGCTTAGAGTATATGTCCTCGCAGAATGTCATGGTACGTATGAAATAGAGCGAGACGAGGCCGCAGGCTATGCCGAGGACAATATTCGCGGGAGCGCGGTTGACAGGCCATGCCTCTTCGAGCGTGAAGGTGAAGAGCGAGCTGTCGCCGACAAGGACATACGTGAAGCATGTGGCCGTGACGCATGATATCAGGATGGGGAGGAGCGACCCCATCGTGAGGTCGATCATCAACACCTCTATCGTGAAGACGAGACCCGCGATAGGAGCCTTGAATATTCCGGCGATAGCGGCCGACGCTCCACAGCCGACAAGCATGAAAATTGTCTTGTTGTCAAGTCTGAAGCGTTGGGCGAGATTGCTCCCTATAGCCGATCCGGTAAGCACAATAGGAGCCTCTGCTCCCACAGAGCCGCCAAACCCGATCGTGATGGCCGATGCGACAACCGACGTCCACATGTTGTGGGAGGGGAGACGCCCCTGCTTTGAGGAGAAAGCGTATAAGATGCGTGTGATGCCGTGCGATATGTTGTCCCTGACGACATAACGGACAAAAAGCATCGTCAGCAGGATACCTATGACAGGGAAGACAAGATAATACCAGTTGACTCCATCATTAGCAAACTGCGAACTGAGCGTCTGCTGGATAAGATGTATCAGCGTATGGAGAATATAGGCGGCGAGCGCGGCAAGGAGGCCGACAGCGAAAGCCAACACCAACAGAAGCTGGCGGCGGGAGAAATGGTCAGAGACCCATCTCACAAATCGTTCTATCAGATTGTCATCCTGCATAGATTAATGGGTTTGCGTTTCAGGCATGAATATATGATACTAAAATCCTTATATGGAGACTCTAAACGATAATCATCGTTCTCAGAGGGGAGGGACGCATATAAGACTGTGGGGCTCGCCATGACTAATGGTATATGGTGAGGACAAACGGGGCGGGGGGGAGAGCTGACGGGCTATTTGCGTATGATTGTCACCCCACCGTCTGCCCTGAGCTTTATTATGCTTGAAGGCTTGTGTGGCTTGTGCTCCTGGCGGCGTGTCCAGCATACATAATCAACAGCCCCGATAATCTCCGGGGCAATATCACGATAGTTCTGGGCGGCTGGCTCTCCACTGATGTTGGCACTCGTGCTGACGAGGGGTTTCTGGAAACGATAGCAGAGCCGCTTTGAGAAATCCTCGTTTGTCACGCGCATGGCTATAGTGCCATCGGCGGCTATAAGGTTAGGGGCAAGGTTTACGGCACCGTCAAGTATGACTGTCGTGGGATTTGTAGATAAGTCAAATATATCCCACGCCACGTCTGGAACATTACGGACATAACGCTGTATGCGGTCGGGGCTATCGACAAGACATATCATGGCTTTCGAGTCGTCACGACGCTTTATCTCATAGACACGGCGCACTGCGTCAGGATTTGTAGCGTCACAGCCTATGCCCCAGACTGTGTCTGTCGGATAGAGTATGACGCCACCATTGTTTAATACCTCTATGGCTTGTTTGATGTCTTCTTCTCTTGTCATGATTTTTTATTTACTCAAAAAAAAATACTTTCCTGTTTTGATACGCTGAGTTTTATCCAATGCATATTCTGCCCCGTTTTTTGACAGGTGAGGGGGAGCGTCTCCTGCACATCCCCATGTTACCAAAAAGACATATATTGTCGTTAGCTGACAAACGAGCAATAATCTCCATTTTATTGTCTGGCCTACCAGACAATTAGCGGTATCATGCACATGCGTCCAGCACTATTATTTCAGAATGTTTTCAACATTTTCGATAAGCCAGAAGGCCAGAGGGAGCTTGCCAACTCTGGATTGGCGAGAAAAACGTCTGAATTTATTCAAACCCATAATGGCTATATTTTTATTATCACCATTCTTAGTTATTTCTCATTCAGTGCCAATGGGCCGCTCATTCAATGCTAATGAGCGGCCCATTAAGTATTTATGAGCCGCTCATATAGCACCTTTAAGAGTATGAGGTATAACGCCCTGAAAATAAGCTCATTGAAATATAGTATCTGAACAATAACAGACAAGTCTGTCTGAACAATTCCCCTTCTGTACATTTAGAGCCGTCAAAGTCGGGGATGTTGGTGGGTTCTATGAATTTGCTTAGTCATGTATGTTGCATGTGATTATTTTCTAAAGCAGATTAATAGAACCCACCCTCAAGCTGTCCGTTTATACCTTCCATCCAAGAGCGGCGGCCCCGAGGACGGCGGCTCCGGCACCATCAAGAGCGGAGAACATGAACTTTGCCTTCCCCTTGAATATGTTCAGGATGTTCTCGTCGTATGCCTTCTTTATCGGATTCATGATAAGGTCGCCCGACTTTGCCAGTCCGCCGAAGAAAATGAAAGCTTCTGGAGAAGAGAAAGCGGCAAAGTCTGCGCACGCTTTTCCGAGCATCTCGCCTGTAAACTGGAATATCTCAAGGGCGACGGCGTCGCCGTGCTTTGCGGCCTTGAACACATCGTAGCTCTCAATCTTCTCTGGGCTGATATCGCGAAGCTCTGAGGGGCGGTTGTCCTTAGCGAGTATCTCCCGTGCGGTACGTGCGACACCTGTCGCCGAGCAGTATGCCTCAAGGCATCCTCGTCTGCCACAGCCGCAGAGGCGTCCCTCCTCTCCGCGCACCATAATGACATGGCCGAGTTCTCCTGCCAGACCGTCATGGCCATACACCACCTCGCCATTGACGACAATGCCTGAGCCGACGCCTGTGCCGAGGGTTATCATGATAAAATCTTTCATACCTTTCGCCACGCCGTATGTCATCTCGCCAATGGCGGCGGCGTTAGCGTCATTAGTCAACACCATATCGATGCCAAGGCGCTCGCTGAACATGGCGGCCAGCGGGACGGGCTTGCCCTTGGCCCATGCTATGTTCGGGGCATTCTCTATCACGCCTGTAAGATAGTTGCCATTAGGAGCGCCGGCACCCATACCGTGGATGCGGCCTATGCCCCCCACCTGCTCTATTATAGGCTTGAGAGCCTCCACGCAGGCATCAACAAACGACTCTGCCGTAGAGTAATTCTGCGTCTTGACTGATGTCTGCGCCACGATGTTGGCATCCTTGTCAACGATACCGAAGACAGCGTTCGTGCCTCCTAAATCCAATCCGATTACATACGGACGTTCTGAAGTCTTGCTCATAATTCGCTATGTTTATTCTTTGTAAACCTATTTTTTATAAATCATCGTCATCAGGAGAGGTGGAGGGGCAATGTCTCTGCCAAGACCTGGCATGGAGAGATATGCATTCAGATAACTCAACCCCTTTTTTGCATACCAACAGCCCATATACGTAAACAGAGACATTGGCTTTGCCTTTGTTCATTACTTCCCGTTGGTCAGTGGGGCCAGAGGACAAGTCTCGTGATAATTCTATCCCGAATTAGCGGATTAGCGAATTTTTCTCTTTGTCACACTGTGGATAGCTCTCATGTTAGATATAATCCGATAATTACCTCCCTCCGGTCAGTGGGTCCAAGGACAAGTCTCGTGACAAAAGAAACATCCAAGGACAAGTCTCGCGCCTCGACCATTCAAGCAAACTTGATGGTACTCGGCTTGTCGTCGGCTCTTCATTGCCCATTTGGCTTACCGAAAACGTTGGCTCTGCCTTCGTTTTCTCGC
>JBJEAW010000001.1:0-33474 GCA_051869435.1 Prevotella sp. | reverse complement strand
CATGGCAATGATTGAGCAAGCTCTTCATTGCTCATTTGGCTTACCGAAAACGTTGGCTTTGCCTTCGTTTTCTCGCCATGGCAATGATTGAGCAAGCTCTTCATTGCTCATTTGGCTTACCGAAAACGTTGACACCCGGGGGACACCCCTTGTGGAAAACGCTACAAGGAGGCGAGCCTGTAAATTCTCCTCATTCCCTTAACATATACGAATAAGTGTGGCAAAGTTAATAAATTAATCTAATAAAATAAAGATTTTTATACGGAAATTTGCAGTACTGAATATTTTTTTGCAATTTTGCATCTCTAAAATGCAGGAAACATATGCCATTTGCAATACATATAGACTTAATGGAGCTTGCCCTCAAGGGCATTCTTATCGGAATAATAGCGTCTGCGCCTATGGGGCCTGTCGGCGTGCTCACTATACAGCGGACGTTGAAGAAAGGGCGCTGGTATGGTCTCGTGACAGGTTTTGGCGCCTCTGTGAGCGACATCATATACGCCATGATAACGGGATTCGGAATGAGTTTCGTGATGGACTTGATAACAAGTCCGCACAACAAATTCATTCTTCAGATAACAGGCAGCATCCTTTTGCTCGTCTTCGGGCTGTATTGCTTCAAATCCGACCCTATGAAAAAGGTGCACCACAGCAAGAAAAACAAGAAAGGCACTCTGATACAAAATGGTATAACGGGATTCCTCGTGACATTCTCCAACCCTCTCATCATTTTCCTATTCATGGCCACGTTTGCACAGTTTGCCTTTGTCATCCCTAACCATGCCGTTGAGATGACATTCGGGTATCTCTGCATATTCCTCGGCGCCTTATTATGGTGGTACGGCCTGACATGGCTCGTTGACAAGGTAAGGGAGAAATTCTCTGACAATGCCATAATCCTCATTAACCGTATCATTGGCTCGATTGTCATCACATTCTCGTTCATAATGCTTATCGGCACAATATTCAACCTCTATACCTTCAGCTACTGGTAAGGGCTGTATATCCGGATATAATCCATGCCATGGTATGTCACACGGGCCACGCTACATGACAAGATGCAGCAGCGGCAGTTATAGTGAACAGAAGGCATAATCAAAGACTTCCACATAAAAACCACAAGAATCAGAAGAATGTACGTATCACAAAAACTACGTAAAGAGAATATCGCAGAATATCTGCTATACATGTGGCAGATAGAAGATATCATAAGGGCTTTTGACTGTTATCCGCCTGCCATCAGACGAGAGTATATCAGCCGGTTTGAGTGTTCAGACGAAGAACGGGAGAACATCACCGACTGGTATTCTAACCTGATACGCATGATGACACAGGAGGGATGCAGAGAGACAGGCCACATACAGATAAACAAGGTGGTCATGCAGAATCTGATAGAGCTTCACCAGCAACTTCTCGCATCACCCAAGTTTCCGTTCTACAACGCCGAATATTATAAGGTATTGCCATTCATAGTTGAGCTTCGCAATAAGGGGGATAAAAACCTTAATGAGATAGAGACATGTTTCGATGCCCTCTACGGAGTGATGATGCTAAGGCTGAAGAAAAAGGAGATATCAGAAAATACCACCACAGCCATAAAAGAGATATCGACATTCATCGGGATGCTCTCTGATTATTATAAGAAAGACAAGACCGAAGGGCTGGAGTTTGAGTGACGATAACGACAGGAGGCATTACATCATGATAAAGAAAATGATTGCAGAACGCTCTCCCGGTATATCAAACTCGTCACATAATCACACCACCATATTCAAAGACATAGAACAAAAGAAAAGAGACCGAAATGAATATTCTCATAACAGGATGTAACGGACAGCTCGGGAATTCCTTGCAACGCTTGCAGGCATCAAACGTGAGCCACACATTCTACAATACAGATATACAGCCATCTGCCGATGGGGTGGCAAACTATTCGCAGCTCGACATAACCGACGAGGATGCCGTTAACGACTTTGTTCGCTGTCATGCCATCGACGGTATAATTAACTGTGCGGCATATACAGCTGTCGATAAGGCAGAGAGCGACATGGAATTATGTAGGAGGCTAAACTCTACAGCTCCGCACATCCTCGCATGTGCCGCAGAGAGACAAGGGGCCTGGCTCATTCAGATCTCCACCGATTATGTCTTCAATGGTGAGCATCATGTACCATACACAGAGGACGAGCAGACATGTCCCAACAGTATGTACGGCACAACAAAGCTTGAAGGAGAGCGGAAAGCGTGTGAGACTTGCAGGCATACCATGATTATCCGGACAGCGTGGCTGTATTCTGAATATGGGAAGAATTTCGTGAAAACGATGATGAAATTGGGACGGACGAAAGACAAGCTTGGAGTGATATTCGACCAGATAGGCACGCCCACCTATGCGACAGACCTCGCCAGAGCGATCATGGCGGCTGTCGGTAAAGGAGTCCCAGCGGGAATATACCATTTCAGCAACGAGGGCGCAATCTCATGGTATGACTTTACAAAAGCCATTCACCGCATATCGGGCATCACATCATGTGAGGTGAGCCCGATACACACAGACGAATACCCTACCCCGGCAGCCCGGCCGCATTACAGTGTGCTCGACAAGACAAAAATAAAGACAGCGTTAGGTATATGCATCCCATATTGGGAAGACAGCCTCACGGCCTGCATAAAGAATATCCTTGCAAGCGAAGGACAGGAATAGAGATTGAAAATTTAAGTATAACAAAGATATAATACACATACGTGAATCCAGAAATAGAACGCCGCAGGACTTTCGCCATCATATCACACCCTGATGCCGGAAAGACAACCCTCACAGAGAAATTCCTCCTCTTCGGTGGACAGATACAGGTGGCCGGAGCTGTCAAGAGCAACAAGATAAGGAAGAGCGCCACATCAGACTGGATGGAAATAGAGAAACAACGTGGTATCTCTGTCTCCACATCTGTTATGGAGTTTGACTATAAGGATTATAAGGTCAACATCCTCGACACACCCGGCCACCAGGATTTCGCCGAGGACACATTCCGCACACTTACGGCCGTTGACTCGGCTATAATCGTTGTTGACGGAGCAAAGGGTGTCGAGACACAGACAAGGAAACTCATGGAGGTATGCCGTATGCGCAATACCCCTGTCATCATCTTTATAAACAAGATGGACCGCGAGGGGCGCGACCCCTTCGACCTTCTTGACGAGCTCGAGCAGGAGCTGCAGATACATGTGCGCCCATTGTCATGGCCTATAAACCAAGGAGTAAGGTTCAAAGGTGTATATAACATATACGAGAGCCAGCTGAACCTCTTCACGCCCGACAAACAGCGTGTGACAGAAAAGGTGGAGGTCGATGTCGATAGCGATGAATTGGAGAGCCATATCGGTGAGGCCGATGCCCGACAGTTAAGAGACGATCTCGAGCTTGTTGCCGGCGTATATCCTGAGTTTGATGTTGAGACATACAGGGCGGCAGAAGTGGCTCCGGTATTCTTTGGCTCTGCACTGAACAATTTCGGCGTACAAGAACTGTTAGACTGTTTCGTCGAGATAGCTCCGTCTCCTCGCCCAACAAAGGCCGAGGAACGCGATGTCAACCCTGACGAGCAGAAGTTTACAGGATTCATCTTCAAGATAACGGCCAATATCGACCCTAACCATCGCTCTTGCATCGCATTCTGCAAGGTATGCTCAGGCAAGTTTGTGCGCAACCAGCCATACCTTCACGTCAGACATAACAAGACCCTCAGATTCTCCTCTCCGACACAGTTCATGGCACAGAGGAAATCAACCATCGACGAGGCATGGGCAGGAGATATAGTAGGTCTGCCAGACAACGGAGTGTTCAAAATAGGCGACACACTGACAGAAGGCGAGAAGATACATTTCAGAGGCCTGCCGTCATTCTCACCAGAGCTTTTCAAGTATATCGAGAACGATGACCCCATGAAGGCCAAGCAGCTGGAGAAAGGCATCAACCAGCTTATGGACGAGGGTGTCGCACAGCTGTTCGTGAATCAGTTTAACGGACGGAAGATCATCGGAACAGTAGGGCAGCTGCAGTTTGAGGTGATACAATACCGTCTTGAGAATGAGTATAACGCCCGATGCCGATGGGAACCTGTCCATCTCTATAAGGCCTGCTGGATAGAGAGCGACGACGAGAAAGAACTCGAGAACTTCAAAAAGAGGAAGTACCAGTATATGGCCAAAGACAGGGAGGGACGTGATGTGTTCCTCGCCGATTCGGGTTATGTGCTGCAGATGGCCCAGGAAGATTTCAAGAACATCAAGTTCCATTTCACCTCAGAGTTCTAAGACTTTTCGGCAAGCCAGCCTGCAATATATTGATATCCTATATATATCAACGTTTTCGGTAAGCCAGAAGGCCAGAGGGGGGGGTGCTCACTCTGGATTGGCGAGAAAACGAAGGCGAAGCCAACAAAACAATCACTATCATGACAGAACGCGACAAGAAACTGCTTGACCAGTATATCCAGGAGATAGGTCATGCACACACGCTAACAGCCGACGAAGAGCGATACTTAGCTCTGCGCATAGGCAAAGGCGACATGAAGGCAAAGGAGTGTCTTATCACATCCAATCTTAATGTTGTGATAAACATAGCACGCCAGTACACAGACAAGGGCGTCGAGCTTGCAGACCTGATAAACGAGGGGAACATCGGCCTCATTGAGGCTGTCGAGCGTTTTGACGCCTCTCGCGGTGTCCGCTTCGTACCGTTTGCCTCAAGAAACATACGCGACGCTATAAAGCGTGCCATAGCAAGCCAGGGGCGTACAGTCTCTGTGCCAGAAAAAGATGTGACGAAAGTCAACCGCATCAACAGGCTCCGCGCCATCTTTGAGCAGGAGAACGAAAGGCGCCCGAATGTCAATGAGATAGCTGACAGGGCGGGGATGGACGAGCCACATGTGATGTCTGCGATGAAGGCAAGCACAAGGAACATGTCTGTTGACGCCCCTATAAAGGAAGGAAGCCAGACAACCCTTGTCGATAAGCTGCGCGACCCTGACGAGCCTGATACAGACGACCTTACCGCCATCGAGGCTCTCAGGGATGAGATACGACGCTCTGTAACTCTTCTCCACCAGAGGGAGCGGCAGGTACTCTCAGCCTATTTTGGTATAGGCCAAGAAGAAATGACACTCGCTGAGATAGGGAAGAAATATGGATACTCAAGAGAGAGGGCGCGTCAGATACGCAAGAAAGGACTGAGACACATGCGCTCCGTGACAAAGAACAAAGCCCTAAGAAGCTATCTCTCGTGATTATCAGTTAATGCTTCAGCAGGCTGTCTGATAATCATATGTATTTATCCAAACAAATCTCACATCACAACATATGATAAGAAAGTTATTGACATTCATGTTGCTGTCAGCTATGGTGCTGACCCTCTCTGCAAAAAAGAAACAGAAAGCAGACCATAAGCCTACTATAAAGACAACAACAGTCTTCATGTACGGCGTGTCTCCATCGTTTAATGACACAACAGTCTATATAACAGATGTACAGGTGATTGACAGCGCATACTTCGTGTCGAAGCATATCATTGGCGGACTTACGGATTATGTAGGCCAGTTGAACCAGTATTTCAAGGACAAGGGAGATGCCAGACGCACAAACACCGTATTCTTCAAGAGGACACGAAAGAAGGCAGAGAAAGCCTACACTAAGCTCCGCCGCCGATACAATGAGCAGGGGACAGAACTAAAGATAATACCTACTGGTGAGTTCACATTCAAGGCCGTTCGTCCAGAAGAAAACCAAGAATAGATGTCAGGATACGTGTTTAATATTGCCGACTGGAGAGTAGAGCTGTCGTTCGAGAAAGAAGACAAAAGGCATGGGCTTCATCTCATCCCCTCGTTCGCTCCTTTTGGGATATCATCGTCAGACAGTCCGCAGTTCCTTCAGTCGGTAAGGGTACATGAGAGTCTGTGTCCTGTGCCGAAAGCCCGGAGACAGCATATCCGCATATTCGACACGGGAAATGGCGACACTGTGGTTGACAGACTCGATAACGGAGGATATCAGTTCGTCATACGCGATATCTTCTGTAACGATTGTGCCATCCTGATCACCACGGCCGATTTCTCCCATTGTGACATAGCCATAAACGGTGATGAACGTATGAGGAGGTTCGGACTGAACAACGCCATGATGCTTGCGTACTCCTTTGCCGGAGCGATACGCTCTACACTTATCATACATGCATCTGTCGTGAGGCATAAAGGCCACGCGTATGCGTTTATAGCCAAGAGCGGGACAGGAAAGAGCACACAGACCGCCAACTGGCTCAGGACAATCGAGGGGTGTGACCTCATGAATGATGACAGCCCCATTGTGAGACTCATTGACGGCAGGCCATACGTCTATGGCTCGCCATGGAGCGGGAAGACCCCCTGTTACAGGAAAGTCAAGGCACCATTGGGCGCGATAACGAAGATAGACAGATGTACGGAGAATTCTGTTGAGAAGATCTCTCCGCTAATCGCTTTTGCCACCATACTCCCCTCATGCTCGACGATGAAATGGGACACTTTCATATACAACAAGATATGTGACAGCGTGTCCCAGATTATAAGTACAACTCCAGCCTACATTCTCCATTGTACAGCGTCTCCGGTATCGGCCATCGTATGCCATAAGGCTATATGCCGCTCTGGCCATGAGCCATTATGCTCATCTCCTCCATCCCTCTCGTCGATGGAAGAAGACAGAGGCATGAAACAGGCCATAAAACGTTTCCTGCGCCTCTATCCCGTTCCATCCACGCCACAGCATCCTGATGCCGTGAATATCCCGTTGTCTGTGCTTATGCCAGAAATCATAAGGCTTATCCGTGAGGGACATACTGTCACCATTCTGCTTAAGGGGAACAGTATGCGTCCATTCCTCTGCCACAACAGAGACAAGGGAATATTTGGGAAACCAGAGCATATAAAAGTCGGGGATCCTGTTCTGGCCCTTATTGACGGCCATCGTTATGTCATGCACCGTATCGTGGACATATCGGGTGACGACATCACTCTACAAGGCGATGGCAACATGTCCCCAGAACATTGTAAGATGGACGATGTCAAGGCTCTCGCTTTCGCTTTCATACGCAAAGGCAGGAAGAAGCCCGACACGATATACGGCTTGAAATGGAGGCTCTATTCATTCTTCTGGACAAGGCTCACGCCATTCAGGCACCAGCTTCTCATGGTTCACCACATGATATTCCGTTCCCTGAAGATTCTGGACGACCATAAGGAGTAACCAGCTGTCCTCTCACACCCTCATATATCAGCAGTGGCCAAGCCACCCATAACCGCGTTTCACTCTCCCACTATAAACATCAATCAACTTGCTCTAAAAATGAAGAAAAAGCCAGGATTCACTCTGCGCTCACTCTGCGGAGAGCAATTTCTCATAGCCGAAGGATATGAGAATATTGATTTCACCAATCTGATTGCCGTAAACCAGACAGCCGCTTACATATGGAACTCTATTGACGAGGACACCGAATTCACAGAAGAAGACATCACACGGCTTCTTCTCTCAGAATATGAGGTCAGCGAGGAAGAGGCAAGGAAAGACGCCCATGCGCTTCTCAAGAAAATGTTGTCTGCTGAGGTCGTAGTAGAATAACACCCCAAAGGGAACGGCATACGACTGCAAGAACGGCATACTACCCGGAGATATGCAGCGCAGACTTTTTTTTCAAATAGATTTTTTGAAAATATAAATTACAGAACATATGAACAAGAAGACATTGACTTCCATAGTCTTGATGACACTCATGTATGTTAACGTCATGGCTCAAGACAACATCAATCAGCCGCCACGTGAGGGTGAGGGCAACTCACGCATAATCCTTCATGCCTGGTGCTGGTCGTTCAATACAATCAGGGAGAACCTTAAGTCTATCGCTGAAGCCGGATTCACAACAATCCAGACTCCTCCTGCCCAACATTGTATCATAGAGGCAAAAGGCGATAAGGGCGGCGGCCCACAGCTCTACGGACATGGCAGATGGTACTATCATTATCAACCTACCGACTGGAAGATAGGCAATTATCAGGTAGGCACACGCGACGACCTTGTAAAGCTGTGTGACGAGGCCGAGAAGTATGGCCTGAAAATTATTGTCGATGTCCTTCCCAACCATACAGCCATAGACGACACACGTGTGGAGGACGCTCTTGACGATGCTGTTGGAGGGCATGAGAATCTATATCACGAAAATGGCTTTAACGAGATAACTGACTACAACGACCGTCTGCAATGTACGACAGGACAAATGGGCGGTCTGCCAGATGTAAACACAGAGAATCCAGCCTTCCAGCATTATTACCTACAGTATGTCAACGACCTGATTGCCTGCGGAGTAAGAGGCTTCCGGTATGATACAGCCAAGCATATCGGCCTGCCGTCCGACCCTCTTGACAAGAAATCGGCCTGCAACGACTTCTGGGATGTCGTGACCGGACGTAAAGCGGTCAATGGACTCAGCATGACAATGCCTTCTGACGGCCTGTTCATATATGGCGAGGTGTTGCAGGACAGAAACACCAAGGAAGTGGAATATGGCTCATATCTTGACCTCACCGCCAGCTCTTACGGCCATGTGCTACGTAATATCCTCAACGCCCAGAACTGGGGTGCGGACAATTACGACAACTGGTGTCATCCACTCCAACCGTCTCGTCTCGTAACATGGGTAGAGAGTCATGACACATATTGCAATGCCCATGAGTCAGCATCTATACCGTGCGAGAAGATACGTCAGGCGTGGGCTTTCCTGACAGCAAGGCGATATGGCCAGCCTCTTTTCTATTCACGTCCAGCCGGCTCGTCACCTGATAATGTATGGGGCGACAACGTCGTAGGCAAGGCCGGCAACGACGAGTTCCGTCACCCAGAGGTTGTGGCAGCCAACAAGTTCCGCAAAGCTATGCTGGCCTATCCCGAAGAGATTTTTGTCAACAATGACAAGACTATAGCAGAGGTGTGCCGTGGAAAGAAAGGTGCCATGATCGTCAACATCACAGACAAGGACATAATAACGACAATCAGGACAACACTCCCAAACGGACGATACATGGATGCCGTGCACAAACGTGTATTCAGAGTGAGCAAGGGCATCCTGAGCGGAACATTCTCGGCAAACAGTTCGTATGTCCTTTATAAGAAATAATAAGCCTTACAACGTAATTGAGGCATACAACAGGCGTTTATGCCTGATGTATGCATATCCCCAAAAGCAATATGAGACGATTCGCATTCAAGATGTATCTTAAGCCGGGCTGCGGCGAAGAATACGAGCGGCGACACGCCATGATATGGCCTGAGCTTCAGGCTATGATACATGATGCTGGCGTGACAAACTACAGCATATATCATGACAAGGAGACAGACATACTGTTTGCTTATCAGGAATGTACGGGAGAGCGCGACTCACAAGCGACAGATAATATTGACCCAATCACTCAGAGATGGTGGGATATGATGGCTGATATAATGGAGGTTAATCCCGATAACTCTCCTGTCACTATTCCTCTGTATGAGATGTTCCATATGGATTAGCCACTCGGACAACGGGGACAACCCGCTGCCTGCCTACTAAGCCAAACGCCACATCTGCAACATGTGTCATAAGGGCACGTGATGACTTGAGAACAAATATCCGGCTAATGCCGTGTTTCTCTCTTTATTAATGAAAAACATGGCGTTTTTTTTGCCTAAACGAATATAATTAAGTAATTTTGCAGTTGTAAAGAGAAAACATCAAATACGTTGGAGTCGTGAGCAAATAGAATTCTCTTTTGAATGCCCCGACATCAGCTGGGATAACACCCCACTCCATTATCAATTACATAAAAAGAACAGAAATACAAGAATCAACCATATAATATGCTTACATTAAAACTTATCACAGAAGAATATGACCGTGTCATCAGCGGCCTTGAGAAGAAGAACTTTAAGCGAGCGCGCGAGGCCATAGATAATGTCCTCGCCATAGACAGAGAACGCCGCGAGACACAACAGCAGAACGACGCGCTGCTGGCCGAGCAGAAGAAGGCGGCTGCTGAGATTGGTAAGCTTATGAAAGCCGGCGACAAAGAGGCGGCAGAGCAAGCGAAAGCCCGTGTGGCCGAGATGAAGGAACAGACGAAAGCTCTTGAGGAGAAGAAAGCCCAGGCAGAGAAAGCCCTCACAGCAGCTTTATGCCAGATACCAAATATTCCATACGACGAGGTCCCCGAAGGCACATGTGCCGAGGACAACTGGGTAGTCAAGTCTAACTTGAAGGATTGTGTGGAAGGCGAGGATACTGTTGGCAACTGGACGTGCAATCCTGAGAACAAGGACGCAAAGGTGCCACACTGGGAGCTCGCGAAGAAATACAACCTCATCGACTTCGACCTCGGCGTGAAGATCACAGGTGCCGGATTCCCCGTATATATCGGCAAGGGCGCACAGCTACAGCGTGCCCTGATAAACTTCTTCCTCGCCGAGGCGAACAAGGCCGGATATACAGAGATAATGCCGCCGACAGTTGTCAACCAGGCATCAGGATATGGCACAGGACAGCTGCCAGACAAGGAAGGGCAGATGTACCATTGTGACCTTGACGACCTATACCTTATCCCGACAGCAGAGGTGCCTGTGACAAACATCTACCGTGATGTTATACTCGACGAGAAGGAGCTCCCGATCAAGAATTGCGCCTACACACAGTGTTTCCGCCGTGAGGCCGGCTCATACGGCAAGGATGTCCGTGGACTCAACCGTCTGCATGAGTTCTCAAAGATAGAGATTGTGCGTATAGACACACCGGAGCATTCGCGCGAGTCACATAAAGAGATGATAGCCCATGTTGAGGGACTGCTTCAAAAGCTTGAGCTGCCATACCGCATCCTCCGTCTTTGCGGTGGCGACCAGTCGTTCACATCGGCCATATGCTACGACTTTGAGGTTTACTCTGAGGCTCAGGGACGCTGGCTTGAGGTGTCTTCTGTATCAAACTTCGATACATACCAGGCCAACCGTCTCCATTGCCGTTACAGACGTGAGGGCGCCAAGAAGCCAGAGCTATGCCATACCCTCAACGGGTCAGCCCTCGCCCTGCCACGCATCGTGGCCGCTATCCTTGAGGACTATCAGACACCCGAAGGCATACGTGTGCCTAAGGTACTCGTTCCATACATGGGGTGTGACATCATAAAGTAATTGAATCAAGGGTGGTTCTATAAATTAGCTTTAGATAATATCGGCTGCACTCGGGATAACCCAAACAAGCTTGGTTTTCCTCTCGTTTGCACGATATTTGATGGGATTTTGCTCTATCTCCGAGCAGATTTTTTTGTAAGGGTGAAGCAGCATAGCGAGCTATGGTGCAAGCAATTACAAAGAAAGATGCCGGAGAGAGAGTAAAAGACCGCAAAGGTAGTTCCTCATAGAATTGTAATTAATAGAACCACCCTCAACACAATCCAGACACACGACATATACCATAAGCTGGTGATGCGGACAAAACAGCAAAGCGGCAGGCATAGGCTTATGAAATCAGAACTGAGGTATATCGTCCCGTTATCCATGGTGCCCTCTCCCCTGCTTATTCAACAGCTATGCCTGAACGAAGCGAGGGAGAGGCTTTATGTTTTTTTTTTGAAGAATTAGAATGATAACTTTTGCTATTAGCATTATAGCCCTTATAATAGGCTATTTCGTCTATGGGCGGTATGTTGAGAAGACTTTCGCCCCAGACGACCGCCCTACCCCAGCCGTAAGCATGGCCGACGGTGTGGATTATGTAACCCTGCCCGGCTGGAAGATATTCATGATACAATTCCTCAATATTGCCGGGACAGGCCCGATATTCGGTGCGATAATGGGAATTTGGTATGGTCCTTCGGCTTATCTATGGATAGTCCTCGGATGTGTTTTTGCCGGCGCTACCCACGACTACCTCTCCGGCATGCTCTCCGTCCGCAACAAGGGAGCGTCACTACCAGAGCTTGTCGGCATATACCTCGGCGGGAGGATGAGGCGCATCATGCTGATATTCTCCATTGTGCTTCTTGTCATGGTGGGCGTTGTCTTTGTCATGAGCCCCGCAGCCCTGCTCTCGACGATGTTCGCCGACACATGGGCTGGCAGCCTGATGCTGTGGGTTATAGTCATCTTTGTATATTATCTTATAGCCACCATGCTCCCGGTTGACAAGATTATCGGCAAGATATATCCTGTCTTCGCTGTCGCGCTGATGTTTATGGCAGCCGGACTTCTTGTCATGCTTTTTGTCCATCATCCACACTTGCCAGAGCTATGGGACGGGTTGGGCAATATGGGTATCAAGCGTCTCGGCATAAAAGACCCCGACCCTCTCTTCCCTGCCCTCTTCATCACGATTGCCTGTGGTGCGATAAGCGGATTCCATGCCACACAGTCGCCGCTAATGGCACGTTGTATGAAGAGCGAGCGGCAGGGACGCAGGATATTCTTCGGGGCCATGATAACAGAGGGTCTCGTCGCTCTTGTCTGGGCTACCGTGTCGAGCTATTTCTTCTACGCAGAGGGATGGCGTGAGGTGCTCGCCGCGACTGCCCCGGACCAGCTGGCTGTAGTGGAGGCAAAACTGGCGGCAGGAGATAATATAACACAGATATTCGGCAATGCGGCTGAGGTGGTCATGGTTATGTGTAACAGCTGGCTTGGCGTTGCCGGAGGTGTGCTCGCCGTGCTTGGTGTCGTTGCCGCACCTATAACAAGCGGAGACACCGCCTTCCGTTCCGCGCGTCTCATTATAGCCGAGTTTATCACACTCGACCAGCGCCCGGTACGCAAGCGTCTCTATATCTGTGTCCCCATGTTCCTGTCCGCGATAGCCCTTCTCGTCTGGCAGATAGAGAACAAGGATGGATTCAATGTGATATGGAAATATTTCGGATGGGCCAACCAGACGTTGTCCGTCTTCACCCTATGGACAGTCTCCGTATATCTCGCCCTGAAGAAGAAGAACTATTGGATTACGCTGCTCCCCGCAACGTTCATGACAATAGTGAGCTGCGTTTTCATCTGCATATCCAAGCAAGGTTTCAACCTTGACCATAGCCTGAGCTATTTCCTCGGAATGGCTTCTGGCCTCATGGCTCTCGTGTTCTTCTTCAACTGGAAGTCGAGGATGGAGACATTCTTCCGTGAGGGTCAGGAACATTCGAGACGTAACGCACTACGCCGTGAGGAAATGTGGGCCAAAGAAAGGGAAGAAAAATAATCATTTCTCCTCCCAACCACCCCTCTCTCTCCCAATCGCCCCACATAGAAGTCAGCCGTTCCCCCAGCCTCAGGCACACCTAAAAGCCGTATCTCGCTTTCTCTTGGTGTCCATTCGGCTAATCCTCGTCACGCGGATGTCCACGGACGGTCACGGATTTTTTTTTCAGTGATAATCCGTGTGAACACATCTTCCGTCAAAAACAGGCCCATGCCAAACAACAGGCATAAACGTATCAGGCCAGAACCTATAATCATATAAAGAACAACAAACTCATCTTTTAAGAATACAACGACTATGAAGAAAATCTTATTTGTGCTCGTCGCTCTCACTATGTCATTGACAGCGAGTGCCCAGTTTGAAGAAGGAAAATGGTATGGCGGAGCCTCGCTCTCAGGCCTTGACCTCAATTATCAGGGTTCGCGCAAGCTGAGCCTCGACTTCCAAGGCAAGGCAGGCTATTGCTTTCTCGACAACTGGATGGTAACAGCCGATGCCGGCATAGACACGAACAACGACTATACAAACCTCTCCGTTGGTGTCGGCGTGAGATACTATATCCTCCAGAACGGCATATTCCTTGGAGCCGGATGCCATCTGAAGCAGGTTGACACACAAACGCATAATGATTTCATGCCAGGCATAGAGATAGGCTATTGCTACTTCCTCAACCGCCATGTTACCATTGAGCCTTCCATATACTACGACCAGTCGTTCAAGTCTCATAAAGACTATTCGACTATCGGATTCAGAATAGGTGTCGGAGTATATTTCTGACAGCGTCATCGCATATTCCCCCTCCACCCTTAAGTCCCCTGGAGCCGCTGGCCCAAGGGGGGGGGGGGGGTAATTACCAGAACCCACCATCATAACCCACCATCATAACCCACCTAATATAGAATATCAATGAGACACAGATTATCATTAGTTCTTATCTTCATGATGAGCAGCATGGCCTGCATGGCCTGCACAAACCTTATTGTCGGCAAGAAAGCCTCTGCCGACGGTTCCGTGATGTTCAGTTACAGCGCAGACTCATACGGCATGTTCATCGGCCTGTATCATTTCCCCGCCGCAAAGCATGAGAAGGGCGAGATGCGCAAGATACGCGACTGGGACAGCAACAAGCCACTCGGCGAGATACCCGAGGCGCGAGAGACATATAATGTCGTGGGGAATATGAACGAGTGGCAGGTCTCCATAGGCGAGACCACCTACGGCGGACGCGAGGAGATGGTCGATACCACAGGCATCATTGACTACGGCTCGCTAATATACATCGCCCTCCAGCGCTCCAAGACAGCCCGCCAGGCCATAGAGGTCATGACGACACTCGCCAGCACCCACGGATATTGCTCGAGCGGAGAGTCATTCACAATATGCGACCCTGACGAGGCATGGATCATGGAGCTTCAGGGCAAGGGTCCGGGCTCGAAAGGCGTAGTATGGGTCGCACAGCGCATTCCTGACGACTGTATCGCGGCACACGCCAACCAGAGCCGCATACGTCAGTTTGACATGAAGGACAAGAAGAATGTCATGTACTCAAAGGACGTGATACGCTTCGCACGTGAGAAAGGATGGTTCACTGGACGTGACGCCGACTTCTCATGGGCCGACGCCTACGCACCGGCTGATTTCGGCGGCCGCCGCTATTGCGACGCGCGTGTGTGGAGCTTCTTCAACAGATGGGCAGAGGGAGGCTTCGACGAGTATCTTCCATGGGCTCTCGGCAAAGACCCTAACGCCAAGCCGATGCCTCTCTTCATAAAGCCAAAGCGCAAACTCAGCGTGGCTGACCTTGAGACATCCATGAGAGACCACTACGAGGGTACACCAATGGCACAGACACGCGCCGACGACCCCGGCCAGGGTCTCTGCGCCTCGCCATACCGCCAGACACCACTGTCGTTCAAGGTTGACGGCGTGACATACTTCAACGAGCGTCCCACATCCACCGTCCAGTCAGGGTTCGTCTTCATCTCCCAGCTCCGCGGATGGCTGCCACGGCAGATTGGCGGAGTACTGTGGTTCGGTAATGATGATGCCAATATGGTCTCGTTCACACCCATGTACTGCTCCATGACCGTACAGCCCGAGTGTTATAACACCCCCGGCGCCGATGCCCTCACATTCTCTATGGACAACGCCTACTGGGTATGCAACTGGGTCAGCAATATGGTCTATCCGCGTTACGACATGCTCTTCCCCGACCTTCAGGCCGTACGTGACAGCCTCGACCGCACCTATCTCGCCCAGCAGCCGAAGATAGAGCGTGAGGCCATGCAGGTGTTAGAGACAAGAGGCGAGGAGGCCTGCGCCAAATTCCTGAACACCTATAGCGTCGAGACAGCGCAGGCTATGCTGAAGACATGGCGCGAGCTTGCCACATACCTCATCGTGAAATATAACGATATGGCCGTGAAGCCAGAGAAGGACGGAAAATTCCTGCGCTCGCCATATGGCATCGGAGCCACAGTCAAACGCCCAGGATACAACGAATATACACGCCGCCAGATAGCAAGACAGACAGGCGACTGGTATAAGATGCCTGAGACGGAGAAGTAACGCATCCCCCTCAGACCAGAAAAAACTCTCCCCCCCCCCCCCTCTCCTCATGCTTTCCTTTGCATCGGGGAGAGAGGGGGGATTTTTGTGCCCCACAATGACAGACAGTCGTGACAAGCCCCCCTGCTGTAAGGAGGGGGTAGAACTGGGCCCCGTCAAGACGGGGGCGCCCCCCCCAGTCTCCATTATAACCGTCATCAGACCTCAGCAGCCCCCCCCCAGTCTCCATTATAACCGTCATCAGACCTCAGCATGTACTGTGGCAGTATTCTACACACATTCTTTTTCCTTTGAAAAGCTCATTTTATCCGTAGGGACAGGTGTGACCCCGGCAGCACAGAGAGAAGCTCTACCATATCATGGCATCATCTGATGGCTTATGGCGTGGGTACAGGAAAAGAATTGTAAGCAGTGCATATCAGCATGTCATTTCTATTGAAATAAATTATAATGCAATAGATATGACATACTCATTCAGCACCTCTAATGATATTGCTGTTATTGCAAGAAAAATATAAGCAAATCCCCCCACCAAAACTTTCAATCTGTAAGCGAATGCAGGACACAGCGATGCCCCACTCAAAAAAAAAAAAGAAAACTCCCCCCAAAGCGCAGGTGGAAGGCTCTCTGTGTCATGAATGTGGGTGAAAAGTGTCATCGTCTCCCACCCTTGAGGGAGACGACGGCGGCGACCATAGTGGCTATGAACAGGAGGGAATAGACAAGGGAGGCGGCACCTCCATCAGCGATAACGCCCGATATATGGCCGAAGACATAGTCTTTCAGGGCCACAGCGCCTATGACGATGGCGACAACCTCACTGAGGACATAGAGGAACATGGGATGAACGCCTATGGTAAGGAGCAGCGTCATAAGGCGTCCGCCCCTCCAGCCCCTTATATCGATAATGTATATCAACAGGGCGAGGAAAAAGCTCGCCATGCCTACTGTCATGAGGACATAGGAAGGGCTCCAGACGCGTTTGTTCAAAGGACAGCCAGCAAACGTGAGCATATAGCCGACAGAGACAAGGAGAACGGCAGCAAGGCCGAGGAAAATTGTCTTGTGCCGGCGGCTCTTCATGCTCATCACCCGCCATGAGATGCCGAAAGCCAGGAGGCAATGGGCCGCGGCGCCAATGGTGGAGACAAGCCCCTCGGGATCGACGGGACTCTTGTGGTAAAGATGGTCGCGGCCAAAGAGCGTGGTGTCTATTCGCGACAGGATATTAAGTGATGAATCGCAAGCGAACCCGTCGCCATAGACAAGGAGTGCATGATAGGCGGCGAGGAGCAGGACGGAGGCGGGAATGGCATAGCGGTGACGGAATGTAACGGCGAAGGCTGCGGCAAGGAGATAGCAGACGGCGATGCGCTGCATCACCCCCCATACACGGAGATGGGCGAAATCGAGGGGGCGGCCGTCACAGGCAATGTCGAGCCAGTTTATGAGCAGTCCGACGAGGAAGAGCTGGACGGTGCGACCCAATATCTTACGGAGCACACCGCGCGACCACGTGAAGCTCCTCTTCCCCATGCTGATGTATGTCGTGAAGCCTATGATGTAGAGGAAGAAGGGGAAGACGAGGTCACACGCCGTCAGGCCGTTCCATCTGGAATGTACAAGCTGTGGGTATATGTCGTCGCCGGCACCGTTGTTCACAAGTATCATGAGCAGGATGGTGAGGGCACGGAAGACATCGAGCGCGACAAGGCGCGTGCCACTCTGCTGGGAGCGGGCGGAACGTGGGGAGGGGGGTATCTGTACCTTACTGTTGTCTGACGGCATGTGGTGGTTTTCTTGTTGTGAATGTCTTTTATGGTGTATTCAAGGGCGGCCTCATGTAGCGGGGGGAGCGGGTATATAGCCCCGCGCGCTCCTCAGCCGTTCTTGTGCGATGGGGATTTATGCAGAAGGGGGAGGGGGCTGGCCGTTACGGCCTGGAGGCCCCGGCCTCAAGAAGGGCCATCACCTCGCGTGCCATGTCTATGGCGTCTCCCTCGGGTATTGGAGAGTAGGCGTTATGCTTGAGGGTCCAAGGCTCCTCCATGGCATACCAGTCGATTGAGGGTCCGGCGGGCAGCGCCATCTGGAACAGCTCGGCCGAGGTCTTGTTGGCGTTCTTCCCGCCGCCGAGAGCGTCGGGGTCGGGCAGTGAGCCGGCTGTAAGCTGGGCGTCGAGAGCGTCGATGTATGCCTGCCAGCGTGGGAAATAGAAGTCGCGCAAGAGTCCCTGCCACTCCTTGTTGGCATAGTCGCGGAGGCCGCCATTGTCGGCACAGAAGCGGTTGCCCCATGTTGTTATCTGCACCCTCGCATTCCACTCGTAGAGATTCTTCTCGTCTTCTGTCCTGCCTAAACCTCGGGCAGCCTCTGTCCAATGGCCGAGACGGAACTCACGCCGTGTGGCGAGGAGGCGGTCTTGCAGGAGAAGCATGTCAAGGAAACGTCGCGCCTCACGTCTGAACTCCTTGCGTGAGAAAGAGTTATAATAGGCTATGGCGTGAAGATAGGCTATGCGCCCCTGGTCGGCAAGCGCCTGTCTCACTATATCGACGAGGTCATACTCATAGTTGTTGTTGCCCCTGAACCTGCCGGCCGCCTCAAGCATGTGCCTTGCAGCCTCCAATGTCGAGGCGGGGTCATAGTAGTTGCGCATTTTCGACCAGCTCTTCACCTGGAAATTATGGAGTGAGGGGCGCCCGCAGAATATGCTCTCATGAGGCCCTTGCTGGTTGTTTCCTGCCGGACAGTTGTATATAGAGCTCACGAGGATGTCCCAAGCGGCGGATACGGACGGGTCGTCCGCCCCATAACGTGCCCGGCAATAACGCTTTATCCACTCCTCTTTCGTGAAACGCTCAGGGCGCCATGGCAGCTCACACATCATCTCGAACATGACAGGATTGTTCTCTATCCCCTCCATTGTCAGCCCTATGCCCTTGATGTTCTTTGCGAGAGGGTTGTGTTTTGTCTCATAGAAATTATCGAGCAGCTGGTCCATCCTTCCATGCAGCCCGACATTCGCGCCGAAATTCTCAAGGAGGCAGAAGAGCCATGGATGCTCGCCATATCCTTCCTTGCGTTGCCATACGGACGGTATGCCCCACATGGGGCGGCACTCTGAGAAGAGGTCGAGTATGAGGATGTCTCCCCGCGGTATGTCGCGCAGCATCTCCGGGCGCGGATTCTCTGTCCATCCCTGCACTACCCATACGCTCTTCGGATTACACCGCTTCATGGCCTTCAGGAGGCTGCTGCCTGCCCTGGCATAATCAATGGTGAGGTCGTCGCTCGTCTCATGGAAAGGGTCGAGAGAATAATAGTCAGCGTGTCCGTAGAGCCGTGTCAGCTCGTCGTAGTATATATCGGCTATCTCATCGAAACGCTTGTCTGTCGCGCTGAGGTTTGCCGGGCGCGTATATCCGTTCCACGGCCCTGACAGTGTCACATCGAGGCCGAGCCGCTCTTTTGCGTCATGTGGCATCATGCCGCAGTAGCCGGGGAGGACGGGCGACATGCCGAAACGGCGCATACGGCTGAGGATCTTTCTCTGGAGAGCTTCCTGCTGGCTGTACCATGAGCGGGGGAGCGGGCCGCCCCACCCCTCAAGGTTGTTCATCGCCCACCATCCGAAGAACGCCGGGCCGGAGATGAACCGTCCGATTTCCTCTTCTGTATATCCCAGCCTGAGCAGGACATTCCGCCACACACACTCCTCTCCTGTGATGGCGAGAGGCATGTTTATCCCATGCAGGGCCATCCAGTCAATCTCCTGCTGCCAGCGTTCCCAGTCCCAGAATGCCATGGAGTATGAGAATGTGCAGTAATTGAAGTTATAGCGCAATGACAAGTCCGTCTCGTGTCTCTCACGGTGGGAGACTTTGGGCAGTCTGGCAGGTATCTTCGGGCGCATGTTGTTCCATGAGATGTGTATCCCGGCATAGTATTTCAGATACCAGTTGACACCTGTGGCGATGTTCACCCAGGTGTTTCCACGCACGACAACACGCTCTCCGCTCTGGTCAAGCTCGAAGAAATCGCGGTCTGAGCTGACTAACTCTGTCTTAATCTTTTCAGATGCCCCACGGTCTATGCGCTCAAGGAGCTCGTCAACAGGATTCGCCCTGACTGTCTGCATGAGGAATAGGCAAAAAAGTATCGATAGTATATTTCTCATTAAAATTATTTTGTTTTATTTCACTCTAATGCTTACAAAATTATGAAGAATTATGGAATAATGCAAAAAAAATACAAGAAAAGTTTTTAGTTGTGAGAGAAATATATTAATTTTGTGCTCGTAAATACGACCTCTGAACGCCATTGAACACACCCCCATGACAATACACGTCTCCCTGATGATTCTGGCTTTAACGTAGAAGAAATGGAATATTGAGTTAAAGCATAAGGACATTGGGAGATATCAACTTGATTGCTTACTATGACAAGGTTAATTTTATCAACACTCCTGATCATCACGCTCCCTTGTGTCTCTTTTGCGTCATCCTACAATGTATCAGACTACGGCGCGAAAGGTGATGGCGTTACCGACGACGCTGCTGCGATACAGAGATGCATCGACGCTTGCTCAGCAGAAGGAGGCGGAGATGTAATATTCGGGAGAGGGAAGGTGTTTCTCTCCGGCCCTGTAGAGATAAAGCCATACGTCTATATCGTATTGGAACAGCAGGCCGTATGGAGGGCCAATCCCGATGAGAGCATATACAGGCTGTCGGCCTTCGGGAAGAACGAGGGTGAGGGAATGATGTGGATATACGCCCGACATGCCAGGGGGATAGGATTCTCCGGCCGTGGCACCATCGACGGCAACGGCATCAATTTCATGGCCGGGGAGCTTTCTGACAGTTATGAGCTGAAGCCCGTCACGACATTCGACCCCCGGCCGCATGTCCTGACACTCATCGATTGTGACGACATGATTATACGTGATATCACGATACGCGACGGAGCATACTGGACGGTACACCTCATAGGGTGTGACAATGTCGTTATTGACGGCATATCGCTGCTGAACAACCTCAAGATAAGGAACGGCGACGGCATAGACATTGACCACAGCCGCAAAGTGAGGGTCGCTAACTGTCACATAACATCGGGCGACGACTGTATATGCCTGAAGAACAGGAGAGAGTTCGCCGAATATGGCCCGACGAAAGACATTACCGTCACGAACTGTGTTATGACCTCCCGCTCGTGTGCCATAAAGATTGGCAGCGAGAATGTCGATTCGATAGCTCGCGTGACATTCTCCAACTGTATCATAACTGACAGCAACCGCGGCCTCGGAATACAGAACCGCGACGAGGGGACCGTGACAGATGTCGTGTTCTCTGACATTATTCTCGATTGTCGTCTGTGGTCAGATGTATGGTGGGGAAAGGCCGAGCCGATATATGTCACGTCATATCCACGCGCCAACGGCAACCATAAGGACGCCAACTGGAGATTCCCCGAAGGACAGACAGAGGGACGATGCGGAATGGTAAGCAGGATATTCTTCAACAACATAACCGCTACATCCGAGAACGGATGTTTCGTGGGAGGAGAGACAGAAGACAAGGTCAGCGACATATTCTTCAGCAATGTTAATATCAGTCTGAAAAAAAGGACATCCTATCCGGCCGGTGTCTATGACAAACGCCCGTGTAAGGGAGAGGGATTTGTCAGGCGCGAGCCATCGGCAATATATGTAGAGAATGCCACGAATGTTGACACGAAAGGGATACACTTGAGATAGAGAGTGATATATCAAGATATTTTCTGGAAAATAAAAAGTAATAATTTTATACACTTAATATTATAATTATGAACAAGAAAGCAGCACACAAGACGAATGTATGGCGAAAAGGTTTCGCCGCAGCGTCATTATTGCTCTGCACGACTGTAGCTATGGCACAAAGCCAGACTACGGGTGTCATCAAGGACGCCAACGGCGAACCCCTCATTGGAGTTACCGTTATGGAAGAGGGCACACAGAATGGTACTGTCACTGATGCCAACGGACGTTACCTGCTCCGCACGACAAAAGCGAACGCAAAGCTGAAGGTGTCTTACATCGGATACGAGACAGCAGTCATCAACGCCGGACAAAACTTTACCATGACAATGGACGACCAGTCGCTTGAGGAAGTCGTTGTCGTAGGTTATGGCACAATGCAGCGTAAAGACCTTACATCATCCATCACGACTATCAAGGCTGAAGACCTTAACAAGGGCGTATTCACAGACCCCGCCCAGATGCTCCAGGGCAAAGTGCCGGGACTCGTGGTGTCATCAACAGCCGACCCTAACGGCTCTCCTACCATAACTCTCCGTGGCGCGTCAACACTCCGCACAGGCGCGGCCATGTCGCCATACTATGTTGTCGATGGCATCCCTGGCGTTGACATCTCCATTGTCTCTCCTGACGATATAGAGTCGATTGATGTGCTCCGCGACGCTACGGCGACAGCCATCTACGGCTCAAAGGCTGCCAACGGTGTCATCATCATCACAACAAAGAAGGGCGCACAGGACAGAGTGAATGTCTCTTACAACGGCTACGCAGCCTTCGACAACATCCTCAACACATACGATATGTGTACAGCCGACGAGCTCCGCGCCTATGCCAAGCAGAACGGTGTGACGCTGAAGGATGGCGGTGCTAATGTTGACTGGCAGGACCAGGTGCTCCGTACCGGCATAAGCCACAGCCACAACGTCAGCATAAACGGCGGCAACGACAAGACAAACTACATGGCAAGCGCAAACCTCATAAAGCGTGAGGGTGTCATAAAGATGACGGGAATGGACCGCTTCAACTTCCGCTCGCTCGTCTCGACAAAGACACTCAAGGACCATCTGACAGTCTCTCTCGGCTTCAACTCCATGTACGGCAAACACTTCGGCGTGCCAACAGGCAATGAGGGAGCCTCCGTACTTGATGCCATGAACTATTATTCTCCGACAAACGCCATCAAGGACGCTGATGGCAACTGGACCATCGGCTCAGGCTCAAAGAACTATAACCCCCTGGCACTCATGGAAGAGAACATCTCTGAGACAATATGGAAGCGCAACCAGTTTACAGGCAAGGCAGCACTCGAGATATTCAAGGGCTTCACATGGAATGTCAACTACTCATGGAACAACTACCAGAGCACATACAGCGCCTACAACACCCGCAACTCACAGCTTGAGGGCATCGGAAACAAGAACGGGCAGGCCACAAGAAACACATACTTCGGACATGAGCAGACATTCGAGACTTACGGCAACTATGACTTCCAGGTAGGCAAGAGCAAATGGGGGCTGATGGCCGGCTACTCTTGGGAGGAGAAGAAGAACAACGACGGTTTCGGCCTCAGCGTCGAGGGCTACTATAATGACGACCTCACATGGAAGAACATGTCATACGCCCAGCAGATTCTCGGCGTGCAGAACTCGGTACAGAGCGGCTACATTGAGAATATCCGCAACATATCGTTCTACGGCCGTGCGAACTACTCGTTCGACAGCCGCTACATGCTCCAGGCCACTATCCGCCGCGACGGCTCCTCAGTCTTCGGAGAGAACCACCGCTGGGGTACATTCCCGTCAGCATCCGTGGCATGGAACATCACAGAGGAGAAGTTCATGAAGAACCAGAACGTCTTCCACAACCTCAAGCTACGTGCCGGTTATGGTGTGTCTGGTAACTCTATGGGCTTCGACCCATACTCATCATACAACACATACGGCGCGACAGGCACATTCACATACGACGGCAAGATATACCGTACATACGGCGCGACGAAGAACGCCAACCCTGACCTCAAGTGGGAGAAGACATCCATGCTCAACATCGGTCTTGACTTCGCGTTCCTCGGAGGCCGCATCAACGGTACTGTCGAGGTTTACAACAAGAAGACAAAAGACCTCATCTGGTCATATCCTGTGCCGACAACACAGTATGTCTATGGATTGATTAGAGCTAATGTCGGCGAGATGACCAACAAGGGTATTGAGGTGACTCTGAACGCCGTCCCAGTACGCACAAAGAATTTCTCATGGAACACCACCGTCAACCTCTCACACAACAAGAACCGCATCGACAAGATGCAGAATGATGTCTTCCATACCACAAACCTCACACAGGGCGACCCTATGGTGGCAGGCGTGTCTGCTAACGGATGGACACAGAAGATTATGGAGGGCGAGCCGCTCGGAACATTCTATACATACCAATATGCTGGCACTGTCAACGGACGCTCTGAGTACTATGTCCTTGACGAGAATGGCAACCGCACAGGAGAGACAACAAACAATCCTACCCTCAAGGACCGCTCAATAACAGGATGCGCACAGCCTAAGCTTAACGCAGGCTGGAACAATACGCTCACATATAAGAACTGGAGTCTCAACGCCTTCATAACAGGCGTCTTCGGTAACGATGTCTATAATAGCGCACGCGCTCATTACACTTCAGCCCAGCTCTTCTCTGACGGTAAGAACGTGCTGAGAGAATTCCTTGATATGCCCGCTGGCGACGCGTCAGGCTCTCTCCCATCCGACCGCTGGATTGAGAAAGGCACATACATCCGCCTGCAGACACTCTCTCTCAGCTACACATTCCGTAATTGCTTCAACGACTGGATACAGGATCTCACACTCTACGGAACAGCGAACAACCTTTTCACTATCTCTGACTATAAGGGACTTGACCCTGAGGTGAACCTTGGCGGCATAGACCCAGGTGTTGACTACCGCTGGAGCCGCTATCCACACACACGCACATTCATGGTAGGCGTGAAAATCAACTTCGGTGGTGGCAAGGCAAAGAAGGCTGTACAGCCACAGTATATCGACCGTGAGGTGATAAAGGAAGTTCCTGTCGTTAAGGAAGTCGTCAAGGAGGTTCCGGGCAAGAACATCTACGTTCAGACAACCTATGTCGTTACATTCCCAGTAAACTCATCTGAGATACTGAACCCGTCTGAGCTTGACGGCATAGAGAAGGGCGCTAACGTAGAGATTGTGGCATACGCATCGCCAGAGGGAGATAAGAAAGCCAACCAGAAGCTCTCTGAGGCACGTGCCGCGGCTGTTGCCGACTATCTAAAGGCAAAGGGAGTTAATGTCATCTATACGACAGCTAAGGGTGCCGACTCAACCCACTCTAACCGCCTAGCGATCGTTACTGTCAGATGATTGAAGTTGAAAACGTTAAAATGAATATAAGATTATGAAACTCAATAAATTGATTCTATCAGCCGGATTGTTTGCTGTAGCGATAACAGGCTGTACAGATTTGGATGTCAATGTAGAATCACAATACACTCAAGACCCGAGTGAGAATTCTGGCGTTGACCCTATGATTGTCGTTGAGGCGAAGATGGCCGATGTCTATTTCCACCTTGCCGGCACACTCGGCCGCCGTTACATGGAGGCACAGTGTCTTGCGTCTGACGAGTTCACAGCGCTCGCTTTCGATGGAGGCTATTATGATGATGGCACATATGCCCATCAGGCCCTTCATAACAGCTATGCGACAGACGCATCCCTCGACTGGTACTCAGACGTCACAGCAGGTATAACAAAAACAAACACAATACTTGACGAACTCGGAAGCGGAGCGTCTGTCAAGATGACCGCCCCAGCGCGCGCCATGCGCGCATTCTTCACTTGGATTCTCATGGATTCATTTGGTGACGCTCCTATCCTCGAGAAAGTTCCGGCTGAGGGGGAGGTTATCCCGCGCTCACCACGCAAAGAAGTGGCAGAGTGGATAGAGAAAGAGCTGTTAGAGATAATACCTGCCCTCACAGAGGATGTGACAGAGAACACATATGGCAAGCCAAACAAATGGATGGCACAGGCTCTATTGGCAAAGATTTACATCAACTGGGCAGTATATACAGCAGACTCTGTTGACCAATATGACGCGGCGGCCTCTCCCAATCAGAAACTTGACGATTGTATCAGTGTTTGTGACGAAATCATAAACAGCGGCAAGTTCAACCTCGGTACAGGCAAGTATGCTGACTATCTCCAGAAATTCTCCTACGATAATGATTGGAAATGTGAGGATTTCATCTATGCGATGCCTTACGATGCCATCAACCGTCAGGGTATGCAGTACGCACGTCCGCGTACATTCAAGGACATGAAGAACCTTCTCCCTAACGTCTATGGCTCGGCAGACAAGTTCACCCAGTCGTTTGGAGGCAACATGGTTCTTACACCAGAATGCGTAAAGCGGTTCTGCCTTGATGGCGATATCCGCAATCTCAGCATCCTGCGTGGTGATATCTTCATCCGCGACCCAAAAACACTGAAGCCTACATCTGAGCCATTCATGTACAAGGGTGCGCAGGTCCACTTTACGGAAGACATCAAGCTCGCAAAGCAAGACAACACTATCGACGTGGGCAACAACGCGGAGGCGATACAGCAGGGATGCCACTCTATCAAATGGTTCACGACACCGGCCGACTATAATAACGGCCGTAACCAGTCAAACGACCTCCCACTATTCCGTTATGCCGACATCCTCCTCATAAAGGCGGAGGCTCTTGCGCGCAGCGGACAGTCAGGGGCAAAGGAACTGTTCAATCAGATACGCTCATACGCAGGCGCCCCGACCATCAGCTCTGAGCCAACCCTCAACGATATCTATGAGGAGCGTGGCCGTGAGTTCTTCGACGAGAACTGGCGTCGTAATGACATGGTTCGTTTCGGGCACTATGAGGATGAGTTCTTCCCTCATTACAAGAATTTCCCTGACGCAAATTTCGACAAGCGTCATCGCATATTCCCTGTAGAACAGGAAATGCTTGACCTTAACCCAGGATGGACACAGAATCCCGGTTACTAAACGAATCTCCCCTATAAAGGGGGAGGGATAAACAAGCAAGAAGTGGACATGTGGACAAGTTGATGGTGTCAACCTGTCTATGTGTCCACTCTTTCACATTATACCGGTATTGTCATATACACCCACTAATCGCACATCCATGGATATCCGTTGGTTTTCGCTATATTACAATCCTGTAACGGACACAGTCATTAGAATGTCCCACTCTCAACCTTACCAAACATTATCATCCCATCATGAACCGCACACTCCTATTATCACTCTTCTCACTGTCCGTCTCGCTGTCATGCCATGCCGACCACACGGAATGGGTTGACCCTCGCATCGGCTCTGTCGGTCTCGGCCGTGTCTTCGTTGGCCCCTGTATGCCGTATGGCATGACGAAGCCTGGCCCTGACTGCGTCTCCATGCCCAATGCGGGATGGGCCCCGATGCCTGAAAGGGTGAAAGGATTCACACAGACACATGTCAGCGGCACAGGAGGCGGGCAGAAGTACGGCAACATCCTCATACAGCCTTTTGCCGACGGCGACAGGATAGAGCCATGGAACGAGAGAGTCGGCATACCCATCATAGCCCAAGAGCGGCAGACGGAAGAGATAAGTCTGGGATATTACACAACAACCTACACGAACGGCATAAAGACAGAGATAACCTCAGCAGAACGTTGCGCGATATACCGCATCACCTCTCCCCGTGAACTCTTCCTGCTTGTTGACGCATACTCGTTCCTCGGCATGGACACCATTCCCGGGAAACGTGAGGCGCAGGAGTATTGCGCATCGAGGATAGAGAGCGCCGGCAGGCGTGAGATATGCGGATGGACACGAGTACGTGGAGGATGGAACAATGGCGGCCCCTACACCATATATTTCTGCCTCCAGGCCGACAGGGACTTCCAGCCCGCTGACAAGTGGGACGCGGAGACGCACTGCCGGCGCCCTTACCACAAGCGTCTGGGATATGACGATTGTTACCGCATAGTCAGGTTCACGGCCGGCACGAAGGTTGTTAACATAAAGATAGGCATATCAACCATCAGCACACAGGCAGCAAGGGGGAACATCACGGGGCGTAGTTTTGACTCACAACACAGACATCTCCTCAAGGCATGGGAGAATAAGCTTGGCGTGCTCGACATCGTGGCGACAGAGAAACAGAAACGCATGTTCTACACCGCCATCTACCATACCATGCTCATGCCTGTCGAGCGTGAGCCGGGGGCTCTTGTCGGCGCAGACGGGCGGCAAGCTGTCCCAGCAGGTGAGCCATACTATGACGACTATTATGCCATATGGGACACATACCGCACGTCGATGCCTCTCCTCACGCTCATAGACAGGGAGAGGCAGAGGGACATGGTGAGGTCGCTGGTCAACATATACAAGACCGACGGATACATGCCCGACGCGCGCAGCGGCAACTGGAACGGCCGCACACAGGGAGGCAGTAACGCTGATATCGTCATCGCCGACGCCATGGCAAAAGGTCTGGAGGGGATAGACTATGAGACAGCCTTCGAGGCTATGATAAAGGATGCGGAGACCCCGCCCGCAGACGACGAGAAGGAAGGCCGTGGCGGACTGGCAGAGTATAACCGTCTCGGATACATACCCTACGGCATACCACGCGCGGGGACACGCACCGTAGAGTACAGCTACGACGACTGGTGTATAGCACAAGTGGCGAAGGCTCTCGGACACGACCGTGAGCACGAGCTCTACATGCGGCGGTCGGGGAACTGGCAGAACCTCTGGCGCGCCGATTATGAATGGCAGGGAATGCGAGGGTTCATCATGCCGAGGGATGACGCGGGCGGCTGGCTCGACTCTGTACGGTGGGGACAGTCGCGCGTCTTCGCCCCTAAGATACCCTACCGCCCGGACACAAAAGTGGCGCCATGGCATCTGCCGTGGTGGGACTCTTTCTTCTATGAGGCCCTCTCGGCCGAGTACAGCCTCTCCATGCCCCACGATGTCCCACAGCTGGTCAGGCTATGTGGAGGTGAGGAGAATTTCATCCGCCGGCTGGAGATATTCTTCGGTAACGGCCACTATAATGTGGCCAACGAGCCGAGTTTCCTCACCCCGTGGCTATACCACTGGGCAGGACGGCCGGACATGAGCGCGGCCCGCATACGGCAGATTATCAACGACCACTATGACGACACCCCCGACGGCCTCCCCGGGAATGACGACAGCGGCGCGATGTCGTCATGGCTCGTGTTCAATATGCTGGGCATATACCCTGTCGCGGGGCAAGACCTCTACCTTGTGCGTCCTGACATTACCGGCGCCATCCCGTCTGGGCGCTCAGACACCAGTCAGGAGAAGCATCCCCACGAGCGCGGTCTGGCCATGGGGACATTCATGCGCCATAAGGATGTCGAGGCGTATCTCCGGCAGCAGCCATTGCATATCGACCCGTCGCTGACAGGGCGTGGGCCGGGGCTGTCGCACCCAAACTCCGCAACCCCAACCCCGAATAAGGCCGCCATGCCCTCACCTCAATATTACGTCTCATACACGCTGAACCGCCAATACCGCACATGGCCTGTGAGCATGACATGGGCAGGCGACACACTACGGCTGACGTGCAACACATCGACATACCTCATACCACTATGTGTCGTCAACAGCAGCTCCATGTTCTCATGGGCATCGCCATATAAGGGGGCTAACAGATATGCGTGTGACGGCACCTTCCTGTTCATATCGCGTGACGCCCTCGTGGAGCTTCAGACGGATGGCCGCATGGTATATGACACCATCACCTGGAGAACAACAGACACACATGACGGCGTCATACATGTCAAGGCCGACACCGATGGCACAGAAATGTGGATAAGCACGAGGACGCCTCTCCCGATGGTGACAAGGATGAAGAATAATCCGCTCGGGATAGACTGGGAGCTTAAAGAAGCGCATGGTGAAACAGCAAGCCCGTAGATGCCAGTGGTGTTTGTCTGGAGCTGAGCGGATAATATACCTACAAATTATTATTTTCTTCCAGAGAAGTATGAACTATGGAAAGTTTTGATTATCTTTGCAGGGTGACAGGCTGCGATTAACCCCGTTGGAGGTGGGCTGCATTTAAGGTGGGGGGGTCTATTAATCACTTCCCTGCGGTCAGTGGGGCCGGAGGTAGGCAAAGGCTACCCGCAGCCTTCGGCGAGGAAAGGAAGACGAAGTCAACACACCCTAAAGACAAAAGAAAGGAAGCATACTGCATGAAACTGTCAGAACTACATAGTGGCGAGAAAGCCGTCATCGTCAAGGTCTATGGCCACGGCGGATTCCGCAAGCGCATCGTCGAGATGGGATTCATAAAGGGCAAGGAGGTTACTGTCCTGGAGAATGCGCCTCTGCATGACCCTGTACGGTATCTCATCATGGGATATGAGGTGTCCTTGCGCCACGACGAGGCGGCACGCATCCAGTGTGTCACCATCGGGGAAGCCAGGAACACCATGCCACAGACACAGACTTACGGAACGGGAGGCATCACGGCAGATGACCGCGACGACGAGGGGCTTATGCACGGCTATGCACTGCGCCGCCGCCACCATATCAATGTGGCGCTTGTCGGCAATCCCAACTGCGGGAAGACATCCCTGTTCAATTATGCCTCAGGGGCACACGAACGTGTCGGCAACTACTCTGGGGTCACCATACAGGCCGCTGAGGCAAAAGCCTGCTACGAGGACTACGAGATTCACCTTGTCGATCTTCCCGGGACATACTCCCTATCGGCGTATAGCGGTGAGGAGATATATGTCCGCAGGCAGCTTATAGACAAGACCCCGGATGTCGTGCTGAATGTCATCGACGCCTCAAACCTTGAGCGCAACCTGTATCTCACGACACAGCTTATCGACATGCACATACGTATGGTATGCGCCCTGAACATGTATGACGAGACAGAACGCCGTGGCGACACGCTCGACTACAAGAAGCTCGGCCGTCTGCTCGCCGTCCCCATGGTGCCTACGGTGTTCAAGACAGGGCGTGGAGTCAATGAGCTGTTCCATACCGTCATTGAGCTTTACGAGGGACGTATAAGCGAGGGGCATATCCATGTCAACCATGGCCCGTATATCGAGGAGGGGATTGACAGTCTCAGGAAGATACTCCGCCGTGACAGCTCTGTCATCCAACGCTACACGCCACGCTTCCTCGCCCTTAAGATTCTTGAGGGCGACCGTCAGGCTCTGGATTTCGCCGGCACTCTTCCCGAGGCCGAAGAGATTGTCCATGCGCGCGACATCGCTGCAAGGAAGATTGAGGCCGAGCTGAAATGCGACCCCGAGACTGCCATCATGGACGCAAAATATGGGTTCGTCAACGGAGCGCTCCAGGAGGCGGAGTTTGGCATCGGCGAGAAAGAGGACACATACCATGTGACACACCTCATAGACCATGTGATAACCCACAGATATATGGGTCTCCCGGTCTTCGTGCTTATGATATATGCCATGTTCTGGACGACATTCACCGTCGGCGGGTATCCGATGGGATGGATAGAGGACGGCGTCAGTCTGCTTGGTGACATGCTCACGGCCGTTCTCCCCGACGGGCCTGTCAAGGACATGCTCATTGACGGCGTGCTGGGGGGGGTCGGCTCGGTCATTGTCTTCCTCCCCCAGATTCTTATCCTGTATGCTTTCATATCGTTCATGGAAGACTCGGGCTACATGTCGCGCGCGGCCTTCATCATGGACAGGCTGATGCACAAGATGGGGCTTCATGGGAAATCATTCATCCCGCTCATCATGGGTTTCGGATGTAATGTGCCCGCCATCATGGCCACACGCACAGTGGAGAGCCGCCGCTCACGTCTCATCACGATGCTCATCCTCCCATTCATGTCATGCTCGGCACGCCTGCCCCTGTATATAATAATGGCAGGGACATTCTTCGCCCCAGAATACCACACCCCTATCCTTGTCTCCCTTTATGCCGTGGGCATCCTTATGGCCGTCATCATGAGTGTCCTGTTCTCCAGGTTCCTTGTGCGCGGTGAGGACACGCCATTCGTCATGGAGCTTCCCCCCTACCGTTTCCCATCATGGAAGAGCATGGCGCGCCATACATGGGAGAAAGGACGGGAATATCTGAAGAAGATGGGCGGCATCATCCTCGTCGCCTCAATCATTGTCTGGGCTCTCGGCTATTTCCCCCACGACCCGGCGTTGTCTCCGCGTGAGCAGAAAGAGCAAAGCTTCATCGGGCATATCGGCAAAGCGATAGAGCCGCTGTTCCTCGCCCAAGGCTTCAACTGGAAGCTCGACATCTCGCTCCTGTCAGGCATAGGAGCCAAGGAGATAACAGCATCCACACTCGGAGTCTTATATACACATGACGTGCAGCCCGGCGAGACCTCCAGCCCCTCAGCAGCCTCCGGGGCTTCAGGCGCTGTCGGCGAGAAACCGCGCGGGCACACAGATGGCAGCAAGTACGAGCTCCTCAGGCGTGAGATGGAGGCCGACGGCCTCACACCCCTCACCGCCCTTGCCTTCATGATATTCACCCTGCTCTACTTCCCGTGTATAGCAACGATAGCGGCCATAAGGAACGAGGCAGGATCGTGGCGGTGGGGACTCTTCGCCGCCATCTACACCACGGCCCTCGCCTGGATATGCTCGGCGGCCGTCTATCAGCTCGGAACGATATTCATGTAATGACCTCCCAGTCTCCTCGCCTTCCTGGGACAAGATACCCCACGCAAGACACATCCCCGTGCCAGACCAAGGACAACGCCCCCCCATAATCAAAAAAAGAAAATCTCCACGTCATCATCATTCCAAACAAAATGGAAAACAAAGTAAGAATCAAGACATCAGAGGGCGACATCGTAGTACGTCTTTACGACGAGACACCTCTTCATCGTGAAAATTTCATCAAGCTCGCCAAGAGCGGTTTCTATGACGGCACACTGTTCCATCGCGTCATCAAGGGCTTTATGGTGCAGGGCGGTGACCCCGAAAGCAAGGCCGCCCAACCGACAGCACGTCTCGGCACAGGAGGCCCGGGATATACCATTCCGGCCGAGATAGACACCCCACGACTTTACCATAAGAAAGGCGCATTGTGCGCGGCGAGGACAGCTGACGAGGTGAACCCGAAGCGTGAGAGTAGCGGAAGCCAGTTCTACATCGTTTGCGGAAAGACATACAGCCCGGGAGAGCTGACACAGCTCGAGCGGCAGATGGCAATGCAGCATGAGCAGACTGTCTTCAACAGACTCGTCGGCCAGCATCGTGATGATATAATGACGCTGAGAAAGCGTCGTGACCATGCTGCCCTTCAGGACCTTCAGGAGCGTCTCATAAGCGAGACAAAAGAAATCTGCAAGGCAGAGGGCAGCATGAGGTTTACTGACGAGCAACGCCAGACATATACCACAATGGGCGGGACACCATTCCTCGACGGACAATACACTGTGTTCGGAGAGGTCGTCGAGGGCATAGAGGTGGCAGACAAGATACAGAATATGCCAACGGGCGTGGCAGACCGCCCGCTGACAGACATCACAGTCACCATAGAGGTCATTGGCTGACAACCATAAGGTATAGAGCATATATCCCACATACACCCACTGGCATCCGCAGGCACTATCCTATAGCCAGAGACACTGATCCACCAAATAAAACCAACGGTACAGGAGACAAACGTCCCAATATAGGCGCTTGTCTCCTGTACCGTTTTCTCGGGGCACTCGGGAAATCCTGTGTCAACAGGAAAGACAAAAACCGAAATAAACC